>CAIOOA010000136.1 GCA_903859815.1 uncultured Methylococcaceae bacterium | reverse complement strand
GTGACTGGATGCATTCGGAACATCCCTGTCCCGAACCCTACGGGCGGCGGAGCCGTGCAAATCGGCTGTCCTGCCGATTTGTCCTGCTTCCCGGCAGGAATGACGGGTTATACATCAACGCTTTGCCTCATAATGAGAATTACTGTCGCCGGGACTGGGACTGCGCTTGAGCCCTTTCCCGTTCCAGTAACCCGTCCAATCCCGCTCTCCGCCCATTGATCCAGCTAGCGCGAGACCGTGATCTCTACGTCACAATTTCAACGTCAACGGCACAAATGCCCTTGTCGTTGTTGCCGATCTTGTAGCTGACTTCGTCCCCCACCCGTAATTCGTTGAAGTCCGCGTTCAACACTGATGCGTGGAAAAAGAACAGGTTTCCTGCCCCATCGCTAGGGGTGATGAAGCCGAATCCCTCCCGCAATGCTTGTATCCTCCCCAGCGAGACGCTGCTGGTGGTGATTCCTGTGGTGCTTGCATTCATGACTGCCAGACTGTCCGTCGGCAGGTTGCTGGTCAGATCGTTAACGGGCAACTCGCCAGTCGTCACATCACTGGCCGTCAACTCGGTGACAGTCACTTCGTTTTCCGATAAATCGCTGGACGTTTCTTCATCCAATGATGAAAAGCTGGCTTTAGCCCCATTATTGCCCGGCAACTCTTCTTGGGTGGGGTCAGATGTAAATTCAGGAATGGCTTCTCCCTGGATCGGCTGTCCGTTGATCGTGTAACCATTGGCCGACAAATTTTCATCATTCACGCTATTGGCGATTAAGTCGGACATCGTCAGGTCATTGGCAGGTGGGTCGTTGACGTTCTTGTCGGCAGCAATCGCGGCACTGGCGGGGCTAGGGGGCGCAATGGATTGGGATCTCCTCATTTCCATAGGCTTTTGATAAGGGCCGGATTCCTTGTGAGGCACGAATAATTGGTCAATCCTCGGGTCTCCCCTGCGCGAACGGTCATCAATGATTTGATGCATCAACACCGGATAGGTAACCTCCTCCAACAGCACTTGGGCAGTGCGTGTCTCCCTGTCTTTGCCGCTTTGGTCGATGTAAGAAAACCCCCACCCAAGCAACATGACCCTTGCCCCTAGGGCATTCAGTTTACGCACCAAGGGCAAGAAATCCCCATCGCAGGCAATCAGGACGATGACATCAAAGCGTTTGTAAATGGCGAGTTCATAGGTTTCCAAAGCAAGCCATACATCAATGCCTTTCTCGCCATCCGGACCTAAAGGCAAGTAATGGGTGATGACTCCTTCGCGCATCAATATATCGTCGAATTGGCGTTCACGTAGCAACAAACCCCTAGCTTCGGCCTCTTGCGCACGAGGACGCCCTCGAAAATAATGTGCATCGACAATTTGACAGTATTTGACATCTTCGCCTTCCGCCTCGGAAACTTGATGCCTGATGAATTCATGCAGCCCATCAATACTGATTCTCGCCTTGCGCGCATGTTGATATTGGTAGTAATTGCTGACATGAAAAAAATAGTTACCATCATAGAATACGCCTATGCGCGTCAACTTGGATTTATGAAATGACATTTAATTCTCAATATATATAGTTATGTATAACGAAATATTACAACATGCCTAATATTAGGCTTGAAAGGCATGGATATAATTAACTGACTTTAATGGTGAAATGAACGATTGGAGCGTCAAAGCTTGCTTTGACAGAAAAAGCTTGCTTTGACAATCAAAGCTTGCTTCTTATACTCTAATTTTCACAACATCAGCCATTAATTTGCAAGCCTGTCAATCTCTGAAATTGTCAAACTGCAAGGGTTGCTCCAAGGGGGTTTCTCTCAGCGCCTGGATGCATTCCTGGAGATCGTCACGCTTTTTGCCAGTGACGCGGACTTTTTCGCCTTGAATGGCGGCTTGCACCTTCAGTTTTTTGTCTTTGATGAGTTTGACGATTTTTCTGGCGAGGGTGGAATCGATGCCTTGGACTAAGGTCACCGTTTGTTTTGCCTGTTTGCCGGCAATTTGCGGCTCATCGGTTTTGAGACTGGCTATGTCGACATCGCGTTTAGCGAGTTTGATATGAAGGATGTCCATCATTTGTTGTAGCTGAAAGTCACTTTCAGCCGTTAGGGTGATCACTGACTCGATCAATTCAAATTTTGCCCCCGAGCCTTTAAAGTCAAAGCGGGTATTTACCTCGCGGTTGGCTTGGTCGACTGCGTTGGCAGCTTCATGCAGATTGACTTCAGAAATTATGTCGAAAGAAGGCATTAAATTATCCTCAATTATTAGTATGATTCATGATAAATAGTTTCCGAAAATAAATCGGAGGTATAAATTAAATATTATAACTTTATGACAGGTTTTTTTTGCAGTTTCTCCTTGCTTTGCTTAAATTTAGCTTCTCATCATAGTTTACGGGCTTTACGCACAGATTCCCATGCTTTGCGAATTTCATGGGTTTTCTCGTTAGCCTTCCGCACCTTGTCATCCGGGGCACCTTCCGCTGCCAGTTTGTCAGGGTGATGGCGGCTCAGTAGTCGGCGGTAAGCACGGCGAATCTCTTGGTCGCTGGCGGTGGCATCCACCCCTAGAATGGCATAGGATTCTTGCAAGCTGGGTTCTTGTTGCCGATTTTGGAACTGCCCGTGGCTGTATTGATGCTGGTGACGCCCCCCATGCGCAATCGCGCTTCAAGCACGGTTTTCAACGCATGGAGTTCAAAGCGGGAAAAATGCAAGCGTTCACAGAGGTGCAGCAACAGTCTTTCCTCCGCAGGGTGGAGTACACTATCCGCCAAGGCGAGTTCAAGCTGGATTTCCACAAAAAAGCGAAGCAGGTGCAAGCGGTGCTGGCATTCGGAGCGGAACTGTTGCAGCACTTGGTCAAGCGGGAAATCGGCAAGTTTTCCCTCATTGAACAAGCGCATGGCGGTTTTCCTCATGTCCTCGCTCAATTGCAATCGGGCCATAAGGTTACGAGTGAAAGCAATCTCCGCTTCGTTCACCCGTCCGTCAGCCTTGGCGACGTGACCCATGACCGAGAAAACAGCGGTGAAAAAAACCATCTGTGTCTGGTATTGTTCCGCCGTGTCAACTTCTACGCGGAACGGATTGTGTTCGCCTTGCCCTTGGTCAAATTGATGCCCGACAGCCGCACCAAACACAGCGCCCAATGGTCCTCCCATGAGGAAGCCAAATGTTCCGCCGATAAATTTTCCCAGCCAACTCATGGAATTTGTCGCTGAATTAGTACACGATTGCCATCAAGCATGACAAAATTACATCATTGTCCAACTATCATCAAACAAACTCACGAAACCCAACATGAACGCTCCAACAACCTTATATGAAACCGCCTTGACCAGCCTAACATTGAAGGCTCGTGGCAAGGTACGCGATATTTATGACATTGACGACACGCATATGCTCATCGTCACCACTGACCGGCTTTCAGCCTTTGATGTCATCCTGCCCGACCCGATTCCGGGCAAGGGGATTGTGCTGACATCCGTCTCCAATTTCTGGTTCCATCATATGCAGCATATCATCCCGAACCATCTATCCGGCCTAAAACTTGAGGATGTCGTCAAGAATCCCGAAGAATGTGCCTTACTACAAGACAGGGCCATTGTCGTGCGGAAGTTGCACCCGTTGCCAGTGGAAGCGGTGGTACGCGGCTATTTGACCGGTTCAGGCTGGAAAGATTACCAAAAGCACGGGTCCGTTTGCGGAATCCCGCTCCCACAAGGCTTGCAAATGGCGCAACAATTGCCGCAACCGGTGTTCACCCCCTCAACCAAGGCGCAACTGGGCGCCCATGACGAGAATATCGATTTCGCCAAAGCGGTCGAATTGTTAGGCCAGTCATTGGCCGAACAGGTTCGCGAGGCCAGCTTGCAAATCTACCGGGAAGCGGCAGCTTACGCATTGCAACGTGGCATCATCATCGCCGACACCAAGTTTGAATTTGGTTTGGATGAAAGTGGCAAATTATACCTGATTGACGAGGTGTTGACCCCGGATTCTTCCCGTTTCTGGCCTGTGGACGAGTATCGGGTAGGCATTAGCCCGCCCAGTTTCGACAAGCAAATTGTCCGCGACTATTTGGAAACTTTGGATTGGGATAAAACGCCTCCGGGCCCGAAGCTACCCGCTGAGGTTTTGGCAAAGACCTCCGCCAAATACCGCGAGGCGGAAATTCGTCTGACTTCTGCCTGATACCATCGAGATGCCGGGATAAGTTCGGGTAGAGCCGCTTCCGGCATTTTTTCTGTCGGTTAGATAATTAACTTTAACTGGGGTGGACACATGAGCGCGAAAACAATCTGTCTGATTTGGGTGGGTTTGTTCATGATTTTGGAGTTTTTGCCTTTCCCTGTATTGGGTTTTGTATTGCTCCATGTCATTTTCAATCGCCCGCCTTGGTTTAAATCTTTGGTTGATCGGCTTTATCAAGGCAGGTGAACGAAGTGATGCGGGTTTTGTAACCAATGCCTAGCGGGATTAATATTCCCGTCTGAAACGTTTTGCGCCAATTTGGATACCTTGGCTTCGCACTAAACGATTACGGCGGGGTTGCAAACCCCTCCTCGCTTCGCAATTGAAGCTTACTCTGGAGCAGATTACGGGTTTTCAAGCCATGGCCTTTAGTGGTTTAGCGTATCCACAGGTAGCAAAAACAATCCTAGGAGCGCAAAAGGAATTGCCAACAAACTCTTTAAGAAAGGCTCTTTGGCGGTCTGCCAATGCACCACGATAAAAATAAGAGAAACGAACGGGACAAACAAATAGCCTAGCCCCCACCATACAGAAACTTGAAATGCTCTGATAATTAGGATGATTCCATAGTACAAGCCAATAATTGTTGCAATTGCCACCAGTGTTAAACTAAGAAATTCCATGATTGACTCCGTGTTTAGTTGTTAAATAATCGGTTGACTAGATCGTGTCCTGCCGTCGGTCTTGGTAAAGGTTTGTTATCTTCCTTATAGAGTTCAATGACTTCATCAACCATTTGGCAAAGCTCCTTAAATACTGAAAGTTCATCATCGCCATGGCATCCACCAAACATTAGCCCCGGACAACTTCCGACATAGCAATCGTCTTCATCTGACCATTCGACAATCTTGGTATACTTTGCGCTATCTTTCATTGGTGTCAGAGTCTTTCATAACGCCAAGCGCACGCCACCTGATACCAGCCCGTACAGAATACAGTGGCATGGAAGTATTAACTTTCTTAAACTCAAGGATGGGATGGCGAGGGTTCAGCTTCCACATGCTCAAGACTACTAGACATGTTGGTGTACCTTGAAATACTTGTTTTAGAAATGTCGGGTAACCATAAGGCCGCTGCCCGACTTACCCAGCTAACCTATTATTTGAATAGCGGTGTTGCCGCAATTATAACCGACCCGACAGCGGTGGTCATATATATCCTCGTCGGTATTGGGTTCTGTTCCGTGTGGGCAAACGATATAGCCTTGTAGCCACCGGGCTATTGGGGCAGAATAGAGGTTTAGTGTATTCTGCCGAATGTTTAATCCCCCATGCGGCTCAATACGCGGTGATGCCGCCATTGACCTTGCGAGTTTATGGAATAGCACAAACAGGCACTTGGCTTTCCACAATTCCTCGAATTTGAATATGAACATTCTCAGGGGCATAAATTGATTCCATGTGATCGAATACATTCCAACCGATAATTGGTTCGTATAGTAGAGCCAAGTCTAAACGACAAATTTTATTACCATTGATAAAGAGTGGGCGACTCCAAAAAAATGGGTCAATCGCTATAACTTCCTTTTTCTCGGCAGATGTCAATTCACGCCCCATAGCGCGACCATTCAATCGTACATCACCAGCGATGATGCGCCATTCTCTTTGCCGATAATATCCTAAAAACTCTCCATTATAAGAGTTGTCGGTTGGACAAAACATATTTAGAAAAACTTCTAATATTCCTATGCTATGATCAAATGGAATATTATTGAAACCTATATGCTGAAGTAGTTGTTGTGCATGAACTACCGGAACAGAGTAAGAAGCTACAACATCACCCTCTGGATCTATGTTACGGAGATTGAGTACACAATTTGGATCTACAGGATGACCGAATTTGATTTCAGCAAGCTGCGGGTCACTGACTTCTTTAAGTTGTTGAAGTTGACCAAGAACGGCTTTTGTGTGTTGGGCTCCGTTCACACAGAAAATTGCCAATTGACTGAGCGGACTACTAAGTCCCTGCGGAACATAGATTACTGGCATAGCCCCGGCTTCCCTGAGCTTGACAGTATTAAAGGAAAGCGCCAATGGACCAAATAAGTTACTGTGTTCAGATAGTTCAGCGGGTGCGATTTCAGTAAAGCACATACGTCTTTGTAACGTTCTAAGCGGCATCTTACTTAACCCAAGTGGCGACAAGTCCCATTCGATGACTTCGGGCGCAAGAACCAAACCGATCTTTCGAATTAATGCCAAAATGGCAATAGCCCGCTCCATTGTGACTTGAGCGGACTCTCCCGTCTTCGGGCGACAAAAACTGTGGATAAGTTGTCTTTGTTGCATTTTAAGTTTGGATACTGAAGTTTGGGGCCAGATTAAACGAATAGCGTTTATATCCTCCCCGCCACGATAAGAATCGGAGGCGGGTGTCCATCGCGGCAGATAAATCTTCTTGAACTGAACCACAGGCACGGTGTTTGATTTGGTTTTTATACGCTTGCCCGGCTGGCGAGTCAACGGTCGGAAGCGAGATTTTTCCAATCGTCGCCGAATAGACTGATTTAACTCTGCATAGTGTCTAGTTTGCTTGGAGAGTAGGCGGAGGACAGTAAGCCATAATACCATTGAGGCTCGATTCGCCATCAGCAATCACTGCCAAACACCCATCAGGGCGTGATGAATAATCTGCGCATTTCCAAGTTCCAGCTTCACTTCCAGTCTGTTAAGCACAAACGGAGTGCAAGGCTTGCCTTGCGAGGATTAACAACGTCTTGTCAATATCTGCAAGGCAAGCCTTGCACTCCAAGAGTAGGCCAGTTCAAGCTCTTAACTTAATGTCAGCGAAACCCCAAGCTTTAGAACCTATTATTTAAAGCATTTTAATAAAATTATCCACACTGATGTCTGCTTGCCTGAGAATGACCAGTAAGGTACCCCTATCAAGCTCGTCATGGTTCGGCACCACTATTTGTGAAAATGGGTCATCCCTGCGCAATACAATATGGCTACCTGTTTGTCGTTTATATATAAAGCCGACTTTTTGCAATGCACCGACGGATTGTTTGCCAGATATGCTCGGTAATTTTCTCATACGGCAACTAATAGGGCATCATAGTTTTCTTTGGGTATGGGTAGATTATCTTCTTCAAGGACTGATATATAGAGTTCGATGACATCCCTGATATTATTGACAGCATTTTCCCTTGTCTTGCCTTGACTGATACATCCCGGTAAACTTGGACATTCAGCCACCCAATAACCATCCTCACCGGGATATATAAAAACTTGTCTCATATTGACCTCTTTTGGTTCAAGTTAGTAAGGGGGGAATAGCAGCTTAGCGTATTCCGCCCAATGCCTCCATTTCCCCATGCGGCGCAATACGCGGCGGAGCCGCTATTTCGCCCTACGAATGCGCCTTACCGAGTTGCTTTTTAATTCCAAAGCCATTCTCTATCGTTAATGGTAAGAATCCATACCTCTTCTATAAAATCCAGCAGAATAGCTTCTGGGAAACCCGACTCTAATTCGGGGACAATCTGCAGCCCGTAAGCCTTTTCCCTTTTCCATGACTGCCATGTAATCAACTTATGGTGAACCAACGGACTTAAAAAAAGAAAAACAGTGGTTGCGCCCCAGCCCTGCCCAAAAATTTGATAATCACTCAAATACTTGCGCCGTGTAACTCTAGGCTTTGTGTTGTTGACAAGATCGCAAACGGATACGCATCCTTTATTAGCAAAATAATTGTTGTTATTCCAGTTTTGCGTTAAAACTCCATCTTTATTATTTAATATCTTGCCACTTTTACAAATATAAACAAAATTTTCTGGGCTTGTAATGTGGAAAACTTTCCCTTGTAGCCTTGGGGTAAGTTTTCGCACTGCACCATTGTAGGTAAAGGAAAACGCTTCAAACTTCATAATTCTTCAATAATACAATTCTTAGCAAGGGCAGAATAGTGGTTTAGCGTAACCCGCAGAATGTTTTTGTTTTCCAATTCGGCGCAATACTCGGCGGAGCCGCTATTTCACACTACGAATGAACATTACCGCGTTGTTAACCATGCTTGAGAACAGCGAGTGCCTTTGATACTCCATAAAATGTAAACTCGATGAGTTCGACGTTTTTTTCACGCGCCATTCTATATGTGAAAACGTCCTGATTTTCCCCTTTTAGTTGAGAGTCTTGCAGCAGGAGTTCACTCATGCTGAAGATTTTTTCTTGCAAATCGTTTAGCCCTGGCGAGTCTAGTATTAGTGAGAAATTTGTATAAACCTTTATTGGGCCAAGAAATTTCACTTTGTGTGAGTTGTAAAACACTGCTCTGGCATTCATTTCAAGAACTTTATGTACTCGCCTCATGTCAATTTTAATTGCGTGTGTCTCAAACCAAATATCCTTTTCAGTGTCATGAACAATAACTTCTTGGACATCTTGCGATATATTGAGGACGAGGCTCGGATTTCTTGTTATCGCTCGCTGTATTTTTGTTAGAAACTGATTGATCCCTAAGGTATTTGTAGCGATGGAGGTCGGAAGTATATACATCAAGTATTCATCTTCAGTCGATTTCACGGTATTGTGTGCGTCACATGACGGCACCTTAATAAGGTTTTTTCGGTAGTCAACGCCGCCCGTATCTTTTTGCTCAGGGAAAATACATTTCGGTGGAGCATGTTCTTTTGTGGTGGCAATGCACTCGCACATGTAGCAAGTCTCTGTTTTTTTCATATGACTATCACCTGTAAACAGCACCCTGAAAAACTCCACACAAAACAGGTTTTTCGGGGTACGGGTTATGCTCGCCCACAGATTTTAGGCGGTTTTCATGCTTGATGGCAAGAAAGTGGGTCGCCTCCATTATGCCCAAACTTTTGATTAGGGCATCAATAGCTTGACGGATCAGTTGCTCTTCGGTCATCACGGTTTCGGTGTTCATAGTTCCTCTTTTTCATTAAACGCGACATCAGGATTTCATCCTTCTCGTCCTGCGGCAAACCGCATTCGTCCTCTTGCCTTGATTTCTTCCATATCTAAGGAGGTGGCTTCGCCGCTATCAATCCCCTTCTGGATTTCGCGCCTTAATTCATCAAGCCGCAATTCGCGCAACTGGTCGCTTTCTTCCATGAGGCGCAAAGCTTCGCCCATCACCTCGCTTGCCGAGTTGTAAAGGCCGCTCTCGTCCTTGCCTTGCACCAACTTTTCAAGATGGGGGGTCAATGAAATATTCATAGTCGTAATTCCTCAAATTTGGCTATCAATATGATAATACCGGAGGATTGCTGCCTACCTCTGCTACCCGTCATTTATTCGTGATACATTGTGTTTTTGTCACACGCAGAGACCGTCATCCCATGCCTAATCCTGAATTGCAGTCTGATCCAGCCGAGGTCAACTATGTTGATGTCGTGTTTAGCTATGCCTTCCGCCCTTTTTTCCTATTGATCGGTGTCTATGCACTGCTGATGCTGTTGGCATGGGCGTTTTATCTGAGTGGTGTGATTGTCTGGCCCGAAGGCATAACACCTAGGGTGCGCCACGGGCATGAAATGATTTTTGGCTTTGCCGGCGGGGCTATCGCTGGATTTCTATTGACCGCCGTTGCCACATGGACTAAACGACCCCCCGTTAGCGGGGCGACGCTGATGGCGATGAGCGCTGTTTGGGTATTGGCACGATTGGGAGGGTTTTTGCCGGGTTCATTCGGCTGGCTCATTTGGGGGATGTCTAGCTTGATGTTTTGGGGCGGACTTTTGGCGCTGATGAGCGGGGAAGTGATAGCCGCCAAAAACGAACGCAATTATAAGGCGTTGCTGTTGTTGACGGTCTTTTTATTGGTGGAAGGGGTGTTTTTCATCAATGCTGGCGGTAGCGTTGACTTGCAGGATAAGTGTCTGCGCTTGGGCTTATTCCTTGTGTTGGGCATGATTATCATGGTGGGTGGGCGGATAATACCGGCTTTTTCGCAAAATTGGCTACGTTCGAATTGCCCGGAATCTTCTGCGGTCATACCAGCGTTTGACCGTATCGATTCCGCCGCAATCGCGCTGACCGCATTGTTTGGGTTCGGTTTTGTATTATGGCCTAACTCCAGTGTCACCGGGATTTTAGGCTTGTTTGCCGCATTCGCCCAAGCTTACCGCTTGGCCCGTTGGCAAGGCTGGCGGGTAGGCCGGGAACCCCTGCTCTGGGTGCTGCACTTGGGCTACGCTTGGATTCCGGTCGGATTCTTATTGCTGAGCATCGCCATCCTCGGCAAACCCAGCCTGTGGGAAAGTGGCATTCATGCATTGACCTATGGGGCCGTTGGCAGCTTGATCCTCGGCGTGGCTGCGCGGGTGGCGCTAGGCCACACCGGACGACCATTGCAAAGCTTTCCGTTGATGACTTTGGCGTTTGTGTTGATTAACCTGGGGGCATTGAGTAGAGTGATCGCTCAGCCGGGAATTGGTGGCTGGATGACCTTGTCGATAGCCTTGTGGATGGGTGCTTATGGCTTGTTCCTGTCCCAGTACGTGCCAATTCTGCTGGCCCCAAGGTTAAAAGCTTCGTGAACTTAAGTGTTGAGTAATCGAGGATTTTCAAATTAGGAGTGTCAAGGCAGGTTTTGCCTTGCTCCCTTGGAGCAAAGCTTCAGCAATTCTCATTATGAGGCAAAGCGTTGATGTATAACCCGTCATTCCTGCCGGGAAGCAGGAATCCAGTCACATGGACGTGAAACTTGGGTTCACTCACAGCGCTTAATCAAACACTTACGCAGCCGACCCGATACCGTCCATGGCACTGGATTCCGGCAGTCCATGCCGGAATGACCCACTTCCACGCCAAAATGAGAATTGCTGGCGAAGCTTGCCTTGCCTGTCAAAGCAAGCTTTGATACTCCAGATTGCACAACTTTGGTTTGCCGATGAAGGATTCACTTTGTCAACGACAAACAGTCAATTCACCGGAAGGATGCGACAGCCACATTTGTGAAGCTATGCTCTTGAATAAGTTGCAAGTATTGGATGAGAACACAAAGTTAATCCGCTCTGTCCATGGTCTTGTCGGCAATAGACTCTAGTTTTCAATCTGCATTAGACGTATGCTACGCTTCAAAAATCGTAATCGCTCATTGTCTACAATTCCGAGTTGGCATGGGCAATTCTGACACTATGTGTAAACCACGGCGCTATGTTTAGCTTCCCCTGCATTAAGCTATTGCCTTGCCCTTGGGATATTCTATCAGTATCCCACAGCATAGATATGGCTATGGGGTACTTGAATCTGCACTACCTTTATCCCCTTATTCAAAATGCAAATAGATTTAAACAGTGGCTTAACCAAGGCACTTTATAATCCATCTCAAACTCAGCTTACTATGGAGAAATCTAATGATTAGTCCCAAGCCCAGCGATAAAACACGTCCTGCGGATTTGGTACAACACGGCAAGGGAACCGGCCCTGTCCGCACCCAACGTCCGGTCTATCAAAATTTACTTCCCCCTTGCAATAACGCCTGTCCGGCTGGTGAAAATATCCAGGCTTGGCTTGCGCTTGTCCAAGCGGGCCACTATGAACGTGCTTGGCAGACGATCATGAAGGATAATCCTCTGCCTGCCGTCCACGGACGGGTTTGCTACCATCCCTGTGAAGGAAGCTGTAACCGCAAGGAAGTGGACAGTTCAGTCAGTATTCACGCCGTGGAGCGTTTCCTAGGTGACCAGGCCTTGTTGCAAGGCTGGAAGGTGAAAATTGACGCACCTCCTAGCGGAAAGCGAGTCTTGGTGGTCGGGGGCGGGCCTAGCGGTTTGTCCGCCGCCTATCATCTGGCTCGCTTAGGCCATGCCGTGGAAATTCATGAGGCCGGCCCGATGGCGGGAGGCATGATGCATTTCGGCATTCCGGCTTATCGCCTGCCACGCCATGAATTGGAAAATGAAATCCGCCGCATCGAAGACATGGGTGTCAAAATTGTACTGAATCGGAAAGTTCAAGACATTTTGGCGGAAAAGCAAGCCGGCAAATTCGATGCCGTGTTCGTTGCCATCGGCGCTCACATTAGCAAGCGGGTGGATATTCCGGCACGGGATGCGGGTAAGATTTTGGACGCGGTCAGTTTTTTGCGGCAAGCGGCATCAGGGCAAGCGCCCTTGCTAGGTCGCCGGGTCGCCATCTATGGCGGTGGCAACACGGCGATGGATGCTGCGCGCACCGCCAAGCGCCTAGGTGCGGAGGAAGCCTTAATTATCTACCGGCGTGATCGCGACCACATGCCCGCCCACTCGTTTGAGGCGGACGAGGCAATGGAGGAAGGGGTCAAGATCAATTGGCTACGCACCATTAAGGAAATCGATCAGACCCACATCCAAGTTGAAGTCATGAAAATCAACGCAGAAGGTTATCCTGAACCGACTGGGGAATTCGAGACTTTGGAAGCGGATGCTTTGATCCTTGCTTTAGGCCAAGACACCGACACCGGATTCTTACATAACATTGAAGGGATTGAGTTCAAGCGCGACGGCACGGTGATGGTCGATACCAATATGATGACCGGACATCCAGGCATTTTCGCAGGCGGGGACATGGTTCCTAGCGAAAGAACCGTGACCGTAGCCGTGGGGCATGGTAAAAAAGCGGCCCGTCACATTGATGCTTTTCTCAACCATGGGCAATATGTCAAACCCCCTAAACACGATATCGTCGGGTTTGAAAAGCTGCATATCTGGTATGACACCGAGGCCAAGCAAAGAGTCCAAGACTCCATAGAAGTGGACAAGCGATCCTTTGGCTTTGACGAAGTGGTCAAAGGCTTGGGCGAAGACGCAGCCTTGTATGAAGCCAAGCGTTGTTTCTCATGCGGCAACTGTTTTGAGTGTGACGGTTGCTTTGGCACTTGTCCCGAACATGCCATCATCAAATTAGGCCCTGGCAAGCGTTACCGCTATGATTATGACCTCTGCACCGGTTGTGCCGTGTGTTTTGAGCAGTGTCCTTGCCATGCCATTGAAATGAATCCTGAACCAGGAGTGTAATCCATGAAACCGTCACAGGTTACGACGCTCGAAGGCAATGAAGCCGTGGCGTATATCGCCTATCGCGTCAACGAAGTATGCGCCATTTATCCTATCACCCCCTCCTCCACCATGGCCGAATTGGCCGATCAATGGGCATCCGAGGGGAAAACCAATATCTGGGGTAACATCCCCCTCGTCGTTGAAATGCAAAGTGAAGGCGGTGCCGCTGGCACAGTCCACGGCGCTCTCCAAACCGGTGCGCTGACGACGACCTTCACGGCTTCTCAAGGGCTGTTGTTGATGATCCCGAACATGTACAAAATGGCTGGGGAATTGACTTCGGCAGTCTTGCATGTTGCCGCACGATCCTTAGCCGCGCAGGGTTTGTCGATTTTCGGCGACCATTCCGATGTAGCCGCCGTGCGCCATACTGGATTCGCCCAACTGGCATCCAGCACGGTACAGGAAGGTCATGACATGGCTTTGATGGCCCAAGCCGCCAGTTTGGAAGGCCGCATCCCCTTTATCCACTTTTTCGACGGTTTCCGCACCTCGCATGAAGTCAACAAACTCTCGCTGATTCCCGATGAGGATATTCGGGCGATGATTGATGCTGAACAGGTTCGCGCCCATCGCGGTAGAGGTTTAAGCCCGGACAATCCATTCATTCGTGGCACGGCGCAAAACCCCGATGTTTATTTCCAAGCGCGTGAAACAGTTAACCCGTTTTATGTGCGTCTGCCATCCATCGTTCAACAAAAGATGGACGCATTTGCCGAATTGACGGGTAGAAAATATCGACTATTCGACTATTACGGTCATCCTGAAGCCGAACGGGTAGTGGTCATCATTGGTTCAGCGGCTCAAACCTTGATTGAGACGGTCAACTATTTGAACAAACAGGGTGAAAAGGTCGGCGTCATCAATGTTCGCCTCTGTTTGCCATTTTCCGCCGAACATTTCATCAAGGTCATCCCCTCCACTGTGAAATCAATCGCCGTGCTGGATCGCATCAAAGCCCCGGGTTCCACTGGCGAACCCTTATATGGCGATGTGGTGACGGTATTGGCGGAAGCCTACGCGAGCGGAACTTTGCCCACAGCCACCATTCCGCGTATCACCGGAGGTCGTTACGGCCTATCGTCCAAGGAATTTACCCCCGCGATGGCGAAAGCCGTGCTGGATGAACTCAAGAAAGACCAGCCAAAAAACCATTTCACGGTTGGCATTAATGATGATGTCTCGCACTCCAGCTTGGATTACGATCCCTCTTTTGACATCGAACCGGATGAGGTAGTCCGCGCCTTGTTTATCGGACTCGGTGCCGATGGCACGGTTGGGGCCAACAAGAACAGCATCAAGATCATTGGCGAATCGACCCCGCTCCATGCGCAAGGTTATTTTGTCTATGACTCGAAAAAATCCGGATCGCGCACGGTCTCGCATGTGCGGTTTGGGCCAAACCCGATCAATTCGCCTTATTTGATCCATTCAGCCAGCTTTATCGGTTGCCATCAATTTGTTTTCGCCGAAAAAATCGATGTGTTGGAAAACGCTCGTCAAGGCGCAACTTTCCTGCTGAATAGTCCTTACGGCCCGGAAGAAGTATGGGATAAGCTGCCCCGTAGTTTGCAGCAAAGCCTCATCGACAAAGACATCCAGTTTTATGTGATTGATGCGTCGAAGGTGGCTTTGGAAACCGGCATGGGCAACCGCACCAATACCATCATGCAGACCTGCTTTTTTGCGATTTCAGGTGTACTCCCAAGGGAAGAAGCCATTGGCAAGATCAAAGAATCGATCAAAAAAACCTATGGTAAAAAGGGTGAAGATGTCGTCAAGAAGAACTATGTCGCGGTAGACCAAACGCTGGCGAAGCTTTATAAAATCGACTTGCCGAAGGAAGCCAATGGCTTAATCGACATACCACCTATCGTACCTTCACAAGCCCCCGAATTTGTGCAAAACGTGACGGCGATGATGATGGCCGGCAAAGGCGACCAATTGCCAGTGTCCGCGATGCCCATCGACGGCACTTATCCCAGCGGCACGACGCAATGGGAAAAGCGCAATATATCGGCCTTCGTTCCGGTATGGGAACCGGATATTTGCATACAGTGCGGCAATTGTAGCTTTGTCTGTCCGCACGGGGTGATTCGCTCCAAGTTCTATCCTGAATCGCGTTTAAACAACGCCCCCGAGAACTTCAAATCCGCCCAAATCAATGCCCGAGGTTTTCCCGACATCCGCTACACCTTGCAGGTCTATGCTGAAGATTGCACCGGTTGCAGTTTGTGCGTCGAAGTATGCCCAGCCAAGAGTCTGCAACAAAGCGGGGTCAAGGCGATAAACATGAAGCCCAAGGAGCCTATCCTTCAGCAGGAACGCACCAATATTGGTTTCTTTGAAGGCATTCCCTTCAATGACCGTTCCAAGGTGGATTTCTCCTCGGTGCGCGGAGCCCAGTTCTTGGAACCATTGTTTGAATTCTCCGGTGCCTGTGCGGGTTGTGGCGAAACGCCTTACGTCAGGCTGTTGTCGCAGTTGTTTGGCGACCGCTTAATCATGGCGAATGCGACAGGTTGTTCTTCCATTTATGGCGGCAATCTACCGACCACGCCTTGGACCAAAAATGCAGAGGGTCGGGGACCCGCATGGTCGAACTCCTTATTCGAAGACAATGCCGAGTTTGGCTTGGGTTTCCGCTTGTCTGTGGATAAACATACCGAATTAGCCAATCAACTGGCCTTGGAACTGAAAGGTGAAATCAATCCAGCACTGATAGACGACATTCTGGAAGCAACGCAAATCACCGAGTCGCAAATTCGCCAACAACGAATCCGGGTAGCCGAGTTGAAAGCGGCCTTAATTCAACTGGACACTGAAAAAGCCAAAGACCTGCTGTCAGT
Organism: uncultured Methylococcaceae bacterium; assembly: GCA_903859815.1. Classification (GTDB taxonomy): domain Bacteria; phylum Pseudomonadota; class Gammaproteobacteria; order Methylococcales; family Methylococcaceae; genus Methylumidiphilus. Next base: position 99,304 of record CAIOOA010000136.1, on the reverse strand, counting down.
GGTCGATCACCTCGTCCGTCGTAGCATCTGGATCATGGGCGGTGACGGATGGGCTTATGACATTGGTTCGTCCGGCGTGGATCATGTATTGGCGAGTGGCAGGAATATCAACATCTTGGTATTAGATACCGAGGTTTATTCCAACACCGGTGGGCAAATGTCCAAATCCACCCCCATGGGCGCGGTCGCCAAATTTGCCGCTGGCGGCAAACCCTTGGCAAAAAAAGACCTTGCCTTGCAAGCCATTTCTTACGGCAGCGTTTATGTCGCCAGAATTGCCATGGGCGCCAATGCACAACAAACCTTGTTGGCACTTAGAGAAGCCGAAGCCTATCCGGGTCCGTCCTTGGTTTTGGCTTACAGTCATTGCATAGCCCACGGCATCAATATGGAGCATGGCTTGAAACAGCAGGATTTGGCGGTGGCGAGTGGACATTGGCCGCTGATCCGCTACAACCCGGCCCTGCGTGAGTCAGACAAAAATCCATTTGTTCTCGATTCACCACGCCCGACCATCAAGCTCAAGGATTACGCCTTCAACGAACTGCGCTACAAAATGCTCTCGCGCAGCCATCCGGTAGAAAGCGAGCAATTGATGGCTCTCGCCCAAAAGGTGGTCAACCAAAAATGGGAAATCTACGAGGAAATGGCAAGCGGAAGCGGTGCGCGTTTCCATCCTGACGCAAGTGTCAAACAAACAACGAAAAAGCAGGGGTCTTAATGCTATGGATTTAACAACCAATTATATGGGGCTTACACTGCAACATCCCATCATTGCATCGGCTTCACCCTTGTCGGGTACCTTAGACGGGATTAAACGCTTGGAAGATGGCGGTTCCGCAGCCGTTGTGATGTTTTCGCTATTTGAAGAACAGATTCGGCACGAAAATGACGCATTCTCGCACCTGATGGAATCGGGTACGCAAAGTTTTGCCGAATCACTCAGCTATTTTCCTGATGTCGATGAGTATCAGGTTGGCCCGGAAAGCTATCTTGAGTTGTTGCATGATGCTTCGGAAGCAATCGATGTGCCGATTATTGCCAGTTTGAACTGTGTGACTGGAGACGGCTGGATCGACTATGCCAAGCAGATGCAGCAAGCGGGTGCTGATGGGCTTGAGCTGAATATCTACTCGGTCGAACCCGATCTGGATGCGACCAGCGACGAATTGGAACAGCGTTACATCGATATTCTGAAAGCAGTCAAATCGACTGTCAGCATTCCCGTTGCGCTCAAACTCAGCCCTTTCTTCAGTGCCATGGGAAATATGGCGAAGCGTTTGGATGAAGCCGGGGCCGATGCCTTGGTGCTGTTCAACCGCTTCTACCAACCCGATATTGACATCCAAGATTTGGAAGTCAAACCGTCGCTTGGTTTGAGTTCCGCCGGCGAGATACGCTTGCCCTTGCTTTGGATCGCCATTTTGCACGGTAAGCTGAATGCTTCGCTGGCAGCCACCCGAGGCGTGGAAAACCCGGATGAAGTCATCAAATATTTGCTGGCAGGTGCGGATGCAGTAATGACCACTTCCTCATTACTACGCCATGGACCCGCTTACACCAACACCTTGCTGGAAGGCTTGAAAGCTTGGATGGAGGCTAGGCGCTTTTCCTCCGTCAAACAAGTCAGGGGCAGCATGAGCCGAGCGAAAGTTGCCAATCCGGCTGCGTTTGAACGTGCGAATTACATTCGGGTGTTGGAAAGCTATCAGAGTGCGTATATTTAATCCCTTCGGGATAAAATAAATGAGGCTTAGGGCGGGTTATTTGCATACACAGTAACTCGCCTATTTCATCTGAATCGTAGAGGGTAGTGACATGAAGTTGAAAGTCATCATACATCCTGCCGAGGAAGGTGGTTATTGGGCAGAAGTACCGGCTATTCAAGGCTGTGCTACCCAAGGCGAGACCATGGAAGAGCTTATGACCAACTTATATGAGGCTATTGAAGCTTGCCTCTCTGTTGATTTGGAAAATGTCGAGATTGCTGAAAATGATAGGGTTTTCGAGCTAGCAGTGTGAAATCTATATCAGGAAAGCATTTTTTTGGACTAATTGCTTTTCTGCCATTGCCTATTAGTGCGGGAAACGACGTACATATTAATGTTTATTTGGACAAAACCTCTTCCGGTTGGGCAACCAAACGTTTCGATTATGCACTAGTCGCTGAAAAAGAAACTTGCCGCATTCAATGGAATGCCGTGGAAGAAAATAGCGGGGATAGGTTTTTGTCGGTCAGAAGACAATGCCAGCTAGGGTTTTCCCAGCAACAACCGCTACATTCGGCTATCCTAAAGGAAATCGATCAACGCTGGGGTTTAAAAAGCTTTAAATCCATAGATTGGGGTTCTTTTTGTGACCAGTCTAATGGGTCATGGTGTGAACCGATAGCCAAGGCATCCTTGCAATCCAAGGACTTTATTGACTATTATCAACACTACCCCCATTCCAAATTAAAAGGGCTTAATGGCCTTTTTGTCGAACTTGCCAACCAAACTCAATCCTATCAGGCTTTTGCGGAATTGTTTAAACCTTATGGGGTATCCCTAAAGTTAACAGCGGTTGAAAAGGTTTTCACTGCCAAATCCAGTGACAGTTATTTGCCAGAATCATTAAGGGTTGTTTTCCATGGGCAAAATCCTAAGGCGCGTATCATGTATAACGTGGGCATGGCTTATTTTTCAATAGTGAAGTAGGCTGGAATAATAGAAGCGTTATTCTAGTTTCCACGCTCCAGCGACACTACCGTTAAGTTAGCGTTCGTAGTCCCGCCTTTAGGCGGTAAACCAACCGGAAAGAACTGGCTGAAGCCGGGACTACAAACGGTTTTGCCATGCGTAAAATCCTTAACTTAAGGCAGTGATCGTTTTCTGGTCTACATTATTCCACCCTATTTACTCCACAAACAAAGCTTCAATAAACTTCTTCGCGTCAAAATCCTGCAAATCTTCAATGGTTTCGCCTACGCCGATATAGCGGATGGGGATGCCGAATTGCTTGGCGAGGGCGAAGACTACCCCGCCTTTGGCGGTTCCGTCTAGTTTGGTGACGGCAAGGCCGGTCAAGCTAACCGCTTCATTGAACTGCTTGGTTTGGCTTAAGGCGTTTTGACCGGTTCCGCCATCCAGCACCAGCAAGACTTCATGCGGAGCGGCAGGGTCCAGCTTCGCCATGATGCGTTTGATCTTAGTCAGTTCTTCCATCAGGTTAGACTTGGTGTGCAAACGGCCAGCGGTGTCGGCAATCAACACATCCACGTTGCGTGATTTTGCCGCTTGAATGCCATCGAAAATCACCGAAGCAGAATCCGCCCCCGAACCTTGGGAAATGACTTGAATATGATTGCGCTCGCCCCAAGCCTGCAATTGTTCGACAGCAGCGGCGCGGAAGGTGTCGCCCGCTGCAAGCATGACGCTCAAGCCTTGGTTTTGCAATCGGTTGGCGAGCTTGCCGATAGTGGTGGTCTTGCCTACCCCATTGACCCCGACGACGAGAATGACGAAAGGCTTCTTGTCAGGGGTGATGACAAGTGGCTGGCTGACCGGGGCAATAATCTCGTAAAGATGTTCGCGCAAACGGGTGGTGAGCGCATTAATGTCATTCAACTGGCTGCGTTCCAGGCTGTTGGTCAGATCGGCGATGATTTCGGAAGTCGCCGCCACGCCGATGTCCGCCATCAGCAGTTGTCCTTCAATGTCTTCCAACAAATCGCCATCGATGGATTTTTTGCCCAAGGCTAGATTGGCAAGAAAGCCAGTCAAGCCTCCCCGTGTCTTGCCTAGGCCGGATTTAAGCCGTCCGAACAATCCTTCTGGTTCAGTGACGGGTACTTCACGGCGCAACTCGGCTTCGACGGGCGGAACGATAACCGGCGGAGGAATCACCTCGGCGGGAATTTCCGGCAATTCGCGCCTCGCCACGACTTCTTCGCGCCTTGCTTTGTCCACGACCGGCAAGGCTTCCTTTAACGGAGTGCGCAGATAAAAGACAATATGCAGCAGGTTCAACAATAGCAAAGCCGCAACGACGTTATGCGCTAACACGATGGGGATGGGCAGGCGTAGCAACACCGTGGCTATGCCTAGGGCAATTTGCACCAGTAACAGGAAATTAAGCAGCAGTGCCGGTTTGCTGAGTCGTGGGGCAAGGCGGTTGGAGGTCAGGTTCAGGGCCAGCAGAGTCAGCAGCAGGTAGGTCAGCACTGCCCCTAACCGGTGCGCCCAATGAATCGCGGCTCTGGCGGTAAAGGGCAAATTGGCGCTTGTATTATTTTCGGCTTCCAAGGATGGGCTGAAGCCTTCGGCGTAATCAACCGGCGGATTGAAGCTATTTAAACACGTTGGAAAGTCTTGACAGGTCAAACCGGCATGGTTGGCGCTAGTCCAAGCCCCCAAGCTGATTTGCATGGCCAGCACCAATAATCCGATTCTAGCCAGCCAGCGCAGCCCATTTCCAACATAAGGCCGGTCGTCGGCATTTGGGCTTTGGTTCAAGCTTAACCAATAGAGTACGGCTAGGGTGGCAAAACCCGTTAACAAATGACCCGTTACAAAAGCAGGGACAGTCCACAAGGCGACTCCCCATCTACCCGCCACTGCCAACAAACCAACCAAGGAAAGGGCTAATAATGACCATAATACCGCTAATAAGCGTCGTTCCTTGACCCGAAACGCCAGCAAAACCAGTCCCAGCACCATTACCCCTAAGCCACCGCCTAGAATACGAATGCCCAATTTTGCCCAAGCCTTTGGGCTTTCCGGCAGTGCAGGCATTGCCGCTTCTTCCAAAATTGGGTCTAGTGTGGGTAGTGCTTTGGGTGAGTCTTCGACAATCGGCAAGCCGAGGCAACCAGGCCATTGCGGGCAACCGAGTCCCTCGTCGGCGATACGGACATAAGCACCCAAGGTCATGACGCACAGAGTCAGGATTACGCAAAATAAGGCTAGTTTTCTAAACATAAGTATCCAGGATTTGAATCTATCTAGTTTATTGTAGGGGCGAATTCATTCGCCCTAGGGCGGACATAGCCACCTTTATATTGGATTAATTGAAAGGCATGATGCCATCAGCCGATCTGAGAGATTCGCAACAGTCGCTGCATATCCCGCAAAATATCATAAGGGTCCGTGCCAGGTTCGTACCACATCATCACATTGGACATGGGGTCCAGCAGCAATACCATGCCATCCCTCAAAGGACCGCCCACGGCTTCCTCCAAACGCTGCCGCAAATCTCCAGATAAACCTGTCATTAGAAGAGTGGGGTATAGGTTGGCAATCTCCTGAGTCGAATCCGGGACGGCTTCGGGGGATAGCAACAACAACCGCCGGACACGAGGAATGTCTTTGCTCATCAACAATCGAACCTTTTCGGTTTGTTGCAAAGTTAGTTTGCAGCTTTCGTTGCAGACAGGGCTATTGACAATTTGGACTATAACCCAGTGACCTTTGATCTCGGGGAGGTTTTCGACGCCCACAACCGGGGTTTGGAAAAAAAGCTCATAATCGATGATCCGGGCCGGCGTGATGAGATGACCTTTATTGGTTTTCTGCCTATCCTGTATCAAGTGCGGGTTCTTTGCCAAATACCAGGCGAAGCTAAAAGGAATAATGCAAATCATCGCTATCGATATAACCATCAGGCGATTGCGCCAGGCTTTGGTGTTTGTTGAGGTCACTAGTCGAGCACCCTTATCATTTTGAGTTTGAAAAATTTAATTATTGATCGGCATTGGGTTTGGGTTTGAAACCATACCAAACATATAGAATCGACAACACCAGCGCAAACGAAAACCATTGCAGCGCATAGCCTTGATTGGTTTCAGGATGGAGGCTGGCAGGTTTCCAGTCTTGTGCATAGGTGTCAGCCATATCGGGAGGCAATAATACCTGATAGGGCAACAAGGGATAACCCAGACGCTCGGATAAACGCTGCACATCGGCGAATTGCACCACGGAAGGCCAGCCAGGGCTGGGAATTTCCGCCCCTTTGAGCTTAAAACCAACATTTGGCAACTTGTCGATGACCCCTATGAAGCGAACCTTGGCTTGTTTGATGGCTAGGTCAGGCAATTGATGCCGGTCTTTGCCAACAGGCAACCATCCTCGATTAACCAACACGGCTTCAGGCAGACCCTCTATGCGCAGCGGGGTCAACACCAAGTAGCCCGCCTGTTGATTGTTGATTTGGTTGTCTATCAAAAACTGGTGTTCCACATCGAATTCGCCCGCCAAATCAATTCGACGATAACGATTGTTATCGTTCGCCCATGCTTCGGAGGTGGCAGGCAATGCAGGCTCGCTATGGCGGCGCTCCCGTTGATTCATCAATTCCCGTTTTTCATCCACCCTGTGCAATTGCCACACACCCAAAGAAATGAAAAGGGGCAATACTGCTAAGAAGGCCAAGCTTTGCACCCAACCTGGCCTAAAATAATAATTTTTCATCAGGTGACTAAACGAGTGACTTATAATACTGTTCACAAAACTGTAATGTTCCAACTGCAACGCTTAAGAAAAGCCATGATAACCAAGACTGTGATTATATTTGTGTTTATTTTGATCATTGCCAGCTTAGGCATGGCGTTGAAATATTTGTTCATCGACGGCGAGCGCTCGTCCAGAACCATCAAGGCACTAACCTTGCGCATAGGCTTGTCCCTAGCCCTATTTTTTTTGCTGTTGCTCGGCTATCAAACGGGAATTTTACACCCTCACGGCTTAAACACGGGCATCAATAAAGCCCAATCTGCCACACCACGGTAAAAAGAAACAATATTTCTCACCTTAAGCCTATCGTATTTGTATCGGCACAATCCTATTTTGTTGTGCTGGTAAAGGTTGAGGCAAGGGATGCACCGGTTGGCCGGGAACCTCATAACTAGGCGGGTAGGGGCGCTGATGATGGGGTGGATAGGGATGGATTGGACCCGGCATCGGCACTCCATAATAAGGGTAATAATAGGGATAGCCTCCCACTACAGGCGGGGGGGTTTGAGGCGTCTGCTTTAACAACAGCAACTCCTCCTCAATGGCCTTGGCACGGCGGTCGGCAGCAGCCGCTTCCAATTCTTTGGCACGAACATCTCTTTCCTTTTGCGCGATTTCGTTGGCTTTTCTTTCCTCCTCTTGGCGTAGCCGCTTCGTTTCCAAAATTCGGGCTAGTTCTTCCGGCTTTGGCCCATCGTCCCTAATAGCCGTCTGTTGACATTGACCGTCCTTGGCCGAAGGGTTGGAAGAATAACTGATCTTGCCATTTTTCACGCATTTATACACGGCATCAGCGGCCATTAGCTGACCCCCAACCCAAGGTAGTAGCAATGCGCTGGTGAAGACGTATGCATTAGCAATGTAAATTCGCATGATCGTACCCTCTTTATTGGCAAAGTGACGGCACTGATTCCAAATAACACGCCGTTTGTTTGAATTAAAGATAGCGTAATCACCAACAAAAAATCCAAGACTATTTGTCTTCGCTAATTCGGCTGGCCGTCGGCCCGTCTTGGTCACGGTATTTGGCATCGGCACGTTTGCGATAAGGGCGATCAGCCGGCCCACTCATCGGCTCGAAACTGATCGCGCCTATGGACATGCCGGGTCGTAAAGCCAAAGGCAATTTACCAGAATTATAAAATTCCAACACGATGTTGCCACTCCAGCCGGGGTCGATACGGTGGGCGGTGACATGCACCATCAAACCTAGCCTTGCCAGACTGGATCGCCCATCCAGCCAGCCCACAATGTCATCAGGCAGGGTAATGGAGTCCAAGGTGGCACCCAATGCCAATTCTCCGGGGTGAAGAAAGAAAGCCTCCCCTGCTTCGATGACAACTTCATCGCTCATAACCTTCTCAATGGCGGCATTCATTTCCTCTCGCGAGCCCGACAAGTCGATGTAAGGGGTGGTATGGGAACTGAATACCCGGAAGCGGTTGCCAAGTAGCAAATCCACGCTTACCCCGCTAATTCGCGAGTCGTCCGGGCGAGGGTTCATCGTAATGCTCCCCCCATCAAGGGCGGCAATGATGTCACGGTCACAGAGTCTCATCAATTGTTCACTATGCTGATGGTAGGAAATTTAGCACTGTAATCCTTCGAGGTGAGCGCCAACCGGCCGGCCAATTTACGGGCAATCTCCCGGTAAATCTGAGCGCTGCGTCCTTTCGGGTCGGCCACCACGGTGGGATGACCGCTATCAGCCTGTTCGCGGATGTGAATGTCCAATGGCAATGACCCTAACAAATCCACCCCATATTTTTCCGACATTTTCAACGCACCGCCCTCGCCAAAAATAGGTTCTTCATGCCCACAATTCGAACATATATGAATGCTCATGTTTTCAATGATGCCCAACACCGGCACACTGACCTTCTCGAACATTTTCAAGCCTCTCTGCGCATCCAGCAAGGCAATGTCTTGCGGGGTGGTGACGATGACCGCGCCCGATACGGGAATTTGCTGGGCCAAGGTCAATTGAATATCGCCAGTGCCGGGAGGCAGGTCTATGATTAAATAATCCAGCTTGTCCCAGCGGGTGTCGTTCAGCAATTGCTGCAATGCGCCAGTCACCATGGGTCCACGCCAAATCATCGGTGTGTCATCGTCGATCAAATAACCGATGGACATGGATTGCACACCATAGGCAAGCTTTGGCAATATGGATTGACCGTCCACTTCCGGCTTGCCAGACAGTCCCAGCATAGTCGGTTGGCTAGGGCCATAAATGTCGGCATCCAGTATGCCCACTCGTGCGCCCTCGGCGGACAGCGCCAAAGCCAGATTGACCGCCGTGGTGGATTTGCCCACGCCACCCTTGCCGGAAGCCACGGCGATGATGTTTTTCACCCCGGCCATCGGTTTGAGGTTTTTCTGCACTGCGTGAGAAAGAATGTTGCTGCTTAAATCAACGGTGACATCGGCTATGCCAGTGCTATTGCTAATGGCTGAGCGAACCGCTTCGGCTAATTCGGCTTTTATGCTATTGGCTGGATAACCCAGAACAATTTTGACCGAAATGCGAGTGTCATCTGCTTCGATCTGTTTGATTGTTTTCGCAGAGACAATATCCACGCCCAAATTAGGGTCGATAAATTGCTTCAGTACATTTTCGACATCAGATTTTGTAATGCTGGCCACTGTGGTTCCCCTATTTGCTAGTAGTATTTCGGCATATTGGAGTTAATTTTACACCTTTTGTTTCCTTACATTAAATGACAGTTGAAAAAACAGGCTGTTGTCTAATGGCAGACCGCTCCAACATTTAGCTTAATTTCAGGGGGCAGATCATAGGCAGGTGGATGATGTGCCAACTAACCACTTCTCTAACACAGCACTCAAACTTTGCCTGTCCACCGGTTTGCTTAGATAATCGTCCATGCCCGAGGACAGGCACAAGACCCTATCTTCAACCATGGCGTTGGCTGTCATTGCCACGATGGTCACATGCCCACCGTGCGCTGCCTCCCAAGCCCGGATAGCGCGGGTCGCATCCAAACCATCCATTTCGGGCATTTGGCAGTCCATCAAAAGGAGGGTATAGTGCTTTTGCTGAACAGCTTCCACCGCTTCCTTCCCATTGGAAACACGATCCGCAGCGTACCCCAAGCGTTCAAGCATCCTGAGTGCGATCAGCGTATTCACTTCATTATCTTCGACTAACAGAATGTTAGAGGATGCCTTCGGTCTTTTGACAGGGTATTCCGAGGAGTCTTCATTCCAAAGCTTGGGGGCGGGGTTCCGTTCTGGGAGTTCAGGCGCGACTTCCAGAGCCACTTCAAACCAAAAGATGGAACCAACTCCCTCTTCGCTGTCCACACCGATACTCCCCTCCATCAAATCCACTATTTTTTTTGTAATGGCAAGGCCGAGGCCAGTGCCGCCAAATTTGCGAGTTGTAGACCTGTCGGCTTGCATGAAGGGTTGGAAAAGTTGTTCCTTAACGTTTGCCGCTATGCCAATACCGCTGTCTTTCACACTGAAATGTAGCGTAGCTTTTTGACCCTCCTGGATTTTCAAGTCAACGCTGAGAATCACTGATCCGCTATTCGTGAATTTTATCGAGTTGCTGAGCAGGTTGAACAGAACTTGTCGTATTCTCCCCGGATCACCAATCAGCCGATTAGGTATCATGGGGCTTACCTTAGTCCTCAGTTCGAGCGCTTTCTGTTGTGCTTTTGGTTGTAACAAGGCAATCACAACATCAATTTCGGATCGAAAATCAAATTCTATCGACTCAAGTTCTAATTTTCCTGCCTCAATCTTGGAGGTATCCAAAATGTCATTGATGATCGTTAGCAAGGCATTGGCAGACTCTTGCACAAGTTCGGCAAACTTTTTTTGCTCGCCCTCCAAGCCAGTTTCAATGAGAAGATCGGTTATGCCGATAATGCTATTCATCGGAGTGCGTATCTCGTGGCTCATGGTGGCAAGGAATTCTGATTTTAGGCGTGATGCCTCCAAAGCCTTGTCTCTTGCATGAGCCAAAGCCTCTTCGATGCGTTTGCGCTCAGCAAGGTTTGTCACCACAGCGATGATTCCGATAACCCGCCCCTCTCGATGGTGGGGTGTCAGTGTTAACAGCACCGGCACTATTTGATTGGCAGCATCCATCAGTCTTGACTCGCAAGTCAGGACAGTGTCGGAAAAGCATTGATTGAACGCAGCTTCAAGCAAATCCATATCATCTGCATGGGTGAATAAAGCTGGCATTTTGCCGATGATTTGCTCCGGCTGATAACTGAGCATTTCCGCGAAGGCAGGGTTGACATATTCAAACTTTAGATTGGCCCCAATGACTGCCAAGCCTTGGCCCATCGCGCTCATGACGCGCAAAGCGAAGTTACGCTCAGTTTCGAGTTCTTCCGCAGCCCGACGACGATCAGTCATGTCCGAAACAAAGCCCATCACCAATAACCCGTGGTGAGTATGGACGTAGCTTAAGCTTATATCCACGGGAAATTCAGAACCATCCTTGCGTCGCCCAAATAGATCTAGGGTAGCACCCATGGGCCGGTTACGAGGCCCGTGCATAAATTCAATTCGCTCACGCTTATGGTTTTCAGCAAATCGCCCTGGGATCAGCGACTCGATAGGCTGACCTATTATTTCAGCGCGTGGGTAGTCAAACATACTAAGAAGGCGGGCGTTGACCATTTCAACATTGCCGCGATCCGACACTATGACGATCCCCTCGGACGCTGATTCCAGTAGCGTGAGAAAAGTGTTTTCGCTTTCCTGTAGTATCTCCTCGGTTTGTCGACGCATGTCAATTTCTGCTTTAAGCGCAGCATTGGATTCCCGTAATTCAGTTCGTTGTCGTGACAATTTGTCGGCTAACTTGCGGGTGTCAGCCAAGGCCATATTCTGGGCCTGCATGACTTGAAGCAAGTCAATGACTGCATCGTGCAAAGCGAAGTCATCAAAGGTGAGCCCCAACCTTGCAATCTGCCCCGGTTCGGTTAGCCACGGGGAACCAAGGAAAAGCAGGGTTCCGGTATTGGCTTGATGAATTATCTGTCCGCGTAACTTGACGTTTTGGTGTATGACATCAAACACGAATAGTTGGTTTTGATAGGCTATTAACGTATCGAAGTCATGCCCCAAGGCAGGGCGTTCGAGGTTAAAATAATCAAATAAAAATGAACCTTCGGTTAAATTGGGGCAAAGACGGCTCAACGAACGGCCAAATTGGCGGATGGCAAAATGTCGGTCAAAAGCCAGATGAAACGGGAAAGCTTCAGCAAACTGTAAAGGCGCAAGCCCCATCTGTGGTGTAAGTCGCATTGGATGATCGTGAGTTTACCAACTTATCTGGAATAACTCGTGATCGTCACCTTTTTCACGGGATTTGACAATGGAGATGGAAACTTTGGAATCGAACATTTCCCCTAAACCTTTGAGGATACCTATCAAAAACGCACTGAGACCAGGCCGATTGGAAGAATAATGCAAGAGCAGCGAGTTGTCCTTCAATTCTGTCACATTGAAAACGGGTGGGGTTAATTTGGGGTACATTAAAGTCAAACGAGTATGAAAGCTGGGCAAAGAAATCAGAAAATCGGGGAGCGACTTTCCCGACGCGGCAAGCAAATCGCCATAACCTTCACGGGCCGTGTGTAGAATCCAGTGTACTCCCAAAGCCTCCAATACCGCGTCTGCACTGAGACGGAGTTCTTCCGAGGCCGCTTCGACCAGACGGTAGGTAATGTCATCAGGATAGGTTTCGTTGCTGATGAACACTTCCTCTTCAACGAAAGCCCTGGCTTTTATTTTCTCCCAAACCTCATCGCCAAATTGGCTTATTACCATCTCCTCAACTGCTTTGTTGACCATGCCGTACATGTGCGTCTCCGGGAAAATACACGATAATTCAAAGATAGACTTTGCAGACCCAAATTATGAAAAAATTACATGAATGAATTATTATAATTCAACATGCCTTGCCACCTAAATTATTCATTCCATCGGTTTGCAAATTAGGCACAGTCAGAGGAGCTTATCCATGTTTGCCTATCAGATTTTATTGCTTCTATTTATGGCCAATGGCGCACCCATTATCCTATGCCGTTTGCTGGGTGGACGTTTCGATTGGCCTGTCGATTTTGGTTTGGTCTGGTATGACGGGCATCCCATTTTGGGTCCGTCAAAAACTTGGCGAGGAATTGCGGGTGCAGTGCTGTTCAGTGCCGCCACGACCTATGGTCTAGGTTTGGGAGCCTATTTGGGATGGGTGGCCGGACTGTTGGCGATGCTGGGCGATCTTACATCCAGCTTTATCAAACGCAGGCTTGGCATCGCTTCCAGCGGCATGGCTTTAGGCTTGGATCAAATTCCTGAGGCGCTGCTGCCATTGTTATGGTTAAAATCGCAATTGGGCTTTAGCTATTCCATGGTGTTTTGGCTAAGCTGTGCGTTTCTGGTGTTGGAACTGGGCATCTCCCGCATCCTATTCTGGCTCCACATTCGCAAGCAGCCTTATTAGCCAATATGACAAACGGAGTGCAAGGCTATCCTTGCAGGATTTACAACCGCTTGCAAACACCAGAAAAGCAAGCGTCAGTTATCGGGCCACTTTGACTGGACTGCCCCTACGTAAGGTATGTACGGTGATTTCCGGTGGGCAATTCAGGCGCACATCGACGATGCACGACCCGGAACCCACTGAAGTATATCCCTGCATGGCATGGTAACGCCAAGGGCCGTTGCACAAGGCCCGGGGCGCATTGGCATTTAGCATGACAGGGATGCCTCCAGGCAAGCAAATTTGTCCGCCGTGAGTGTGTCCGCACAACATCGCATCAAATCGCGCATAAGCGGCTTGCCGGTACATTTCCGGCGAATGGGAAAGTAAAATTGATACGACATCCTGAGGGATTGGATCGGTCGCCTTTTCAATATTATCGGCTCGGAAATAATGGGCATCATCAATCCCGGCCAGCCAAAGGGTGGAACCCCCTTTTTCGATGGGCACTGCTTCGTTTAGCAGCACTTTAACACCCAGATCCTCCAAACCCGATGCCATCCTTATGGTATCGTGATTGCCCAATACTCCGTAAACAGGCGTGGTTATTGGTGCGAGAACCCGCTTCATGGCATCCAAGGCGCGCTGATAGGGTCCAAACGTTTTGTTGCGGTAATCGCCCGTCATCACACACAAATCATAACCTCCCACCTGCTGCAAAGCCTCTATATGAGCTTCGGGTATGCCTAAGCCGCTGTCTAAATGCAAGTCGCTCAGATGCAGTAGCTTGAACCCATCAAACTCCTTGGGCAAGTTTTCAAAGAAGAACTCATTGTGCCGAACCTGAATACTTCGGGCATTGTTTTGCCCCTTGGCATGAAGCAAGCATAGCCGCAGAGTATTCCGTATGAACCCATGCACTGAATACCAATTTTCGATATGAAAAAAACTACGGCCTTGACCAAAAACCCAAGTTTCCCGATCATGCTCTATCCCCAGCCGGAGATCGATATGACAACGCCCAACCCTTGCGCTTAGTTGTTGGTAAACGTCCGTGTCCATGGGTGGGCAACGTTCGTATTTTGAATGGTTCATAGTTCTACCTAACTCACGATTATTCGAAACCTATCAGGTGTATCGCCAACGCTTTTCATAATATATTGCAAGGATGATGGAAAGATTTTGGAGGATTTAGCGTAATGGTGACTGGCAACCTGCCAGAGCTATCCATTTGTACATATCTCCCTCATCCTGCATTTCTCCATCTGGCCCCATGTAATACACATGATTGTCAAGTGACGATGCCCCTAAGTAAGTATTGGTTCCTGCATAATAGCGATAAGTGTACTGGTTCCAAGTGTTAGTGGATGCCCCTGCTGGACTGAAATTGTTAGGATAGTTTTGTTCTGCCCAGTTGAACAAACATTCCATAGGGGGAACGACAGGCGTTCCGCATCCTGCCTTTGATAGCCAATTCGCTAGAGGTCCTTCATCCTGTAGAACCCCATCTGCGTTGCGGTAATAAACATGATTATCGACCAATGAAATCGTCAAGGAGGCTTTACTGGTTGCGTAGTAACGATAGGTATTGGATGACGAAAAAAATGTCGTGGAACCAGCCGGGACAAACTCATTTGGATATTTCCTTTCCGCCCAATTCAACAGGCATTCGGCTGGGTTGTTCGTAAAATTAAATAGTGTCCGTAAATCGCCAATAGCAGGGCTATTAATCGGGAAATAAGGGGCCGTTGGGCTGGTGACCGGGTTCGGTAGATTGTCTCGGCTACGGTTGCTCAATGGGCCAAGGCTCCAATTCCACTCGACAAACTTAAGTATAGAAGCATGATCGTTATAGGTATGATCCACATAATCACCCTTCGCATAAGGCGACACCACGATTAATGGTGTGCGTGGACCGTCCCCGAAAAAATCTATGGGTTGAATATAACCTGAATCATAATATCCTCCTGCTTCATCAAAAGTGATAAGAATAGCCGTTTCACTCCATAGTGTTGCATTGGTTTTGACGGCATTGACGATATTGCTCACAAATGCCTCGAATAAAGGGGGTGTCGAACTGCCAGGGTGACCGTCTACCAGTAAGTCAGGTTTGACAAAACTGACGGCGGGTAGGTTTCCATTGGATATATCATTGTTAAATCGGGAAAAATCGACTAGATTGTTTTTCAAGTCTGTGGTCATGATTGAGGTGGCAAACTGGAATGGATTGCAGATGGCGCAGTAAAGTTTGTTTAATGGCGGGTCTCCGGCAGCCAGATCGAAACTCTGCCCGTAATACCGCCAGCTAATCCCGCGTTGCGATAACACATCCCCTATATTGGGAATGGTTTGAGGTCCAACGGTGTATTTCTTCCCTGATGGGAACTCCTTTCTTTGGGTATCGGAAATCTCTCCGCCTTTGGTATTGTAGTATGGATAGCTATTGTTAACTTGGTAATAGGTGTTGGGTTTACAATTGCCCTTGTTGAACATGGTAAAGTTCGTGTTAGCATTCTCCAAATCGCGAAGATAAGTCATAATGGCACCGACACCGGGTTGGCTGAGATCCCAGCAATTGGTAAACGTAACCCCAGTATTACCGAAATCAGCAACCTTCGGATCTGGGTCGTAGATATTCCAATAATCGTTCTGATAAAAATCAACAATGCCACCTAGAAATTCGGTAGGGTTTGGGTTCTCAATCAATTCGTCTATTGGCTTGGCAGGAACGCTAGGGGAATTTTTCTCAGTGAAATAATAAACATCCCCGGTTGCCATAAACTGGGAGTTTGGCCCCGTTCCACCCATGATAGGTTGATGGTAATTGTCACTAATCGCGTAGTTTTGTGCCAAGAACCGGAAATATGGCCATTCGTTCTTCGCCATATTATAAAATCCCATGGAGATACCACCTTGGAAGGTTTCTTGGTAATTATCAAGTATTGGTCTCCAAGAACCCCAACCCACGGTCACGCCCACCCATGTATACAGGTCGTTTTTGCACCCACTTGGATTGTCAGCACTAATATATTTTATTGAACAGTCTGATTGTTGCCACATTTGATAAAATCGATGGACGGGGTCCCCCGTATTGCTGGTATAACTAACTAATGGAAATGGAAATGGAAATGGAAGATTCACCTTAAATAATTGATTAATAATAGAATTAATATTCGGATTACTTTTTTTACAGTCACCATCAATTTCAGAGGAACCCAGCATGGAATAACTGCCATTGGGAAGGTTCTTGGGATAGCGACAATCAGGTGCAGGAAGAAAAGAATAGTCAGGGGAATAAAATGATTGAAGTGTCCCTAGTGAACTCAACAACCATTCTTGAGAAGGATCTAGTCCAGAATTCCTACAAAATGCGGTTGAGCCCTGAAGTTGTGATATCCAGCACATTCCTAAAGGAAAGCCAATCGGTGTAGTGCTAGGTTGAGGCAGGTAATCAAATGTCCCGCTGATAGCCGGACTCAACTCAAAACCATTTTTCGCAGAGCTGGTAGCAATCAGTTGCTTTGAAATGTCAAAATGCGGACCCGGTGACCCATCCTCATTCACTATCCCTTTGGACAGCAGATTCCAAACTGATTGCCCACTCGGAGGTTTGTAAGTCGCAAAGACATGGTCAAAACCTCGGTTTTCACCTACGATGATAATAAGATGTTTGATAGGCGAGCGAGTTACCCCCAATCCCTCCGCTGCAAATGAGCCACTTGACAGTATAGCGAGCATTGCAGAAACAACCCAACCAGAAAAATAACAGATAGCTGTAGTCGGTATTCGATTTAGTGTCATGTTCAACCTACGATTGAAGAAAGTTTATCCAATTGCCGTTTCCTGTTGTTCGCATTCAAGCCCAATACCATTTTATCAATCTACCTATTGAAATGCAGTTATATTTGAACTGCACAACATTTTTTATATTTCTTTCCACTCCCACAAAAGCACGGGTCGTTCCGTCCCGGCTTAACGTCGGGCTTGATGTCACCATCGACATAAAACCACTCACCCTCTTCCTTGACGAATCGACTGCTCTCGTGCAATCGTTTAAGCTGCCCTCCCTGTCGATAAAGTGCGACAAATTCCACCCTGCCTAGGGTATCGCTATTCTCGCCCAGCTCCTGACCCACGATGTCCAGCCTCACCCATTCCGTGTCGTCGCCTTGGAAATCCAGCTTGGCGGGCCGGGTGCTAACATGCCACGTCCTCTGCAAATATTGCCCATCCCGTAGGCAATAGGCAGTATACCGCGAGCGCATCAAGTTCAATGCGGTTTCAGGCTGGATGATGCCGGACAAAAACGGTAAGCAGCATTCATCCATGAGCTTCATCGAACCGCACAGGCAAGGGCTTACCGTCATGCGTAAGCCCCATGCTTTGCACCCAATTCCAATCTCAACAGTCTTTGCACCTAGCCTCCTTAATTAATGTGAGTTACGCTGTCTAGCAGTTTAGCCAGCTTGGAAATGGCATCGGAAACCGCCTTGTACATTTCCTCCACCTGTGTCGGGTCCTTGACTGCACGGGCTGCCTTGTTGGCAGCCTGTTTCATGGCCTGTGAAGCCTGTATGAAAGGCTGGGACGACACATTCAAGGAAATGCTGACCAAATCGATTTTCTGCTGGAACAATGGGTCTAGTAGCTCATCGATCTGTTCTCCCGCCGTTGCAGGCATTTCGCTCAGGGTTTCCAATGCCTCTATGGTTTTTTGTAGGTCTTTAATCAGACTATCCACGTTTTTAACCCTCACGCACGAACAATTTTTAGGGATAATAAGGCCGGGCTTGGGTTGTCGCATTGCGCAAGCAGTCCGCCACTCATTGCATTTATTCACATAGTTGCATATTCTCGCCTATTCCGGGTGAAGAAAAAAATACACGTTTGATATATGGAGTCGTTCATGGATATCAAGTCTGTGCAAAAAAGGCTGCGGGAATTCGCCCAAGAGCGAGAATGGGAGCAATTCCACAGCCCCAAGAACCTCGCCATCGCGCTTGCGGTGGAAGCAGCAGAGCTTCTGGAACCCTTCCAATGGCTAAAAGAGGAAGAGTCTCGCCAATTGGTCGAGAACCCAACCGACTATGCGCTGGTCAAAGAAGAAATCGCCGATGTGATGATCTATTTGTTGCGCTTGGCCGATCAATTGGATATCGACTTGGAGAGTGCCGTGGAAGAAAAAATCCGCAAAAACGCAGAAAAATATCCGGTTGCCTTGGCAAAAGGCAACGCCGTTAAATACAATCGCAGGGAAAGCTGAGGAAAAATTGCTGACCATGATAAAAAATCTGACCAACCAAACCATAGCCCTAGCCGGGTTAGCCCAAGCCGTTGAGGCGGTGAGCAATCTCGCCAAATCGGGGACAACCGACACCGACGACTTGGAAACCTGCATTGCCAGCCTGTTGAAAATCAACGCCGACGATGTGACCGAGGTTTACGGCGGCTTGGATAAATTGAAAAGGGGGTTTTTGCTGCTAGACCGGCAATTGGGTCCGCATGAGACAGTGAATACCGAATTGGCGCGCTACGCGGCGGCTTTGATTTATCTCGAAGGCAAATTCCAAAGGCAAGAAGCCATGCAGAAATCCATTCGCTCCGGTCTGGAAAGAGCCACCGTTCAAGCGGTGCATTTTGGCCTGACTCACGAAAATGTGCTGTCCAACATCGCCGACCTTTACCAGACCAGCATCAGCCAGATCAATCCAAGAATCATGGTCATGGGAGAACCTAGGCACTTGGAAAACCCGATTGTTGCCAACAAGATCAGGGCATTATTGTTGGCGGGCATCCGCTCCGCTTGGCTTTGGCGGCAGTGCGGCGGCAGCAAATTGGGGTTCTTGTGGAACCGCAGGAAGCTTCGGGAGGAAGCAAAGAGGCTGTTGAAGTCGCTAGGTTAGGGCAGTGAATATGTTGGTTTCGAACGGCACAATGCCAAATCCACAAAAATACGATCACGGTAAAGGCGGGGAAATTTGGCCTTGGCGATTTTATTGTGACTTGCGCATTATAATTGCTTTAAAGGTATTTCCATTTATATCATCAATAAAATGAATATCTGGGTACGCTTTGATAGAGCGCAAAATACCGCTACCCAATCCACGATAAGGTAAAACATGTGGTGCAAAAGAGGCAAGAATAGGATTCCTAATATTGGAGTTGCCTAGCTTGATGTTCTCGATAGTTAAATTGTTTGGCAAATGACCAGGACTAATAATTTCAACACGATCAAAAAATACTAATATTCTTACTGGTGCTGAAACAAAATAATCTCTATGGATCAGTGCGTTTGCTATTAACTCCTCTAATACAATTCTGGGTATTTCAGGTTGACCTAACGAATTAAAACCTTGCTCATTCTGGTAATGATGAATATTGCCTAATACAAAACTTAGCGATTTTTGAAAAACATCAGACAGCTTGCCATTAATATCTTGGCTATCGATGTAAGTGCTATCAGTAATATCCAATCCGGCAATTGCCACCGCTTTGGCAATAAATACAGGCAAACGTAGCTGTGGTCTTTTGGCAAATAACAGAGCACCTGTAAGATTCAGTTGACCAGCCCGCATTAGGTTCATATTTTCCATGAGTTGCGACAATGAATTTTCTTGTTCAACTAGAGGTTCGCCGACGAACTGCTCAAAAAACGACTCAAAGAACTCCATATCGACATCCCGGACAGACGTACCTTGAACAGGTATTTCATCGGCATGAACTAAAGCAGCTTCTTGATACATGCGCTGCAATTCTTCCCTTGCGGTTACTTTTCTTTTATCAGAGCCACTTTTCACCCAAATAAAGCCCTGATTGTCCATGTACGGCTTACTAATGCCCTGATCAATCGTAACAACCATCACCATACCGCTAGGCAGAGCTATATTTTCCGTAATGGGATTAATAGGAGGACGTACAGATTGACTTGCCGCATTCGAAATCAATTGATTGAGTCTAGCCATATCACCACTATCCAACCCGGTAATATTCCCATCATCGTTAACACCGATAAGCAAAATGCCGCCCTTTGAATTGCTAAAGGCGACCATTTCCGCCGCTACAGCGTGTGCGTTTGTAAAATCGGCTTTAAACTGATGCCTACTATCCTCGCTATTGGCGATGATACTTAATAATTCTTGGGTTTCCATGTTTCATATACCTTCATGCGTTTTTTAAATACTTCTGCACCACCTTCCATAATATTGATAATCTTCTTTTGAATTTCGGCACTATCAATGCTACCAGTGATGATGGAAATTTGTTCATCTTGGTACTGACACACCACCACTTGTTCGGCATCCCCCAAAACTGGAATATTAGCATTGTGGGTCACGAAGATAAATTGCGTTTCCGGCTTAAGTGTGTAAATTAGCTTAATCACATCATCATATATGGTTTGGTTATCCAAATCGTCTTCTGGCTGATCAATAATGACGACATCATTGTCGCGCTGACTTAATATGAACAATAACAGCGCCGAGGCTCGTTGCCCTGATGAATGATGCACTAATGACTTACCGTGATATTCAATTAGAAAAATATTAGGAACTTGCCACGTCAACAGTGCCTCGATATTGTCTTCAAAGTACTGTGTAAATGTCTCAGTAGAACTTCCTAGCTGCTGGGAAACATTTGCCAAATCTCGCCACATTGCGCCAAAGTCACTATTGTTATCAATTAACCCTTGAAGCGTAGCTTCTCTAATCCGGCTTCCACGAAAAAGATCTTGCATGTGTTTACGCATGGCATCCTTATCTGCCTTAAACTGAGGCACAATCCTCAACGGTGAATCGGCTCGATTAATACCCGCCAAAATCTGCTCAATGGCACGATATTCTTCAAGCCAAAGCTCATTTAATTTCACCAATTCCACTTCGAGCGATTTTTTCAAATCGGCATACTGTTGCTCGCTTTTTTCCAATACGGCCAACATTTGATCGGCTTGATCTAACAGTGTTTTTAATTGACGAAACTCTTGAGGGCTAATCGCCTGTGCACCCGCTTGTTTCAATTCGCCAGCCAGCTTCCGTTCAATTTCCGCAAACTCTTCCTTGAGTGCCTGCTTTTGCTGCGTAAACTGCCCGAGTTTCTGTTGCAGTGTTTGCAATAATGGATTGCCTTGAGTAGCAACCAGTTTCAGGGTTTCAAAGCCTTGCAACACTTGTTTATATGTCGCAAAAAAATCATCGAAAAAAGCCTGATTATTCGCTGATTTATGTATAAGTTGATTTTTTAGCTCGTCTTCAAAATTTGCGATAAACCCAAGCAGTTGTTCCAAATAGTTTTGCGTCTCTTGAACCACTTGACTGGCTTTGCGTTCGTCGCGATCAAAATCAATCTGCTTTAGTAACTTTTCTTCAACCCCATGTTGCTGATAAAACTTCAGCTTGAACTCGGCATCCTGCTTTTTCTGCGCCCATTCCTGCTTTTGCTCGGACGCACGCTTTAGCCGTTTGATCTGACCGATGGCATCCAGTACAGCCTGACGCCCGGTTTCGATTTTTTTCCTGATAGACGCCAACGCTTCACCGACCAGTTTTTCGATTAAATCATTTTCAAATCCTCTACCTGTACTGGAAAGGTCGTTTTGCCCGAAATAAATAGGTTTATGCAAGACGGTTTCACGGATCGATACGCCCGGTTGAAGCTGCCCATTGACGTAAACATCGGGCCGCTCGTTCAAAATTCGGCGTATTTGATAAGGCTGACCACGACGATCCACTGCATCAATGGTGATCTTTCCGCCACTGCGTAGCAAGTATTTCACCAAGCCTTCTTTGTATTCCACATCAGATGCTTTTTCGCCAAATGGAATATTAAGCGCGTAGCGTATACCCTCTAACACCGACGACTTACCGCTGCCACGAATACCAATCAGAGTATTCAACTCGGGCGATAGGCAAATTTCGGCTCCACCTAACGCGCCTGCACCTTCGAAACTAATCTTCGTGATATACGAGTGGCTGTAACTAGGCAGTTGTTTGCGGACACGATTAACGTGATCGCACAAGGCAAATTTAACGGTCTCAAAACTGAATGCACCCAATTTCAGGTAACACGATTCTTTTCTAGCCGCTATATCGATTAGCTGCTTGGCATCGCAGCCTTCAACTTCGGCGGGATAGTACTCGCCCAATGCCTGTTGGATTTTTAGCCGTTCATCATGGGTACGCACTTTTTGGAAACCGACAACTCGGCGTCTGAAATCCTCATTCTCAAATAACTCTCGTATCCGCCCAACAGACAGACCTCCCCATAAACCATTGGGTGCATGCACATGAGCAAATATCAGAAAATAGTCTTTGTGAAACTTATTCAATTCTCGAATAGTTTCCAGAATGTCGTGGTTCGAGCGGGCATTTTCATGCTCAAAATTGGCTTGTCCAGCAAACGTCACGTTTAAAAAACTTTGGATATAGTTTTCTTGTTCCTTGTTGTCTATCCACGCATCAGCAAACACCACCAGCGTATGCACACCGGCCTGACCGTCTTTTATCGACAACTCAACACCGGGCAATAACCCAATACTCGACTTAAGTGCCTTTTTTCTAAGGTTCTTAAATTCGTCCAGATCGAGTTTATTGTGATTGGTGATTACGCCAAGCTGAATGCCCACATCAACCAATTTAGCGACATAATTGGTCAAATATTCGTTGTCTTCCCCTTGGTAGTTAAATTCCTTGTCGGCACGAGTATGCAGATGAAAGTCCGCTTTTAACCAGCGGCTACCATGAAAAAATAAATTATTGGTCATGGAAATGTTCCTTTTTAATTTTTTTCATTTACTGCTTAATAAAGAGGCTAAAGTTATTGCTGCGTTTTCTATATCTATTAGTTACATTGAAATTTATACCCATGTCGGCAAAGGGTTGCCAACCTACTGCATAGCAAGATTTGTAGGGCGACAACCCTTTGCCACCGACAATTTCAAAATAATCAATTGTCATTAAAAACGCTGTATGTCATTAATTTTCTAGCCACGCATGAGAAACGCCCCAACTCATTTTTAAAGCAAATGAGGGAATTTATCAAGTGCTTCCTCAGCCTATTCTGCTGACACTCAAAAGAGATCGATAACAATACTTTCTACAGGGATAAGCCAAACGACAGAAATACTAATCGCTATCCTTGCCGACAGGATAACTGGCTGATGGAACCAGTAAATCCAATTACAAATCGTTTGTCCGTTGCCAGAAAATATCTTGGTCACGGGTTATTTTGAACTCAGGTTCGCGCTTGGATTATGTTTTTGAACGTGGTTGGAACCGGGTTGTTAAGCGGGTAAAAGAGTATGCTAGATGCGTACTTCAAACGTTCAGCGGTCGTATTTGATGTATTTGAATCGCTGATCGTCTGGGGTTCCTTCCAAAACACCTTCGCTTTCTGCTTTGGCGTCCCATTGGATCACCGATTCAATTTTTTTCGCCAACAGAAAATCCTTGTCAGTGACCCCCTTGGCGGAATGGGTCACTAGCTTTACGATGACAAAAGCGTAAGACACTGCCAGATCTGGATGATGCCAAGCGGCTTCAGCCAAATGCCCGATGGTGTTGACTACCATCAAGGTCGCCTTCCAGCCGCTAGTCCGGTATTTGCGGCGAATCCAGCCGTTTTCATAATACCAGTGCGGCAACTCCTCAGTCAGCTTTTGAGTAATTTCCGCTTCGGAATAGACTCGTTCAACTTGTTCGCGCATCAAGCGGCCTGTACCGGAATGGCATGACCCGTGCGAACAATCTTATTGAAATCATTCACATAAATCAGCGTAGGCTGAAAATTCATCAACTCGACTTGATTAAGAATCGCATACGCGCAAATGATGATAATGTCATTGACGGCTGCGTGTCGGGCTGCTGCGCCGTTGATCGAAACTATCCCCGAACCTTCTTGGGCACGAATGGCATAGGTGGTGAAACGCGCACCATTATTGACGTTATAAATCTGAATTTGCTCGTATTCCCTGATGCCCGCTTGATCTAACAAAAAGCCATCAATGGCGCAGGAGCCTTCATATTCCAACTCGGAATGGGTGACACGCGCCCGGTGTAACTTGGCTTTTAATAAGGTGGTCTGCATGAATTAACCTTGGTTTCAGGCATAAAGATCATTTAATTATGCCGCATGGGAATAAGCCTAGCAATGATAACCATGACAGAAAACCTGGAAATGAATTGTTTGATGTAGGCTTATAAGCTTAGGGTTATGTTATCGATTAGTCTGGCTCGCCCTAATCTTGCGGCAACCAGAATGGCAAAATCACGATCTTCCGGTTTCGGGATTAACAAATCGTGACTATGCCTAATGGCAAAATAATCCACCTTGAAACCATCTTGGCTTAATCTTTCACACTGTGCTTGCTCGATAGCCGCATAATTGCGGTTCCCAGCTTGCAGGGCAGCCTTGGCCGCCAGTAGCGTTTGATAAAGGACTGCGGCTAATCGAGCTTCTTCAGCACTCAGATAAGCATTCCTCGAACTCATCGCCAAACCGCTAGTCTCCCTCACCGTCGGCACTCCAATAATTTGCAAGGGCATGTTCAAATCTGCCACCATGCGGCGGATTACCGTCAGTTGCTGCCAATCCTTCTCACCGAATAAAGCCACATCGGGCAGTACCATGTTGAACAGCTTGCACACCACAGTAGCCACCCCGCGAAAGTGACCGGGCCGGAATTTGCCACATAGTTCATCGGAAAGACCGGGTACTTCCACAAAGCTTTTTGCGTTTTCGGGGTAAACTACCTCAACCGATGGCATAAATAGCGCATCAACCCCTGCCATCCTCAATTTTTCGGCATCGTCCTCGGGTGTGCGCGGATAGGCATCGAAATCTTCCCCCGGACTAAACTGAGTGGGGTTGACAAAAATGCTGACGACCACTCGGTCAGCGACTTTCTTGGCCTCTTTGACGAGACATATATGACCATCGTGTAGATTACCCATCGTCGGTACGAAGGCAATGGATTCATCGGCCGATCTCCAATTCTGGATGGTTTCTCGCAGCTTAGGCATGGATTCTATGACGTGCATGGCTAACCCTTTATTATGCTGATTTGAAAATGATTGGAATAGGTATGTACTAGTTCTATATTCTGTCAGAGGATTCGCAATTGTCTTGCCACCAACATCAATGGATGCAGCACCTGCACATGGCCCAACCCAGATTGTTTTAAACCCGCTCGCAGATGCATCGCGCATCCTACATTGGAGGTGACAACATACTCAGATGCGCTGGCTTTGATATTGACTAACATGTCTTCACGCAAAGCTTGCGCCATGTCAGGATGATTTAATAAATAGGTACCTGCTGCGCCACAACAATTAGACACATTTGCTAATAATTCGACTTCTAAATCCGGTATCCGCCTTAATAAGGCGACAGGATGAATCTCTGATTTCATCACATTTTTCAAGGAGCATGGGGTATGGACAATAACCCTAGCAGACAAAGCTTCAAGGTGAACATTTTCCGGCCAAATCAATTCGGCTAGGAATCGGGAAATATCTATTATTTGCGTGGCAAAGCCTGAGTTATCATACTCTTTTAACACTGCCCCACATCCGCTTGCGAGGGTCAGAATGGCATCGAATGTACTTGTATCAAAAGTCTGCTGATTCTTTTTCCGCAAGCCTTCGAAACCATTATGATCCCCATTATGTAAAGCCATGCCTCCACAACAAACTTGTTCTGATGGAACTGTAACGCTGATACCGAGGTGAGTAAGTAAATTGATGGCAGAAGTCACGGTTTCGGCATCGGCTAATTCTGCCGTACAGCCCAAAAACAAAGCAACCTTGGCGATTTCCTTTTCCTTGGCCGCATGATAACCAAACCATTGCTCGTGCTTAAAAGGTTGAGGCAATCCAAAGCTTAGTTCCTCCAATCCCATGACCTGCAAAACTCCCGTCTTCGACAGCAATTCTCGCATTGATCCAGACCATCTTTGAAGCTTTGGGCTTTGCAAGGTGATATCGACTGCTTTGAATTTGATACGGTCAACAAGCGGCTTAACCATTTTGTCAGCCGTAGCGACTCGGAAATTATCCACTAACTGACCATAGGGTACATTGGCCGGGCAAGCCGACTCGCATGAACGGCATAATAGGCAATTATCGATATGGCCTAAAAGCTTAGGGCTGGCCTCCAATTGCCCCGCCGCCCACGCTTGGATTAAACTCAAGCGCCCACGCGGCGATTCGCTTTCATCCAAAGTTTTTCCATAAGTCGGACAATGCGGTAAACATAAACCACATTTGACGCAGAGTTCGGTGTCGGAGAAAGGGTTTGTCATTCTAACTTTTTGGGTTCAGTAAATCTTATATAAATAGCTCCATTATTTAATCGACTTTCAAGGAATGTTAGCTTTTTTACAAGATCACCAAGCTTTTTATTAGTTCCACCATAATTTCTAGGGTCAAAATCCGGTTTTATCCTCTGAATAAAGCTTCCCACATTGGCGAGATTTGCGAAACCTACTGCATCTTGCTGCGATTCAATTGCTTCTTTCAATAGTGGTATTAACTCACGCTCTTGCTGCGATTCAATAATATCTTTTGAAGGGGGTTTGAAATCTGTAGTCTTACAGGAATTAAAGTCGTTAGATACGTTCACTGAAATAATATTTTGCAGATTTCTATTTTCTGAAAAACTCTCTTCCTCAGAAGAATTCAATAGAATCTCAGTAAACGTAAATTTATTGCAAGCAACTCGAAAAGGTTCAGGTGTTGTTCTGCGACCAAATCCCATGACTTCAAGGCCAGACTCACGTAACCTTGTTACAAGCTTTGTGAAATCACTATCACTAGATACAATGCAAAAACCATCAAAGTTTCCAGTATAGAGCAAATCCATTGCATCAATTATCATCGCTGAATCGGTCGCATTTTTTCCTTTTGTGTAAGCGAACTGCTGCATAGGTTGTATGGCAAAACGTAAGAGAGTCTCTTTCCACGATGACAATTGTGGACCGGTCCAATCTCCATAACAGCGTTTGGATGTTACTGTTCCGTAACGCGCAATTTCTGACAGAATTTTCTCAATGGCAGATGCCTGTGCATTGTCTGCATCAATCAAAACAGCAAATTTACGATTCTCATTGGTAACATTCATTTAAGCATCCTAAACTAAGCCAAAAATAATTGCTTGAAATCAGAAATGTGAAGCTGTTCACCAAAGGCTTAAGTTCATTAATTTTGCAGATGAAATTTGTATTCGACGATTTTACAAAATCACCATCAGGCAACTTTGTATTAATGTCTAAAATGCCTCATACCAGTAAATACCATCGCCAAATCATGCTCGTCAGCGGCAGCAATCACCTCGTCGTCACGCACCGAACCACCCGGTTGAATCACTGCGGTCACACCTACGGCAGCCGCAGAATCAATGCCATCCCGGAACGGGAAGAAAGCATCCGATGCCATTACCGAACCTTTGACCTCCAAGTTTTCGTCCGCTGCTTTAATAGCTGCAATTCGGGCAGAGTAGACGCGACTCATCTGTCCTGCTCCAATACCAATGGTCTGCTTGTTCTTGACGTAGACAATAGCATTCGATTTAACAAATTTGCAGGTTTTCCAGGCAAACAATAAATCAATGATTTCCTGCTCTGTTGGCACACGCTTGGTCAAAATTCGCAATTCGGCACGAGTAATGCGCCCCTCGTCACGGTCTTGAACCAACAATCCTCCAACGACACGTTTAAAATCCCATGCTGCGTGTGCAATACTAGGCCATTGACCACAATCTAAAACCCGGACATTTTGCTTGGCTGAAAGAATCTGCAATGCATCGGCTGCAAAACTTGGGGCGATAATCACTTCGACAAATTGGCGGTCAATAATAGCCTTGGCAGTAACAGCATCTAAAGCTTGATTGAATGCAATAATTCCTCCGAAAGCTGAAGTGGGGTCTGTGGCATAAGCCCGATCATAAGCTTCAAGCACAGTCGTTGCTTGGGCTATGCCACAAGGATTGGCATGTTTGACTATGACGCATGTGGGTAAACTTTCAAAACTTTTTACACATTCCAAAGCTGCGTCTGCATCAGCAATATTATTGTAAGATAACTCCTTGCCTTGTAGTTGACGTGCCGCAGCAACCGTACCCTCGGGAACATTGTTCTCGATATAAAATGCAGCTTGTTGATGAGGATTCTCACCATAACGCATACTTTGAGCGAGTTGGTATCTCAATAATAAATGATCAGGAAATACCTTCGCATCCTCCAACCTCTTTGCTAGATATTCAGCAACAGCGGCATCGTATTTTGAGGTATGCGCAAAGCTTTTAGCAGCAAGTTTGAAGCGAGTCGCATCCGACAGGGATTTATCATTTGTTTGCAATTCGGCGATAACTTCATCATAGTCAGTTGAATCCACGATGACACCGACTGAGTTGTGATTTTTTGCCGCTGCTCGGATTAGAGCGGGACCACCGATATCAATGTTTTCGATGGCAGTTTCCAAATCACAATCTGGATTGGCAACCGTACTTTCAAATGGATAAAGGTTTACCACAACTAAATCAATGGGCTGAATGTCATGAGCTTCCATCACATTTTCGTCTATGCCTCGACGGCCTAATATACCACCATGAATTTTAGGATGGAGAGTTTTGACGCGACCATCCATCATTTCTGGGAAACCTGTGTAATCGGATACTTCTATGGCTGGAATGGAGTTTTCGAGTAATAATTTGGCTGTTCCTCCAGATGAGAGGATTTCAACCCCTAAATTAGAAAGCGAACGGGCAAAATCAATTATACCAGATTTATTCGATACACTAATCAATGCGCGAGATACGATATTAATCATAATAATACTCTTTATTTAGAGGGATGTTTGCTAAGATTCTTAGCTCAATATAAAAATGAGCCTTTTGTTAGATTTGGTTATTATAGCTAGACAATTTCTTCCGCAAAGTACTTCTGCTTAAACCTAGCATTTGAGCGGCTTTACTTTGATTCTGACCGCAGAGTTCCATGACAGTTTGAATGAGAGGGCGTTCAACTTCATTCAAAACCATGCCATATAGATTCCCAATTTCTTCTCCATCAAGACGGGTAACATAATCAGTCACCGCCAAGCGGACATGATCACTTAATAACAAAGGCTGAACCGATAACGAGCCAATTGACAAGTCATCAAGCTTATTGTCCACTTCATCCGTATTCATAAATAGGTTTTTCGTCAGTTTAGGGTGAATAGGGATT
Source organism: uncultured Methylococcaceae bacterium (assembly GCA_903859815.1). GTDB lineage: Bacteria > Pseudomonadota > Gammaproteobacteria > Methylococcales > Methylococcaceae > Methylumidiphilus. The sequence continues at coordinate 70,134 of CAIOOA010000136.1, read as the reverse complement.
CTACCAAGCGAAGCTGATGGTCCACAGTTTGCGCTGAATAAATGGAACTAATAAGCCTTAATGAATTTTCATCAAGGTTTTTTACATACCATCCAATATGCTTGCGAGCAATGCGCAGACCCGAATAATCCCCATAGAAAGCATATAAGTCATTAAGATGATTGAGCATCATGGTTTGTAATTCATTTAGGTTAGGCGGCAGGAGCATGACACCCGTGTTAAGAAAGTGCTGGATTTGTCCAAATAACCAAGGCTTTCCAAGGGATGCACGACCTATCATCAAAGCATCCGCACCGGTATTATCCAAAACGAATTTTGCTTTTTCAGGACTATCGATATCCCCATTTGCAATAACAGGAATTTTCACAGCAGTCTTTACATCTGCTATTGTAGTGTATTCGGCGCTTCCAGAAAAGCCACAGGCACGAGTGCGTCCGTGAACAGTCAATGCTTGTATTCCACAGGATTCAGCTATCTTCGCAATATTCAAGGCATTACGATTAAGCCGATCCCAACCTGTACGTATTTTTAATGTCACTGGCACATTCACTGACTTGACTACCGCTGTTAGAATGCTTTTTACCAGTAATTCATCTTTCAACAAGGCAGAGCCGGCTGCAACATTGCACACCTTTTTGGCTGGACACCCCATGTTTATGTCTATGATTTGAGCGCCTTGAGCGACATTGAATTTCGCCGCTTCGGCCATAGCTTGTGGACAAGCACCTAAAATCTGAATTATTCTAGGTTCAGGTTCCCCAGTATGGTCACTCCTCAAAATGGTTTTACGTGTATTCTGTAGATTTGGATTTGAACTAATCATTTCGGAATAAGCAAGGGCAGCTCCATTTTGGCGGCACAGAATCCGAAACGGTCGGTCAGTTACCCCAGCCATGGGGGCTAGGAACACACGCCCATTTATTTGAAAAGAACCAATATTCATTTATTACAGGATTTTTTTAGTTTCATACCAACTACCAAAAATCTAATTGTTTGGTAATTCAGAAAGATATTTGATCAATGCATCGGCAACAATTTGATGTCCCTTACCTGCCCAGTGAGTGTCATTTGGTAAATACACATCTACGCTACCGTCTTTGATCGCTGATTGTAATGGCAAATCAAAACGGGGTAGATTTAAAAATGGATCAGATGCCAGCTTTGGTATCGCACTGTAGTTAATCACTGATGAATCGGTTAAAAATGGAGAATAGGAGGTCAATTTGTCAGGGGCTATCATAACGATAAACAATGTTTTGCCATTTGCCTGCACCATGTTTTGTATATTGATAAATTTGCATTTTGCATCCTCGATAACCTTGTTGCTCCATTGTTTTTTATTCACATCCCCTTCGTAAACTAACAAAGTATCGTTTCGTCTACTTGAAAATAGTTCTGGCTTGGTAAGAGAAAATATATAAGCTTGATTTTCACCCGCATTGATTAACAATAGAGTTTGCCAAAACTTTACTGCGAAATTAATTTGCTGACCAAGAGAAGGACGAACTTTTGATCGATGAATCAACTTCTCAGGAATCATTGTAGGCTTGGGCAAACGGGTAATATTCAATGAAATATCAGATTTACTATGGTGCTTACAATCGCCATCAATTTTAGGCAATATATTGAGTTGGCGTTCAACGACCTCAAGTATAAATAGCTTTGGAGGATTTTTGATAAATTCTTCGCTATTCACGATAGATGGAATTAGCGAAGCATCATAGCTAGGTGGGTTTGTCTTCGTATTGTAATGACTAATTGTTGTGACAGAGAGACCTGTATTGGCGGTTAGATAGGTTTGCCATGGGTAATTCATCATTCCAAGCACGCCACCGAATGAAAATGAATCACCCAGAACAAGTACATCGGAATATTGGTCGTATTTCTCTTTTAACGGGTTAGCCGGTTGCTCAAATGTTATTTGGGGTAGATTCCACCCAAAATCATTCTCAGAATAACCACTCAGTCGTGTTGTGTCGCCTAGTACCGGCTCCAAGTATAAGCATGTTGCAAGTATTATAGCGACTTCTGCGGCTAATAATCCAACCAACCAGATTGTATATTTTTTATAGTTACCCATATTTAAAATTGAAAATAAAGAAATTCACTCACCTCATCACCTTGAAGTAAAGATTGTGAAGCTATGATAAAAATGAATACAAACCAAATAAATGTAGGATTCCATTGCAACCATCCCAGTTTGTACGTGTTGATGTTGTCGTGATTTAGCAATGACGGCTCATGCTTAGCCATAAACTGCTGCGTATTTGGCAAAAGCCAAGCAATGGCCAATAATTTAGCAATCATTGATAATTGGAAACGGCCAGTAAAGCCAAATCCATTCAACCCCAACATGGATTCAGTGATTGATAAACCTGCTTGTAAATTATCTGCTCGAAAAAACACCCATGCAAATACGACTGCGATAAATGTAATAAAACCACCAATGATTTTACCTAGCAATGTGGTCTTTGAAATATCGTGACCCATGAACCTTCTAAAAGAATGCCAGATATTATTAATTAACAGATAGACACCGTGCAACGTTCCCCATATAATAAAAGTCCAACCTGCCCCATGCCACATTCCGCCAAGTATCATAGTTATCATCAGATTTGAATAGCGTCTAACAGAACCCTTTCTATTTCCTCCCAGCGGTATGTATAGGTAGTCTCGAAGAAATCTGGATAATGTCATGTGCCAACGCCGCCAAAACTCGATTATATTTACTGATTTATAAGGAGAATTGAAGTTTATAGGCAACATTATTCCAAACATTCTGGAGATGCCAATGGCCATATCTGAATATCCAGAAAAATCAAAATATAGTTGTAAGGTATATGACAATGCGCTACCCCAACTTTCTTTGAATGAAACAGAATTACCATGAGCGGCGGATTCGAAAACAGGTTTAACATATTTCACCATCTCGTCAGCCAGCATCACCTTTTTGAATAGTCCAATCAAAAAAATGGTCAAACCTATGGAAACATATTTATAGTTAAAACGATATATATCAGACTTTTGAAACTGAGGCATCATCTCCTTATGGTGTAACACTGGACCGGCTATTAGATGGGGAAAGTATGTGACAAATAATAAATAATGAATAAAATTCGATTCACTAGCTATACCCCTTGATGCATCGACTAAAAATGCAATTTGGGTAAAGGTGAAGAATGATATTCCAAGCGGAAGGATAATAGTATTAATTTCATAGTTAAAGCCACCCGTTGAATTTAGAGTATTAACAAAAAAGTTAAAATATTTAAAATAACCCAATAAAATAAGATTACAGGCTACACCAAAAAATAATATGAAAAACTTTCGTGATTGGTCATTCCTTGCAACTCCTCTCACTAGATAAATCCCTGTAAAGTAGTTGAAAGTGATTGAAGCAAGCAACAATAGCACATATACTGGATTCCACCAGCCATAGAAAAATAACGATGCTGCACCTAACCAAGCAGCCGCCCAAAGTTGGTTGTATCTACCTATTTGAAAAAATACAAACAAGGAAATAGGTAGAAAAATGAAGATAAATTCATATGAATTAAAAAGCATATGATGTCTTTAATTGTAGTGAGTTAGACAATATTAAACGGAAATTGTACCGTAATTAACGAATAAGAGAGTTAATTTAAATCAACCCCTAATTCTAACAACAACTCATGCAGTGCCTTTGCAGTTAATTGGTAACCTTTTGAGCCAAAATGAGTATCATTAGGAAGGTAAATGTCCTTTATTCCACTATCAATAGCATTTTTTAAATGATTTTGCAATTTTGGAACATTCACATTATTATCCCTCATTTGCTGCTCAATATTTTCTAACAATGTAAATTCAGGATTTACTATATAGTCTGCATAAGCAGTTCCTTTGTCGGGTATAAGTAAAAAAATAAAAACTGTTTTACCATTTGATTTCACAATATTTTGAATTTTACCAATCACACAAATGGTAGCTAATATTTCACCAGGCTTCCAAGCCCTCGAATCAAACCAAGTGTGCAATACGAGTATTTCATTATTCCTAACATTTGAGAATAACTCTGTATTGGTTAACGAATAATTTTTTACCTTTGATAGATCAGTCTTGAAAAATATTCGAAGGAAACTATTTTCAAGATATGTCAGCGCAAATTTCAAATTTATCTTAGACCAATAAAATGAAGTATCCCTAATTTTACTAACGAATAAATTTTTTTTCTCACTTTGTTGCAAACGCCATTTATCATGATAAATTGGCTTATTGACAACACTACATTCCTGGTGAAATGAGAATCGCAGTGGTAACAAACGCACAACACTCTCAATTATAAATATTTTTGGTGGGTTAGTGTAAAATACTGGATTATTCAGTATATCTTCAACAGTGTAACTATCCCAAGTTAACGTTGTGAAAGTTAGATTGTAATTCTCCGTGAAATAGGATTGCCATAAACCATGTTTTGAAAATGAATCTCCTAGGACAACAATATCATAATATTTATCATATGATTTGTTAAGATAAATATTTGAATTTAAAACTTCTTGCGGAATGTTCCAACCAAAGTCCTTCTCTGCATATCCACCCATTCTAGTTAAATCACCGTCTAGAGGTTGAATGTAAATCGAGATAAAAAATAAAAGACTTAATCCAATTAAAACTATTAGCAAATAACTTATTAAATACCGTTTTGCTTCATTCAAATTATTCTGCATATAAACCGATTACCCAAATTAAAATTGGTAATATAGAAATTCACTAACCTTAGTAATATTTACTACCCCAATAATTGTTATAATTGAAGTTAGTAGTGACCAAAGTAAATTTGGTCGCCAAAGCAGCATATTAGTATAATTTACTTCACCTTTATACGGAGCAATAGCCGGAAAGTATTTTTGCATAATCTGTTGTGAATTCGGTAACAGCCAGATGATTAATGCCAAATATATTAACCATTTAAATGCATCTGATGAAAAGCCAGTATCCGTGACACGAGCATTAAGTTTTTGAAACGTAAGCCCTAAAAATGTCAAATATGATTCTAATATCCCTAGTTGATTTTTCCATTCCAAAGGTAGCGATACCCCATTAAGTGCAAGCATTCCTTCCACCATTATTTCAGCACTGTTCAAATCCTTTGTCCTGAATAATGCCAAAGAAAACACGAATGCAAAGACTGTTAGAATACACCCTAATAATCTACCAATCGCTGTAGAATGCTTTAGATCATGACCCATACTGATTCTTATATTTTGCCAAAGGTGATTTACAGTCAGAAACATTCCGTGCAGAACACCCCATAGTAGATAATTCCAACCGGCTCCATGCCATACCCCCCCCAAAGTCATTGTAATCAACAAGTTGACGTATTGCCATATAATACCATATCTGTTCCCCCCTAGGGGTATATATAGATAATCACGCAAAAATTGAGATAGAGTCATATGCCAACGCCGCCAAAATTCAATAATATTGACAGATTTATATGGCGAATGAAAATTTAATGGCAATCTAATACCAAGAAACAAAGAGCATCCTATAGCCATATCCGAATAGCCGGAAAAATCAAAATATAACTGAAAGGCATAGCAGAAAGCACCTAACCAAGCTTCCAGAAATGTCAAAATCTGACCACTATCTGCGATTGAATAAACAACTACTGCATGGGGAGCTATGCCATCAGCCAGAACAGTTTTCTTAAATAAACCCATAAAGAATACCGTTAAACCAACAGCAAGATTTTGGTAGTTAAATTTATAAGTGTTGCTATTCTCAAACTGGGGGATCATTTCCTTGTGATGAATGATCGGCCCAGCAATTAAATGTGGGAAATAGGTAATGAATAATAGGTAATGAATAAAATTGTAGCCTTTTACTTCACCACGGTATGCGTCAACTAAGAATGCAATTTGAGTAAATGTGAAGAATGAAATTCCGAGGGGTAAAATAATATTATTAACTTTCCAATCCAATCCAGTCAGTACATTCAAATTGTTAATAAAGAAATTTGTATATTTGTAATAACCCAAAAGCGATAAATCAAAAACCAAACCTATGATGAGAATTGATTTAGATTTAGTACATTTGCCACTATTACGAAGTACCCTGATTAACCAAACCCCTAAAGAATAGTTAACAATGATGGATGAAAGCAATAAAATTAGATAATTTGGATTCCACCAACCATAAAAGAAAAGTGAGGCCGAAACAAGCCATGCTGATGCAAAGATATTGCTATATCTGGAGATTTGAAAAAATATAAACGTTACTAAAGGTAAAAAGATGAATATAAAGGGGTAGGAATTAAATAGCATTGTTAAAGTTACTATACTTAACTTACTAGATTATAATTTTTGGTAGATTTGAATCCAAATAATTTATATGCACAACCAATCTTGGCGCATTTTATGCTCAATATTGATTTGTGTGATTGATTCCCTAGTAGCGGTGCTAGGTCTTTGCTTAGGATGGCGTCCCCAGGGGGATTCGAACCCCCGTCGCCGCCGTGAGAGGGCGATGTCCTAGGCCTCTAGACGATGGGGACGCAATATAAACATTTTACACTAACTTTGTACTGACATGTTAACATTTATTCGATTCGGTTATTGATGCTCGGTTTGATGTTTGGAACCACAACTAGTGGCTAAGGCATTTCACAGTCTTATCCACTTGATTTTATAGTATATTTTGATAGATTCAGCTAAGTGCGCCAATGAAGCGTAAAATCGTAGTTGTTATAAGCTTGCGATCATTTGCAGTCGGCTTTGTGACTCGTCATTTTTATGCATTGGCTAGTGATCCTCAAATATTGGGGGTTTTTATCCACCTTTTACAGTCAGATGCCTATCGCAAGACAATTTCTTTCACAAGTATAAGTTAGGGTGTTTATAGGACGTATAACCCGCAGTTAGAATTCATTAATTCTAATATAAGATAGAGAATAAGATTATGAAAAAACTAAATATGTCTTTTACACAGAATGGATTCAATCTGGTTGAGTTGATGATTGTTGTCTCGATTATTGCTATTCTGGCAAGAATTGCAGTACCTGTCTATGTCAAATATATAGGTCGCTCAAACCGAGTCGCTGCCATCTCCTATTTACTTAATCTTTCTAATAAACAAACTCAAATGATGCTTGACACTCATCTATACTCAAGCACTATCACGACAACATATCCTGTTCCTAGTCAAGTTTCAAGTAATTATACCATAGCAGTCACCGCGCCTTCGACTACCCCGCCGACTTTTACCATTACCGCAACCCCTGTCAGCGCACAACTCGCACGTGACAGCTCATGTGGCTATCTTAGGATAGATGAAACGGGTAACACCTACATTAGTACCAATGGCACGAGCTACACAACTGGTACAGCCACAGTCAAGAATTGTTGGACAGGTAAATAACCATGAATAATCATCATTCAAAACCAAATCTACAGGGAAATCAACAATCAATGGGTTTTACCCTTGTCGAGATGATGGTAACAATCACTGTCTTGTGTGTATTGTTGACCATTGCTGTCCCAACTTATCAAAAATTCACTAGCACTCAACGAATAAAATTTGCCACTTTTGATTTAATGAGTGATTTAATGTTAGCGCGTAACGAGGCCATCAAACGGAATACAAGTATTAGTCTTTCCGTTATTTCATCTGGCTTGTGCTGGAAGGATGGATGGAAGATTTTAAATGGCACCACAGCACTTAGCGTTCACAGTGCAATTGATGGTGTGAGCATTATAGATTCCGTCAATACATCCACAAATTGCAGCAATATCCCAGTGTTAACCTATAATAGTGCAGGAAGATTGTCATCTTCTGTCATAATTTTCACCATTGATCCAAGCCCTAGCACCACATCCGTCGATTCCCGCTGTATTAGTGTAGATTATACGGGTAGGGCAAGAAGTTACCTGAAAAGCGGGGGCAGTTGTTAAATGAAACACCGCATCAATAACAAATTCACTTCTGGCATAAGCATGATAGAGGCGCTAGTCACGCTTGTCATTCTGTCCCTTGGCCTGCTCGGTTTAGCGGGTTTGATGTCGGAAAGCATGAGAGCAACATTGGAATCCTACCAGCGGGCGCAGGCTCTGATCATGATTCAGGACATAGCTGCCCGTATCACTGCCAATCGCTTGGTGGCAGCCTGTTACGCAATCACCACTGATCTTACTAACGGCTCCCCCTATCTTGGTACTGGGGTCACGAGTACTCCAACTTGTACGGCTGGCACCTCGACACAACAAAATCGGGCCACTGCGGATTTAAGTGATTGGAATTCGATGCTAAAAGGCGCAGCAGAAACTACAGCCAGCACTGGAGGCACTAATATTGGAGGAATGATTGGGGCGCGTGGATGTATTAGCCTTATAGCAACCAATACTTATCAGATTAGCGTTGCTTGGCAAGGCGTTGGTAAAACTAGTGCCCCTTCTTCAAGTATGTCGTGTGGAAAGAATTTGTATGGGGATGAGGCTTATCGCAGGGTTATAAGCCTTACTTTGCAAATCCCAATACTGAGTTAATTATCATGAAACCGCTTATACACTTAAGCCAACTTAAATGTCATTTTATTAAAGTTGCCACTTATCAAAAAGGCATCTCACTCGTCGAGATAATGGTTGCAATGGTAATTGATATATTATTGTTAATCCTTATCACCGCTTACATCATTCAACAAAGCAATATGCGGAGTGAATTGGAAAAAACAACTATGCAAATGGAAAATGGGCGATATGCCATGTTTGTATTGCAACAAGACCTTAATCATGCCGGTTACTATGGTCCTTGGGAACCCCCCATTGTTAACATGTCCGGTTTCAGTGATCCTTGTGTAACCAATCCTGAAACCCCTGATATTTCCACTGATCCATACAATGCCAATATTTCCTTAGTTTTTCCGGTGTCTGGGTATAACAACCCCTCCAGCACACCTAGCTGCCTACCGGACCATAAAACGGGAACGGATATATTGGTAGTCCGCAGGGTTGACACTGCCGGATCGATTACATCCCCAACAGTTAATGACATCTACTTGCAATCGACTAGCACTAGTGAGGCAAGCCCGTTTGACCGTAATATGGGTATTCAAAATGCGGACTTGCAAAATGGCAACCCGACTGGTTTCGCATTGGGTAGTTTAAATTCTGATAATTCCGTTAATGTCGTTGGGACTCAAGCGGATGGCTCCACCCCCCTGATTCTCAAGAAGGCTAACGTCATGAATCCTTCGCCTTTAATTACTACTCCTAGACTCGCAGCAGATATTTTTAAATATCATGTCCATATCTATTTCATCAGCCCATGCAGCATGGCTACAGGTGGGACTGGACTTAATAAAGTCTGCCAAACCACTGATGATAATGGAAGCCCGATACCTACCCTTAAGCGCATGGAATTAACCTCGGTTGCTGGCACAAGACAGTTTAGGGAGGTTCCACTGGTTGAAGGCATCGAAAATTTACAGATTGATTATGGGGTTGACACTGATCTGGATGGTTCTCCCGATGGCTCTTTCACTGTTGCTCCGAGTGCCACTGACTGGACTAATATTGTCGTCGTCAAACTTAATATTTTGTCACGCAATGTGGAAAAAACATCCGTTTGCCCTACGCTCAATCCACCCGCTTATTGCACAATTGTTTTTAATTTAGGCTTGCATGGGAATGTAGGGCCATTTACTGATGGATATAAACGACATGTCTATACCGAATCGGTACTCTTAGTCAATCCAGTCAAGAGGAGACAACAATGAATCACCTATACAAACAATCCGCCGGTGCATTAATTATAAGCTTAATCATGTTATTAGTGATTACGCTATTAGTCACTTCGGCTATTCGCTCCAGTAACTCCAACCTAATTATTGTTGGCAATATGCAAATGCAGGTTGAAGCCACGGCTGCCGCTGAACAAGCCATCAATCAAGTATTGAGTTCTTCCGCCCATTTTGCCAATTCTCCTTCTGGGAGCACCTATACCATCAATCAATGTGGATTGAATTACACTATCTATGGCAACCAAGTTTTAATTGACAATAACAATGATGGTTCCACTGATTATTGGGTTTATGTCAATGTTCCAAAATGTATAGGCATGATCCCCATAGGTGGGACTAGCGCGACAATTTCCAATCTACTTTCCACTAATGATACTTATTGGGACATTGAAGCGACGGTGATTGATGCCCGCACTTGTGCGGTTGTCACTTTGCATCAAGGGGTAAAAATTCGGTTAGGCTTGACGTTTTGGGCCTGTTAGCTAACGAGCGAATAAATTCGCCTATACTAGGTGTTTTTGTGATACTTGTTTCGCCTGCCAAAGCAAGCTTTGACGGTCTAAACAGAGATGTCAAAGCAAGCTTTGACGCTCCAACCAGAAATGTCAAAGCAAGCTTTGACGGTCCAACTAGAAATGTCAAAGCAAGCTTTGACGCTCCAACCAGAAATGTCAAAGCAAGCTTTGACGCTCCAACCTGAAATGTCAAAGCAAGCTTTGACGCTCCCTTTCTAGGTTGCTGCATAAGCTTTTATACTCATAAGATAATATTATAGTGTCGGTATTATGTTTTAAGTATTGCACTGATGCTTTATTTTTCCAACTTGTCATGGATTGACGACAAAATAAACAATAAAATTAGCTTACAGTTTTTTCTAATTGTTTTAATTGAGAAATATACCAGAAGCGTTGTCGCTGATTAGCTACAAACTTCAGCTTTTCCATTAATTTAGCCAAATTAGCATCCCAATATACCCTTTTCTTAATATTCGATACTATAATATATAGTAATTCGGCGGGTTTGTAGTAAAATCAAAGCGGCTTATAATATCATTCAATTCAAATATCAATAAGTTAGTCGAACTCAATATTAATTTGACCACTGTTATTGGTGTAAATTATGCATTATTAAACTGGCTATTGATTAATCATTCCACTCTTCATGTTAATAGAATATATCGAAATAATCGATTTTGGTTTGATTAATCAATGTTTAAGCTTGGTCTTGTCGGTAAAGGCTTGCCAACCTACCGTTCTTTTTGTTGTTATGCATTGGTTTTGTTTTTTTGCTTTGGAGAGTGCCATGAAACCGGTCAAAATTCTAAAGGCATTGTTATTGTTATTATTCATCATTTTTCCGTCGCTGGGCGGTGCGGATGACACTGAGGTGTTTCTAATCAATGGCTCAGTCGCCCAGCAACGTCCGAATGTGCTAATCATTCTGGACAACACGGCAAATTGGAATCAGCAGTTTACTTGGGAGAAAGCTGCTTTGCAATCGGTTGTCAATGGTTTGACCGATTCGTTCAATGTCGGGCTGATGTTATTCACTGAGTCAGGAAATGGAAATAAAGGTCAGGACGGGGGTTATATGCGCTATGCCATACGCCAGATGACCGACGACAATAAGTCACAACTGTCGCAATTGGTTAATAATTTGGATATTCTGTTAGATAAAAGTAATGGTGGCAAGTCAAATTACGCGATGAATGAAGCTTGGCGTTATTACACGGGGCTTTCCGCCTTTTCAGGCGGCCGACCCAATGATGGCACCAACGGCAAGGCCAAATCAGATGATGGAAGTGTGTTTGGAGGAACCGGCGCATTTGCTGGCACTTCCAATGTTTACAGCAGCCCCAAAGCAGGTGGATGCCAAAATAACTTCATTATCTATATCAGTAACGGACCGGCCCAAGACAATAGCAATGACACCATGGATGCCCTGATGCGATTGGTCGGCTATGGTGGAAATACTACAGAAATTCCAATTGATCCGAATGGCAGTCAATGGAACATGACGGATGAGTTTGCACGTTTCTTTGCCACCAACTCGTCCACCACTGGAATCGCCAATATCATCACTTATACAATCGATGTGTTGCCGGGTACGACTGGTCAAAGTCCCGGCTGGACTGCCAATCTAAAGAGCATGGCGCAGCAAGGCAAAGGCAAATATTTCGTCGGCACTGACTCGGCTTCGCTCACCTCGGCTCTACAAAGCGTTTTCAGTGAGGTTATGGCGGTCAACAGCGTGTTCTCGTCTTCAACGCTACCGGTCAATGTCAGTGTGCGAGGAACTTATCTGAACCAGGTTTATATGGCGGTGTTCCGCCCCGATGCGCATTTGTCGCCACGTTGGACTGGCAACCTGAAACAATACAAGCTTGGTTACAATCAAACAACCGATGCCACCTACCTCGTCGACAAGAATGGTTTGGCGGCGGAAAACGCCATTTCGGGTTTCATCACGCCTTTGGCGACCAGTGTGTGGACCACCTCATCGGCGTTCTGGGATGCCAATTATTATCTGGATGCGCAAGGGCCCAGCACTACGCCGACCTCCGATTCCCCCGACGGAGCTTTTGTCGAAAAGGGTGGCGCGGCACAGCATGAACGGGTGGATTTCACTTACACCGGATCGCAACCGGTGCGCAATCTGTACACTTGCACAGGCTCCTGTTCCTCAGGCAGCAGTTTGTCCACCTTTGCATTTGCCTCCAGCAACACCGATGTCACTGCCTCGGCATTGGGCATTCTGACTAACACGGTCGGGGTGACGCTATCCCGCAACGGTACGCGGGTCGTGACCGCCACTGCCAGCGGCGGGCATCTCTTCGTCACGGGCGATCAGATCACCATCGCCGGGGCCACTCAGGCGGAATACAACGGTACTTTCCCCATCACCAAGGTGAGTTCAACGGTATTCACTTACTCAATCGCCACCGAAAATCCGCCGGGCAATGCGACCGCCAGCAGCACGGGCATGCAGGCGACTTTGTCGGGCAATCGTGGCACGGTGACGTCCATCAGCCGATCCGGCACCACTGCCACCGTCACCGGCACGAGCATCACCAATGGCGGCAGCACGGCGTGGACCGGCACCATTTACATTCGTGGAACTGGCTACCCTGATTATGAAGGCCCACATACGGTAACCATCCCAAAAACCTCTACGGTCTCTTCATGGACTTTCACCACGACCACCAGAACGGTTGCCGAGACACCAACAGCGCCAACAAGCTTCGGTGCTAGCACACCGGGTAACCCCGTCGCCGGCTGTACTAGTTATGTCAATTCCGCGATGACAAGGGCAGCAGGCAGCAGCGATGTCACCGTGACCCTGCCTCTAGCCAGCAACAAACCGACCACGCCTGAGTATTGCTTTCCAGTAGGTAGTTTATTGACGGTCACCGGCGCAGTACCTTCAGATTACAATGTGACGCAGTATGTGATAAAAAGCCGAACCATCAACGCCTGCAATGGCGCATCGGGTAACCCCAAGCCACAATGCATCAACACCCTGGTTTACACCCTGGCCAGCGGGGTGGTAGTTCCTTCCTTCACGTCGCCACCGACCTCAACCACTTATTCGGGAGGCACTGCTGTCTTTTACATCAGCCCAGTCACAGTCAACTCGATTACGCGAACGGCGACGTCCACTGACAATACGAATACCGCGACCGCCACGGTGACTACTTCGTCCAATCATGGTTTTTTGAATGGGTACAATGTGTGTGTCAATGGAGCCAGTGAAATTCAGTATAATATCTGCTACAGCATCATTTATAATCCTCCTACCCATAGCCCCAACCAGTTTTCTTATAAGATTGCAGTGGCTCCGTCTTCACCCGGATTGGGCACGATCACGGCCACGAATCCGTTGCTGTCCACGTTGACAAGCCCGCAACTGGTCAACTGGGTGCGTGGGCAAAACAATCAACTCAACGACAACCCTTCGCTGGCTTCGACTGCCGTGCGGGGTTATCACCATGGCGATGTGTTGCATTCCCGCCCCGCTGTCATCAATTACAATCGCACCGGGCAACCCACTGGTCGGGACATTGTCGCTTACTATGGGGCGAATGACGGTATTTTCCATGCCGTAAAAGGGGGTGACAATGATGCGGACGGCGATGAAAAATGGGGCTTCATCCTCCCCGAACACTTCACCAGCTTGCAACGCCTGTACAATGTTTCGCCATTGATAAGCGAAGACATACCCAAACCCTATTTTGTCGATGGTTCGATTGGCTTTTACACTAAGGATGCCAACAACGACGGGCAATTAACTGCCAGCGGTTCCAACGACAAAGCCTACGTCTATCTGAGCATGAGGCGTGGTGGGCGTTTTTATTACGCCTTGGACGTGACAGACCCTGATGTGCCTAAATTGCTCTGGAAAAAAACTAACACTAGCACTGGTTATGGTGAATTGGGCCTGACTTGGTCAGAACCCAAACCGGCCTCAATACGCTATCAAAACAATGCTGTGGTGGTGTTCGGACTGGGTTATGATGCCACCGCCAATGATCCCGACACACCGACGGCTGCCACCATGGGAAGGGGTTTGATGGTGGCCGATGCGGCGACAGGCTCGCCGATTTGGCAGGCCGGCCCAAACCCGACGGGAGCTACCTTTAATTTAACGGTATCCGGCATGACCAAAAGCATTTCTGCCGACCCTATAGTGTTGGACACCAATAGCGACGGTTACGCAGACCGGGTTTATGTGGCCGATGTCGGCGGCAATGTTTGGCGGGCCAATATTCACGACTCAGACCCTGATCATTGGACCGTTTACAAAGTTGCCTCCATCGGGGGAACCGGGGTCAATAACCGCAAGTTCCTCTATCCGCCCGATGTGGTTTATGGCAGCGGCTATGATGCCGTATTGATCGGTTCGGGTGACCGGGAACACCCAGGCAACATCGCCGTCTTGAACCGTTTTTACATGTTCAAGGACAATCACAGCCTAAACGCGACTGGCCCACTATTTCCTTCTGCCCATATCAACACTTACATCACTGAGGCGGATTTGTATAATGCCACCGCGAATTTAATCCAATCCGAAACCAGTTCGCAAGTCTCCGCTGCGGTATCCGGTTTGAGCAATGCGAGCGGTTGGTATGTCAGTTTGGTTAAATTAAATCGCGACGGCAATTATGAGGCAATAGGGGAAAAGGTGGTGGGCGGTTCCGTCAGTGTGGGCGGGGCAACCTACTTCGCAACGAATGTGCCGCAGATTTCGTTGGGTTCGACCAACGCTTGCAGCAGCAATTTGGGGGAATCCCGATTGTATGCGCTCAACTTCCAAACCGGGTCGGCAATCCTTAACTTAGACCAGACTGTCACTTCGACTGGTAGTGATGTTACAAGCACGGGCAGCGCCGTTCTCACCACATCGGACCGCTACATGGTCCAACCGGGCGGGGGTTACGCCCCGTCCCCTGTTGCCGCCGTTGTCGTATTGAATGGCGCACCAAGGGAAGCGGTAATCATAGGCACGTCTGTGATGCAAACACCTAGGCAAGATTTGAATCGCAGGCACAGCATCTATTGGGGCAAGAAGATTGATTGACAGATATGCTGTTGGCAATCACACATGACCCAAGGGCGGCAAAGGAAAGCTGCCCTGCATTTTGATTACCCTAAATCATCTGCCCTGAAGCCATAGCCGAGAAATGACGGGCAGTTTAAAGGCGGGCGGCTTTCTAACCTTGGTTGTGTTTGCCGCCCGCCTTAGTTGTTTGACACTGTTTAACAGATACCAGGGCGGGATGTCGTCTTAGCGCAAGAATCGTTTACTTGCGCAATTCCTGATCCCGATAATGGACATCTACCCAGCAACGAGGCAGTTCTTCGCCCGACGGGAAGATTAAATCCGTTTTGGGGAATTTTTCAGGATCACCAGATTCTTCGCCATAATTCAAGCGACCGACCACGGTGACATGGGTGGGGTTAAACAGATCGTGAAGGCTCAACACCTCCACTAAATGACCATCACTTTTTTGTTTGACTAACATGACTGTTACTCCTATCCTATATCAATGATTTGTTCATTGGTATTGCACAAAATGCGGCATCCTTTAAGGGTCAGCCCGAAAAATGGAGGTCTTTATTCTTAGTTAAAGTCTTGGGCCATCCCTAACGATGACAACCGCGAAACCCGTCCTTTCCGGCATTTTCAAGGGCAATCAGTAGGCTCATTCAGTGGAGCGGGAATATCTGCGCATACGTAAATTCCGGTTCCTTGAAAACTATTCGCAACGTATGGAGTCACTCTGATTGCGACTTATGCAACAATTTAGACAATAGAATTGCCACAAAATTCTCTCCCGATACCCGTTATAATCGATATTTTATATCCATAGAAATTTTTACCATGGACCAATTACCTCAAGATGGCCTGGCATTACTCCTGATAGTGTTTGTACTCGGCATAAAGCATGGTTTGGATGCTGACCATTTGGCAACAATCGACGGGATGACCCGCTATAACGCTTCGGTCAACCCAAACTTGGCGCGTTTCTGTGGTGCTTTGTTTTCACTTGGCCATGGCGCTGTGGTAATGGTTGTCGCCAGCGCCGCCAGTTGGGCCGCAAAAGCGTGGACGGCCCCGGAATGGATGGAGAACTTCGGGGTTTTCACGTCGATTTTTTTCCTGACTTTGCTCGGGGTTGCCAACTTAATTTCCATTATTCGAACCCCGGCCAATCAAGTCGTGCAAACTGTCGGCATGAAGGGGCGTTTCCTTGGCAGTCTGCAAAGAACTGGACGGCCTTCACTCATCTTATTGGTGGGGGCATTGTTTGCGCTGTCTTTCGACACTATGAGCCAAGCGGCTTTGTTCGCTCTGAGTGCGCAGCAAGAGGGTGAGTATTGGCGCGCCCCGCTGTTGGGGGGGGTTTTCATGTTCGGAATGTTAGTGACTGATGGGCTGAATGGGCTTTGGATTTCCAAGGTCTTGAGTCGGGCTGACAGGTTGGCCGCCATAGCATCGCGGGTAATGGGGCTGACCGTGGCTTTATTGAGTTTGGCGGTGGCAGGCTTGGGTCTGGCAAAATTTTGTTCGCCCACCTTGGGCGACTGGATGCAAGGCTTGGAGATGCAAACCGGTCTAGCTGTCTTCGCTACCATCTGCATTGCGTTTGCGGCAGGATTGCTACTGTCACATCGGCGGGCGGACAAAGTTGCCTGAAACATCTATTGTGGGCGAGCCTTGCCATCCACTCGCTTGAGCAAAGAAAAAAGCTCACTGTTGGTGGATAATACTATGGAGGAATCGCCATTGATGACCTTTCCATACGTTTCCATGCTTTTCAAGAATCGATAAAACTCCGCCGCCTCGGGTTTTTGGGTGTAGGCTTTGGCATAAATGGCCGTGGCTTTGGCATCCGCCTCGCCGCGAATTTCTTGCACTTGCTTATACGCCATGGAGGCTATCTCGTTAATATCGCGATCCCTGTTGCCGTTGATACGCGCAGCCTCGCCCTCGCCCTCGGAACGGAAGCGTTGCGCAATTTGTAAGCGCTCGCTGATCATCCGTTGATAAATGCGCTCAAGCACTTCCGGGTTGTAATTGATGCGTTTGAAGCGGACATCCAGCAATTCGATGCCAAACTCGGCCAGTTTCGGGGAGGCGGCATCGAATATGCCCTTTTGAATTTCCGCCCGACCAAAGCGGATCGGCCTAAGCAAACCAATGGCGCCTTCGCTGGCATCCGCTAGGTTTTCATCCACCTTGGGTTGACGGTCCTTATCGGTTCGAACCACTTCGATGAGTTCATGTCGGGCGATGGCGGTGCGTGTCTCGCTACCCAAGATGTCTTCCAAGCGGGATTGCGCACTGCGTTCATCGCGCAGTCTAAGGTAATACTGCATCGGGTCGGTGATGCGCCAACGTGCGAAAGTTTCCACTTGAATATAGGTCTTGTCTTTTGTCGACATTTCGACCAATGGCCCGTCCCAAGCCAAAAAACGTTTGTCAAAACGGTTGACCTGTTGCACAAAAGGCAGTTTGAAATGCAAACCAGGGTTGGTGATGGGGTCACCCACTGGCCTACCGAACTGGGTAATGATGACTTGCTCGGTCTGGTCCACCGTGTAAGCGGACACCAAGACAATAATGCCAACAAAGGCCAGGGCTAAAATGGCTAAAGGTGAATATTTCATTTTTGTTCCTCCACCGCTTGCGGCGGGAATTGGGCTGGCATAGGGAGCATGGGCAAAATTTGCTGGACGGTGTCGTCTACGATGATAGTCTGCTTGGCATGAGGCAGAACATTCC
Source organism: uncultured Methylococcaceae bacterium (assembly GCA_903859815.1). Taxonomy (GTDB): domain Bacteria; phylum Pseudomonadota; class Gammaproteobacteria; order Methylococcales; family Methylococcaceae; genus Methylumidiphilus. The sequence continues at coordinate 52,076 of CAIOOA010000136.1, read as the reverse complement.
CCAATGTTTCAAGGTATATGCGGGTGCGAGTGACATCAGGCGCTTTGATATATTGTTCCAGCACCGCAGTAAAAGCCGCCGCATCTCCTTCAGCCTCGTTGACCCGCTTGAAGCGATAACCTTCAGCCGCTCGAATTTTCTGGTCGGCTTCGCCACGAGCGCGGGGTACGGCTTTGTTATATTCACCATTGGCCAGGTTAATTAAATTTTCGCGGTCCTGCTGCGCCCGGTTGACCTCGTTGAAAGAAGGTTGCACGGGTAATGGCGGGTTGACGTTTTTCAATTGCACTTGGTTGATCGTCACACCAATTTGATAGCGCTTGGCTAAAGCCGTCATACGCAGCAGCACGGTATCCTCAATTTCTTGACGGCCTATGGTGATGATTTCGTCCACCGTTCGGTCGCCGACGACTTCACGCATGACGGACTCGGAAATATCCCGCAGGGTCTGCCCCGGTTCACGCACGTCAAATAAGTAACTTTTTGGATCAGTGATGCGATATTGGACGATCCACTCCACTAGCGCCGAATTCAAATCCCCGGTCACCATGGATTTTTCCTTGGCCGGCTCAGACCCCCCTTGGTCGGGGTTGGAATGGCCCGGTGTGGCAAAGCCAAATTCAAGTTTTTGTTGCCTTTGGGTCGGTATGGCGACGACACTGTCCACCCCAAAAGGAATTTTGAAATGTAGTCCGGGGGGGACTTTGTCAATGTATTTGCCAAAGCGTAGCAATACCCCCTCAGACTCGGCGGGTATCGTGTAATAAGAAGTCCAAACGGCAATAATGACGATTAACCCGATGATGATCGGCATGGGTGACACTTTTGGCGAACTGGGAAGCGCATCCCATGGATTTTTATGGGTGTTCAAGATAATTTCTCCTATTCAATCGCAACAAACAGATTTGATGCCACTCTGTTGTATCACATTCTACAATCGACCTGAACTATTTTGGAGCCTAGGATAGGCTGCCAAGCTTAACTCCGATTTAGAAAATAATTGACAACAAATATGAAACAGAGTAAATCTTATTAGAATCTGGGTTCAAATCGACAGATGGAGAAGCTGCTGGATCATTCCCATCGGGCGTCGCCTAGAATAGACCTTGAGTGGGCGAATTGTAGAGTTAGAAATTTGCAGCAACCGGGTGCAAGCCCAGCAATTCTCATTATGAGGCAAAGCGTTGATGTATAACCCGTCATTCCTGCCGGGAAGCAGGAATCCAGTCACATGGACGTAAAACTTGGGTTCACTCACAGCGCTTAATCAAACACTTACGCAGCCGACCCGATACCGTCCATGGCACTGGATTCCGGTAGTCCATGCCGGAATGACGGCTTCCACGCCAAAATGAGAACTGCTGAGTGCAAGCCATGCCTTGCACTCCCTTAAATCAATCCGTGCTATGATCGGCATGGGCGAAACTTTTGGCGAAGTGGAAAGGGCATCCCACAGGCTTTTTTGTCATTCACGTAATTTTCTCCTATCTACTTAAATTAGCGATCGTCTTATTTACAAAAAGACCGTCAAGGGTTAAATTACTTGCGGGATGTCAGTATTCATGCGTTATTAACATTATTAAGTGATTCTCTATGACCCAATTAAGCATAAAGGATGAATTGATCGATTCTCTTTCGTTAGTTCGTTGTGATCTATGTGGCTCTAATCATTACACGCATTTGCTAGCGGATGAAATTTCAAACATTGTACGCTGCAATGAATGCGATCTCATTTTTTATAATCCTCAGCCTAGTGAAGCTGCCTTACAATCCTACTATACCTCGCAATCTGAAGATAGCTATACAACAAGTATGGTTGATTGGTATGGACAGTTGACAAAAGAACGAATGGAAGAGGATCGTGGTCACCTCAGCCTTTTAGAAAACGTCTACCAGCAAAACAACCCATACTATCATAATGATGGGAAACCTATACGTTTTTTGGAGGTCGGGCCAGGATTTGGCTATATGCTATATAGCGCCAAACAGTTGAAAGAATGGGATGTCATTGGTGTTGAACTCGGTAAAGCACAAACTGATTTCGCTCGTAACTCACTGAATTTGAATTATATCAATGGAGATTTGGAAGAAGCAACCAAATCATTGGAGATGAATAGTTTCGATATTATATTGATGGGCCATAGTCTAGAACATAATCTCCACCCGAAAAGAACCGTGCAATTTGCCAATCGCTTATTAAAATTGGGAGGTTTACTGGTTATATACGTGCCTAATGGAGGAGGATTCCTAGGCCGCCACAAACTCGATAAATGGGAATGGAGGCACTTTCCTGGCCATTTATATTACTTTTCCAAACAGACATTGCAAATGCTATTGAAAGATACTGGATTTCAAACCGAGCGAATAAATAGCACAGCATGTTCCTCTGATTATGATTATATCAAAACTGAATTCTGCATAGATTCGGATGAGGTGGTTATGCAAATTGCAAGTTTGCTTGGCCCTTTGGCAGTGCTAGGAAGCCTGAACATAATGGCTAGGAAAATTACCGAATCGTAAGCAATCAGATGGGCGTATGATACCCTGTACGCCCAACTCAGACAATTTTAGAGAGAATTAACATGGAAACTATTGGAAAATACGAGCTTTGGTCATTTTTCGACGAAAGCGGATCAATCAAAGTTGCCAGCAATACTGATGTGCGTAAAGGGCAAGGTTGCCTAGTCAAGTCTTATTTGGACCTCGCCACTAAAATAGCCGAACTTCAATTCAGAAACCGAAATAACGTGCTGCTGTTTCGCGGACAAAATGGGGATTTTCCCAATCGACAGAAAAACACCACGATCAAATCCAGTCTGTTTCGGCCTGATGCCAAGGGTAGAAACCCCAGCAAGGAAGTCTTACTTAAACGCTTTGAAACCTTGCAAATTGCTGAGGAAAAGCTGACTGAGGCTTATGTGAGCCATAATTTTTTGGGAAAAGGACCCATTCAGCGCAATCGTGTCCTGCGCTGGGCGATCATCCAACATTATGAAATTTGCGCCACGCCGCTATTGGATGTGACTCATTCGATACGCATCGCCGCGTCGTTTGCTTCCATGGACAATCACAATGACAAAGCCTTTATTTATGTGCTCGGCATACCCAATATAAGCGGGGGAATCACCGCAAGTTCCGAGGCCGGCATTCAAACCATTCGCCTGTCTAGCGTGTGTCCGCCCCAAGCCATTCGCCCACATATTCAAGAAGGTTATCTGCTTGGCGAATATCCTGAATATGATAGCTTCATGAAATCAGACTCTTACCAAGCCTACGAGGTAGATTTTGGGCTGCGACTTGTGGCAAAGTTTTATTTCCACCCGAAAGACTTTTGGAACAGCGAAACCTTCCCCCAAGTGCCTAGGGATGCACTTTATCCAAACAAGGACGATCTCATGTACCAGATGGCCCAAGAAATAAAGCAACAGCTTTAATGACTGATGTTAGGTACGGGATGCTGAAGATTATTTTTACCTGCTTGATGTGAGCGTCAACACTTACTTTGACAAAAGAATTAACAATGCCGCCTGCTTCACCTGTCAAAGCAAGCTTTGACGCTCCAATGCTATGTTTGTCAAAACAAGCTTTGACGCTCCCGATGCTATGCCTGTCAAAGCAAGCTTTGACGCTCCAATGCTATGCCTGTCAAAGCAAGCTTTGACGCTCCAATGCTATGTAAAAAAGTTCAGTTGGGTGAGTTTTGACAAATGCTCACTTTAGGCATCCATCCCTCCGCCTTTCTTTGCACCGAAACGTTTGCCGAAAATTCCAAACAAGGCAGCAGCGGCAATGAGTATGAATTTGCCAAACTTAGCAATAAACAGCGAAGCAATCGCGAACAATCCAAACTTTTTGGCGAGAAAAGCACCACCCACCAAAGCTGCCAAACCAAATCCCGCCGTAGGATCGGTGTCGGCATTGAAGTCTTGGTAGCGTTTGCCTGAATTGAACTCAAGCGCTGCCAGCAATTGTTCCGCGTCTGGTTTGCGCTGATTCAACTCGTTGCTGGCGGTCACTAAATTCAAGCTGAAAAATCCATCTCTTCCCAAAGCGTAGGTGTTGTAATTGACACTTTTCGGTTCGTCTGCCGGTGCGCCTTGGTTGCTGACGGTCAATGCCCAAACTAAACGATGGTTGAGGTCATCATAATTGGGCGCTTCAGCCCAGCCCACCACGTCCAATCCGGGTAGGCCACGGCTGGTGCGGGTCTGGTTTGATTCTTCCGTGCTTTCCCTGATGCTTTTTAGCATATCCTCGACGTTCCAACTTTTCGCGTCGTCGTCACGAATATAACCAGACTTTTCGTAATTTAACACTGCCCCCCAATCCGCTTCTTCCGCCTCGGGTAGAATCAACCCTAAAAAGTTGTCATCAACCTGATTGCCCATGGTTGCCATAAACTGTGCAGCAGCCGCCTTGGGGACGAAGGTGTACCCCTTCGGCAAATGCAAGACTGCTTGATCGAGCAGGGGAATGTCAACGGGACCCTTCTGCTGAGCTTGTTTCATCAGTTGGGATGCAGCTTCAAATTCACGTTGCAATGCCTCTGTCCTTGGGTCTGAAACTTTTTGCTCAGGTTCCTCGGCGTAAACCGAAGGCAACAGCAAGGCCAGCAATAGAGGCAACAACATTAAACGGGTAAAGGTCATGAGTTAGATTTTCCTGATTTCAGAGTTTGCTTTTCACAGCCGTGTAAATTTCCGCAGCAGATAGTTCATTATCCGCCAAGAGCGTGTTGATTTGGGCCAATCGGTCCTGCGCAAAAGCCTCATCCTTGATGGAGGAAATATTGACAAATACATTCAACGCAGCACTTTTCAATGCTGCATAACCTGCCAAATCCGCCACACCGGCGTCGCTCACTACATTTTTGTTGCCTTTTTCTGCCACAATCCGACTGAGTGCTATCACCTCGGCACTGGCCTTGGCACAAGCTAAAGGCACGTCTGTAGCCGCCTTCAGCGCGGCTTGGATTGCCTCGCTACGCAATAATTTCTCTTCAACGCTATCCTTGGGCATTCCATAGGCTTCCATGACTTGACCAAACACATCCACATCTGCCCGTATCATATCGGTTAAACTAGTCCGCAAGAGTTCCGACCTTGCCAAAATGGCTTGCATGTCCACGTCAACTTCTGCGTAGTTTTTTTTGCCTATGGTCAGGTTGCAAACCATGCTAACCAGCGCCGCACCCATGGCACCCATGATCGCTGCCGCACTGCCACCGCCCGGAGTGGGTGCTTTGCTGGCGAGTTCATCGAGAAACTGCTGAATCGGTTTGTCTTTAATCATACGAAGGCTCTCCTGATTATTCGCTAAATGCTTTAAAATAGACTCTGATTATAAAGCAGTGCCAAACACTAGACCTAAAACTTCTGCTGTCTCGCTAAGGAATATATAATTGTCACTCTATGGACCAACCCCTGATGCCAGACTTTTGCGTCTAGTCATCAATGACAGGATATTTAATGAAAAAGTTATTATTTCAATTAGACACCGACCCGCGGCCATCGGTGTTCGACACTGTGGTTGCCTACGATGGTGGTGCCGACCAAGTGATCGGACATGGCGGACTGACCCCGGACACTGTGGGCGCACTGGTCGAGGGAGCCATTTTCACCCGCGCCCCCAAGGATAAGAAAAACACGGCCCTTTTTATCGGCGGCAGCAATATGTCCGCCGGCCAAGCCTTATTGGAAGCCATTAAAGCTAAATTCTTTGGCAATTTTCGGGTTTCGGTGATGCTTGATAGCAACGGCAGCAATACCACAGCCGCAGCAGCCGTCGCCAAAATGGTTGGCAGCAACAATATTGCGGGAAAAAAAGCGGTGGTCTTGGCTGGCACAGGACCGGTGGGGCAGCGGGCCGCAATCATGCTTGCCTTGGAAGGCGCTGCTGAGGTCATTGTCTCCTCCCGCCAATTGCCTCAAGCCGAAAAAGTGTGCCATGACATGAAGCTTCGCTTTGGCATCGAATTGACACCCGCTGCCGCCGCCGACCTGGAAACCCGCGCCAAACTCATTGAAGGGGCGCACATTGTGTTCGCAACGGGCGCAGCAGGGGTTGAGTTGCTACACGAGGAACACTGGCGGGATAGCCCAACGTTGGAATTGATCGCCGATGCCAACACCACGCCGCCTTTAGGGATAGGAGGCATGGATATGATGGATCGTGGCATCCTGCGTCATGGCAAAATAGCTTGGGGTGCTTTAGGTTTTGGCAGCCTCAAACTTGCCCTACAACGCGCTTGCGTCGCCCGCCTGTTCGAGCAAAATGATTTAATCCTAGACGCCGAAGAAATTTTTAAAACCGCCAAAGAAATGGCTTAACTCAACGGAGAAAACAATGACTTATAAGAAATACTGGTGTGTCGTGTGTGGATACATTTATGACGAAGAAACGGGTGACCCCGATTCCAATTTACTTCCGGGAACTCGTTGGGAAGACATACCCGAAGACTGGGTTTGCCCCGATTGCGGGGCCAGCAAGGATGATTTTGAATTGATGGCCGATTAAGCGGAACACACTCATGTCAATGCACGTAGCCGTGATAGGGTCGGGAATAGCGGGTGTCACGTTCGCCGAGGAAATTCGCAAACTTGAACGCCAACTGTATGTCACCTTGTTAACTCGCGAAAACTGTGGGTATTATTCAAGGCCGCTGCTTTCACATGGCTTCAGTCGTGGCGACATCGAAACCAAAATTGTGCTTAAATCGTTTGCGGCTTTAGTCGCCGCCGATATCGCTGTGGAAAGCGGGGCGGAAGTGCTGCGCTTGGATCGCTCGTCCAAGACGCTGCATTTTCGCAAAAATGGGATAGAAACTCCGCTAAGTTACGACAAAGTCGTGTTGGCAACGGGTTCTGATGCCCTGATTCCCCCGCCTTTCCGCGCCCAAGCAAGCCTGTTCAATGTGCTGAACAGCTTGGAGGACTTGGTCAAACTTCGCCGTCAGCGCGAAAAAATCCTTTCCCGTCACCCCCGACCACGTTGGGCGGTGATTGGCGGCGGGCTAATAGGCTGTGAGATTTCCGCAGATTTGTCCAAAGCCGGAGATGAGGTAGTGTTGTTTCACGCCTTGCCCCGTTTGATGGAAAGGCAATTGGTCGAGGAGGATTCCGTCAACTTGCTCGGAGTGCTACGCGACAAGCTTGGCATCGAAGTGCTGTTAGATAAAGCCGTGCGGGGTTTCTCTGGCTCTGAGATGGATTTGTCAGTCAATCTGGAGAGTGAAACGGTGCAAGGCTTTCATGGCATCATCGTGGCTTGCGGTTTCCGGCCTAGGATTGAACTAGCAATTGAGGCAGGCTTGGAAACGCGCCGAGGTATTGTCGTCGATGAATTCCTCACCAGCACCTCCGACCATGATGTTTACGCGATAGGCGATTCCGCTGAACTGCCAGACGGCAAGCTTTATGCCTATGTCACCCCGGTACGCAGTCAAGGCTTATGGCTGGCAAAACATATCCTAGGGCAGGACGATCAAGCCTGGCAAGTTCCCTCTTTCAAACCGAAAGCCAAGATACCGGGGTTTGAGGCGGTTGCGGGGTATTTGTTTTAGTCATCCCCTAGCCCTCAACCAACGCTGCATCAACGGCACTCGCAGCCGCCATTGGCCCGGACTAGCCTCTACGACCAGCAAGCGGCGGCGCAAACCCGTTGCTCGTCTGGCTCCGGTACTGGCTAATGGGCATCGCTCTTCCTCAATCGCCTATCCACACTTTTAATGTACTGATTAAGTTCGTCGACTCCGACTTGCCATTATAAACAGACATAAACCAGCGTTGTCAGTACGCCGAGTTACAGGTTGGTTACCGCAGTTTCGAGTTTTAGTTCGGCAATATCTGCAAGAATCGAACACAGATGTTCCAATAACAAACTTTCAATTTCAGCGGTCATAAATCAGCTTCCCTCTAAGTTCTACCAAACAGTTTAACGGGCACAGGTCGGTGAAGTGCATTGTTAGGCGGTTATACTGACTCTGCTAGGGAATGAAGGCACTAGATTAGATGTCGTTAATTGTCCTTTGGCATCGAAGAACTTGATCTCCCCCTCTTCATTACACACCCAAAATTCTATAGCTCCAGCCGAGAGGTATAACTGTCTTTTTTCGTCCATTTCCATTTTTGTATTGCTAGAAGATATGACTTCAACACAAATTTCTGGGGCAATGGAACACTCTGCTTCGTGTTCGATCAATTGAAATCTTTGCTCGGAACACCAAGCGATATCGGCTACTTTGGTTCCTTTAGTTGTTGCAATCGCGCATTCAGGAAGAACAATCCCATTCTCTGGCAAGAGACGAGTGATCTTCCCTTGAAAGGCGGAGTGATACACCTTAACAGGTGACATTAGAATTTGCCCCCATTCGTTAAGCTCGATTTTAAAAGGTAAATTTTGCAAACTGGGATGTTCGCACACTTCTTGCCATTGCATAATCTTGTTGCTCTCTTCGATTTCGTCATCTCAATATTAAACGATACCCAGATAGAGTAATACTGAAAGTACCGTGCGCGTATTGACTTCGTGTGAGGTTCAGAAGAAGTTGGCGCTTCCGTGAATGATGGGCCTCGCAAGCTCAACCCATCTTACAACCCTGACTTCGTCCTTTGTTGCATTTTGCGTAAACAAACTCAGGGTCTAGGTCGGCTCCAGATTCCCACTCAATCGTGTCAAAAGAAACTGTAACTTTTTCAAAGGACTTGTAATCTTTGATTCGATTAAAAATCCCAAAATCCAAATACGGTTTCATATCCAATATACCACTTTCACCATTACTAAAGGTAATGACAAGTGTAAAATCATTTAGTGGGATTACCGTTTTCACCGATGGATGCATAGGATGACCTCAATGCAATGGTTGAATATTCAAGGGTTCTTTTCCTGCCATTACCAAATCCCAATCATTCATTAGCTCTTGCTGGTGCAATTCAGCCCATGCCAAGACAAGTTTTATTTGCTTCCTAGGTAAGTTCCCTTCAATCAACTAACAAGTCCGTATGTCTACTACAGCCGTGTATTCACCATAGTAAGCATGAAAATGCGGCGGTGGATGTTCACCGGGTGCGAAGTACATCCGAATGATAATTCCGTAAAACATCGATATAGTTGGCAAGGCAATTTCCTGTTGGATGAGGATAGTATTATATTCCATCCGTTCATGGAAATGCTCATAGGAAAATCCGCGGATTATCGCTCACCTAGGAATTCAAACCTTCCGACACGCCAGAAGCCATCATTCCTCAGAATTGCAAGCCTGCGGACGAATTGCCGATTGTCATTTTTGCAGGTGTGGTCGACTGAAATAAATTATATCCTAGGTTACAATAGACACTATGATTAAATCTTTCATGCACAAGGGGCTGGAAAAGTTTTTCCTGACTGGGAACAAAGCTGGCATTCAGGCCATTCATGCCAAGAGGCTACAGTTGATTTTGGCTTTAATCGACAAGGCTGTTTGCGTCGAAGATATTGATTCTCCGGGTCTGCGGCTTCACCCCTTGAAAGGCGACAAGGAAGGACTTTGGGCGGTGACTGTCCAAGCTAATTGGCGCATTGTTTTTCGTTTCGAGTTTGGCGACGCGCACGTCGTCGATTATCTGGATTATCATTGAGGTATCGCCATGCGTATGCACAACCCACCCCATCCCGGGGAAATTCTATCCGAGTTTTGGCTAACCCCGCTGGGCTTGTCCATTCATGAAACCGCAACCCGCCTCAATGTGACCGACAATTCGGTGGTTGACTTGGTGAACGGAAAAATGGGCATCAGCCCTGAAATGGCATTACGCTTGGAGTTGGCCTTCGGCAAGAGCGCGGAATCTTGGCTGGCGCATCAAGCCGCCTTCGACCTTTGGCAGCTCGAATCCCGCCGTGAGCAATTGGGTGTAAGCCGGGTAGCTGCGTAATGCGACGTATGCAAACATCAACGATTGTCGTCCTGCCTCGAAATACGGCTTACGCCTATTGAACCCTTATATCTCGATTTTGCTCCCCACAAGAGTCAAAATCCCCAACTGATCATCGGGATGGTATGGGTGAAGCCAGTTGCTCCTTGAGGCTATTTTTATTGAATATAATACATATTGAGAGTAAGTCTTAAAAATGAGTTGGATAGAGCCTAGTTTCTCAAAAGAAAAAGTAAAAAAAGCTGGTGATATTTTAATAGCTAAAGAAATAGATTTTTCTGGCGATGAATATTACGATGCATCATTGATATTACATAACTGGAGATCGTCTCATGCTTTTCCAATGCAGATTATGCTCGATTTTTTGCGGAAAAATGCAATAAAAATAGATCAAAAGTCGATTGCGGTTCAAAGATTAAAAAGAGTTGTTTCGATATATAATAAATTGGAACGTGAGAAAGGCATGAGCTTAAGCAGAATGGAAGATATTGCGGGCTGTAGAGTAGTTCTAAAAAGCTCAAAAGAAGTTTATCGCCTATATAAAAAGCTAAAAAATAGTAAGACAAAGAATAAGCTTCATAGAGAACGAGACTATATTAATGAACCAAAAGAATCTGGATACCGTGGCATACATTTAGTATATAAATATAACGGAAGTAAAACCAAGTTTAATGGTCTGCCTGTTGAAATTCAGTTAAGAAGTAAAATACAGCACTCTTGGGCAACTGCAGTGGAGGTTGTTGATACATTTACAAGGCAAAATATTAAATCAAGCATTGGGGATGATATTTGGTTGGATTTTTTTAAATTTGCAAGTGCTGAGTTTTCTAGGCTAGAGGGTTGCCATGTTGATGAACGCTTTAATGAGATTGATACTTATGCAAAGTTAAAGGACTGTGTCGAAAGATTATCGCTAATCGATAAGTTAAAGGCTTTTAATGTAGTGGCAAATAAATTAACAAAAGAAGAAAGCAAAGCCTACTACTTTCTGCTTCTATTGGATTTTGAAAAAAGAATTGTAAATATAAGGCGATTCGCAAAAAATAAATTGCCTGAAGCTTCCACAACATATGATAATGATGAAAAATTGTATAGAGATGATAGCAATAAAGATATTGTATTAGTTTCGGCTCTTTCTCTTAATGCTTTGAAAAAGGCATATCCAAATTATTTTTTAGATACGGATGAGTTTAGAAAATATCTAGATATGGTTTTGAGAAAGCAAATTTAAAGTTATTTTCTAAAACGAGGTAAGGTGCATTCAGGCGCTATAGCAGTTTGCCGCGTATTGCGCCGGATAAAAATATCGCCGATTCTCCTCGTGCGGCGCTGTACGGCTTACTCTTTTAGGCACAAACGGACTCCATTTCATAATTCACAATAATAGGCGGATTGGGGGCAAATCCTAACGTGGCTAAATCCTCCCCATCTAAATGCAAACTAATCGCCTCGCGTAAGTTTTTCACGCCTTCATCTAAAGTTTGGCCTTGAGTGACAATCGGCAATTCAATACATTCAGCAATAAAGCCTGAGTCTTCGCCGGTATAAATCTGTGCTTTAATGGTGTAGTGCATACAATTCTACTCTATGGAAAGAATGAGTTGTTTCCCCATTGCTTTAGCCGCTTTATCGAGTTGCGTTAAGCTGGGACTTTTAGTTTTATAACCGACGTTTTCAGATTTTTTTGCCCAGCTTAATAAGATTTTGGATTGGATAATAGTTTCTGGCGCAATGAAGAATGCATCAACTGAATGTGATGGCGTAGGAATTTCTTTGCCGCCTTCTAGCATGTCTTCAATAACCAGCGATAAGACTTCTTGGGCATGGGCTTTGCATTCTTCAAGGGTTTCTCCTTGGGTGATGGCATTTTCGAAATCAATAAATTGCACAAAGTAGCCAGAGGGTTGTTGTGGCTCAAAATGGGCTGGATAGCATAAATTCATTTTAGTTTGACTCCGGTTTGTTTTTCCAAGGCGGCGAGTAATCCGGGTTTTATGTCTTCTGTGCCGTGTACAGGGACAGGTACGGTTTTACCGTCTTTTTGCATGAGGTGATGACTACCTTTAACGCGCTTTAAAGTCCATCCTTGTTTTTTGAGTTGGGCAATGATTTGCTTTCCATTCATTGAGTGAAACGCTCTAAATTTTATTGTAACGAGGCAGGGTAAATCATACGGCCTGAGTTTTTAGCGATTTGGGTTAAGCTGAAGGTTGGGAACCCGCGAAACCGTTTGTAGTCCCGGCTTTAGCCGGTTCTTTCCGGCCGTCCACCGCCTAAAGGCGGAACTACGAACGGACTATAAGTTAAATTATTTTCCTAGTTCCTTTCCGCCAACCGTGATAAATGGCCTTTTGGTGGTATAGTCATAACCCAAATCAAACAAAGACTTATTTTCTTTGTTGTATAGACTCGTATAGCCGTGATTGTCATTTGAGTAAATCATTGCCCTAACATCGCCAGTTGAGTTGTTTATATTCACTCGTCCAGATAGCTCCGTACTGTTATACAAACTAACCGATTGTTTTTCATCCTTGTTTTTGATGAACATAACACCACCTTCAGCATTGGAGTAAATCGCTGCTTGCTCTTTACCCGTAGAATTATCTACACTAACGACGCCCGACAAATCACGATTTACGTACAAGTCAATTGAACGATTGCCTTCTTTGTTATCGATATAGAGATAACCTCCATAATTATTAGAAAACATTCCAATTTGCCGCTTGCCCATAGAATTATTTACACCAATTACACCAGAAAAAGGTGGTTCTACGAACAAGTCAATTAAACGAGTGCCTTCTTTGTTATTGATATAGAGTCGACCTCCATTCTCATTAGAGAATATTCCTATTTGCTGCTTGCCATTTAGGTCATTTAAAGAAATCACGCCTGTTAAGTCTGTTGCAAAAAAAGATATCACTTCCGTTCCTTTGGAATTATTCACAGCTAGCGATCTAATAGTCAGGGATTGAGTTCCATCTTTAAGCTTTTCTAATACCTTATTAACCAATTGTAAATCTGCTTCAGCTTTTTTTTCTGGTGAATTTAACTGTGCTTTTAACGCTTCGCCGTGTGTGTCCAGAGATTTGATAGCCGAATTTAAGCTGGAATTCAAATCACTCGTGACTTTGGCTATGGTATCTGTTGATAAGCTACTAATTTTCTGACTCGTTTCGCTGATTGCTTGTTGCTTTAAGTTTTCTATTTTTGATTCCACAACCTGATCTATTTTTTGCAATTCAGACATTTCTTCCTTTAGCTTTTTACTTTTGTCTTCTAAAGCAGCAATTTCTGTTTTCACATTGCTGATAAGACTGACTAAGTAAGCACCTGAACCGAATAGAATGACACTAAGCGCTATACAAACCGAGACAATTTTATCGAAAAATATAATTTTTTCTTCAGCTTTTGCAAGCTTATCTTCGAGTTTGTCTATGCGACGGGCTTGTTCGTCTTGAGGGTTTGGTTGGGTCATATCACTATAGTCGCTAAGTAAAGCGGTCACACAAATATTACTGCATACTCACAGAAAATCAAGATATGCGTTGGAATCGCTGTTATATTTATTCCACGGCTTACGCCTATCGGTCTATTTCCAGCCAGAACCATCAGAACCGCCGACCATCAAAAAGCCGATGCCCGACCATTGAGAGCTAAACCTTACCCTGCTTTGCGAAGAGCAATTTGCCGATTTGCCGCTTTCTTCTGCATTGTTTTCTTTTCCATGTCCGCAAAACGAGCCAATACTTGGCGCATTAAGGTCTGGTGTTTAAGTCCGTTGACTTCCGCGATGAATTTTAAATCTTCAATCAAGCCTATTGGTAATCGGATGGAAATAATTTGGAGTTCCAAGGCTTCATCCAAAGCAGCTTGTTGTTCAGAGGTATTATTTGATACGGTGACGAACTGTTCGTCTCTGCCTAATTCGCCGTTGTCCCAACGGTCATCTTTTTCAATGGCTTCGATCACGGAATTAACGTTTTCAGAGTTCATATTCACTTTGCTATTCAACCAGAGTACCGATATTGCACATTGAAGGGTGCGAATCATATTAATCGCGAACGATGCACTCCTTCTTTAGCGTACCCTTCGGCACATTTCATTGAAAAAATAAAATCGCGCCAGCGATTTTATTTTTTCACATGCCTCATCATCCTTTTCCTCTTCGCTAACTGCCTAGGATTGAGTTCGTTTTTCTTGTCTTTATAGGGATTGTCGCCGGTTTTGAATTCCAGCTTGATGGGCGAGCCTTCAATGTTCAGGGCTTTGCGGAAAGCGGCGATGAGATAGCGTTTGTATGAGGGCGGGACGTTTTCGGTTTGATTGCCATGGATGATGATGGTGGGCGGGTTGTGTCCGCCTTGATGGGCATATTTCAGGCGGATGCGTCGGCCTTTAACCAAGGGCGGTTGGTGGGTGTCTACGGCGCGTTCCATGATTTCGGTCAGCTTGTTAGGGGTGACGGTTTGTCCGGCAGAGCGGTAGATGCGATCCACTTGCTCCAACAGCTTGCCAACCCCGGTTCCATGTAGCGCGGAGAGGTTATGCTTGGAGGCAAAATCGAGGAAGGGTAGTTTGACATCAATCTGGCGTTTGACCGATTCGCGATGCACGGGGGTCAAGCCGTCCCATTTGTTCAGGCCAATAATCAGGCCACGCCCAGTTTCCACCACTTGGCCCAATAGATTGGCATCCTGATCGGTGATGCCTTCACTGGCATCAATCATGTAAATCACCACGTGGGCTTTTTCCATGGCTTGCATGGCTTTGATGATGCTGAATTTTTCGATGGCCTCTTCCACCCGCGAGCGCCTGCGTATGCCGGCGGTGTCGATCAAGGTGTATTGCCTGCCATCGCGCTCAAACGGGATGAAGATGCTATCCCGCGTCGTGCCGGGTTGGTCGAACACCACCACCCGTTCTTCGCCGAGCAAGCGATTGACCAAGGTTGATTTGCCGACATTGGGCCTGCCGATGATGGCAACGCGAATGCCGGGTGCGGTTTCGTCTTCTTCAGCCTCGGTTTCCGGTGGCGGCAACAATGCGTAGACTTGTTCGAGCAATTCCGGGATGCCGGTTCCGTGGGACGAGGCTATGCCTATGGGTTGGCCGATCAAGCCCATCCGATAAAATTCCGCAAGGTTGGATTCCGCCTTGGTCAACCCGTCAATTTTATTGGCGACGAGCAGCACCGGCTTGCCGGTTTTGCGTAATTTGCTGGCAATGGATTCGTCGGCAGAGCTTAAGCCCGCCCTAGCATCCACCATGAATAGAATGACATCGGCTTCATCGAGTGCGGCCCAAACTTGGCGCATCGCCTGGTCTTCAAGCCCCTCGGCCTGTTCGATGATGCCGCCCGTGTCCACCACGAGGAAGGGCCGCTCACCGCGTCGGACTTGCCCGTATTGGCGGTCACGGGTCAGGCCCGGAAAGTCGGCCACCAAGGCATTGCGGGTCAGGGTGAGGAAGTTGAACAAGGTCGATTTGCCCACATTGGGGCGGCCAACCAGAGCGACGACAGGTAGCATGATTAATCCAAGGCTAGGGCGGCGAGTTCGCCACCAGTGGTATAGATGTAGACGATATTGTCGAATACAACAGGCGTGGCTTCGATGGGCGTGTCATCCACTTCCAAACGGGCCAGCAACCCACCATCTTCTTGGGACAATACATGGACGTACCCTTCAAAATCACCGACCACCAATTTGTCTTTCACGGGGACAGGAGGGGTCAGACGGCGTTGATGCAGTTGTTTTTGTTTCCAAAGGTCGCTGCCATTGCGCATGTCCAAACGCCAGACATCGCTGGATGAGTCAGATAAGAATAATGAACGCTTGTTGCCGGTCAAGCCGGAGTGGGAAAAGAGCTTCTCTTGTCGCCATTGCACTTCACCGTCTTTTTGTGAAACGGCGGCGACACCGCCTTGATAGCCGGACACGAATAAAATGTCACCCATGACCACAGGCGTGGCGTTAATGTCCACCAAACGGTCAATCTCTGAGCGTCCCTTCGCCAAGGCGACGACTGCTTCCCATTCGATTTGCCCGTCCTTGATGCGCAGCGCGAGAAGCTTGCCTCCCCCGTAACCGTCAATGACCAAATCACCGGCTATGGCCGGGGCACCTTTGCTTCTGACTGCCAATGGCGGTGCTGTGCGGTCATGAGACCATATCGTAGCCCCGGTTTTTTCATCCAAGCCCGTGATGCGACCATCGCTGCCGCGCACAATCACCACGCCGTCGGCTATGGCGGGAAGGGCAATGACTTCGCTGGTGACCGAGGTTTTCCATAAGAATGCACCGTCCGCCACGGCAAATGCGGCAATTTCGGCATCTTTGCTGCCTACAATGATTTTATCCTTGTGAACGACAGGGCCTGAAGAAAGCTTCATTTCGGCTTCGATTTCCCAACGCTTTTCGCCGGTCATGCGATTGCGCGATTGGATCAATCCCTTATGGTCTGCCACATAAACGCTATCCTGAGTGACAGCCGGCACTAAATTAATGCGCTGCCCACCGTAACCGTCACCAATGTCCTCTTTCCACTTGATGCTAAAGGGGACTTTTGACACGAAGTCTTCCGACAGTTCACGCGGAGGTTCAGCGTTGTCCTTGCCAAAAACAGATTCGGACAAGCTGTCATAAGCATCCTTGGCGGCTTCAAGTCCTGCACACCCCGTCAGCATGGAGACAGCGAAAAAAACGAGTAAGCAATATCGTATCACTGGACAGGGGCCGGGGTGCTTGCCGAATCAACGGCTAGATTATTGATTTTAAGATCAAGCAAGGGGGCGGTTTCGCCCTTTTCCTTAGCCAGTTCATAAGCGGCTTGGGCTTCGCTGGTTCGATCTAGTGCGGCATAAGCATCGCCCTTGAGTTCTTCGTACAGGCCCTCGTATTTACCCATGTCGCGGGGTTTCAGAGGGTCGAATAACTTGAGCGCCGCATCGTTTTCACCTAGGGCCAACAACACTTCACCGAGTCTAAGCCTCGCCAAGTGTTTGATGTCGCCGTCTTTGCTTGCAGCCAGCAAATCACTGAGGATTTTTTTCGCACCAGCCAAGTCGCCCGCATCGGTTTTAAGCTTGGCGCTGAACAGAGTGGCATAAGTGGCGTAGGTGCTGCCTTGGTAATGCTCGACGATGCGCTCGCTGAGCTTTAAAGCGGGTTCCGCTTGCTTGGCTTCCACCGCCTTAAGCAGTTGTTGGTAGAGCCCGGAAGCCTCTTCCGCTTTGCGTTGTTGGGTGCTTTGCCATATATTCCAGCCAGTGAGGACAGCAAAACCCAAGACCAACCCCCACACCACCGAACTGGAGTTGGCTTGCCACCATTTTTTTAGCGCTTCGACGCGCTCTTCTTCGGATAAATAATCGTCCATTCGATGCCTCTTTAGATTAATGATTGAAGATAGGGTATCAGTTCGGAGTGTTTTAAGGTGATCTGATCACCCTCTTTGCGTAGGTTCTTGACGCCGATGGTCGAGTCTCTTGCCTCGTCCTCGCCTAGAATCAGAGCCAATCCAGCACCGCTTTTATCAGCTCGCTTGAACTGGCTTTTAAAACTGCCGCCATCGCAATGGACGACTAGCCGAAGTTGTGGCATAGCATCCCGAAGTTGCTCCGCCAGCAACCCACCAACGTGTTCGGCTTGGCTCCCAACGCGAATGAAATAAGCATGGGGGCAAACGGCTTCATCAAAGCGTGCAGGATCGTCGATCAGATCAATTAATCGCTCCACACCCAATGCGAAACCGATGGCATGGGAGGCTTTACCACCCAACTGTGCGATCAGGCCATCATAGCGGCCCCCTGCGCAAACAGTGCCTTGGGCACCCAATTCTGTGGTGACCCACTCGAATACCGTGCGGGAATAGTAATCCAAGCCTCTCACCAATCGGGGATTCAGGGTGTAAGCCACCCCGGCATCGTCCAATGTACGAGTCAACTGCTGGAAATGAGCCAAGGATTCATCGCCCAGAAACTCAGACAGTGCGGGCGCTCCTTTCACTACATCTGCCATGTGTTGGTTTTTAGTGTCCAATATCCGCAGCGGGTTGGTTTCCAAGCGCCGCTTACTATCATCATCCAACGCATGGATGTTAGTGCGAAAGTAATCGACTAGCTTATCCCGGTACACTAGGCGTTCTTCCAATGTCCCAAGCGAGTTGAGTTGGAGTTCCAATTTATGCGCCAGCCCTAAAGTTTTCCACAACCTTCTGCTGAGCAAAATGAGTTCTGCGTCAATGTCCGGCCCAGCCATGCCGTAGGCTTCCACACCCATCTGTTGAAATTGTCGATAGCGGCCCTTCTGTGGGCGTTCATGCCGAAACATGGGCCCCATGTACCACAGTCGTTGTGCGGGTTGGTGCAATAACCCATGTTCCAAGCAGGCGCGCAGACAACCTGCCGTGCCTTCCGGTCGCAAGGTGAGAGAGTCCCCGTTACGGTCGTCGAAAGTATACATTTCTTTCTCGACAATGTCGGTGACTTCGCCAATTGAACGCTTAAACAGTTCAGTTTTTTCGACGATGGGCAAGCGGATTTCTTGATAGCCATAGGCTGCCAACACTTCGCGGAAAGCACGTTCCACGCCTTGCCAACGTGGCGTTTGATCGGGGAGAATATCGTGCATGCCCCGGATCGCTTGAATTTTGTCCGTCATTGAATCTTTATGAATGGTGGTGGATAAGGTTATTTGGATGCACGGCTGGTGCGGGCGCGCAAAGCTTCCTTGCTGTCTGGAAAGAGCATTTGCAATTTTTTACGATAGGTATTGGCATCCTTGGCATTACCCAAAGCTTGTTCGATTTGCACTCCCAGAAACAAGGATTCTGGCGATGGCGGTGCTGAGGAATCATAACGTTGCAGGAAGGCACGCGCAGACATGTTATTGCCTGTTTCCATGCTCAGTTTCGCCAATTCAAGCAGGGCTGGGGCAAAATTTGGATTAGCCTCCAGCGCCTTGCGCATATAGCTTTCAGCATCCGAGTTCAGTCCCTTGATTTTTGAGCAAATGCCAGCATTGGTCAATGCCAGCCATGGCGTTTGGTAAAGCTTGGAGTCGATCAATATCTTAAACCGCTGCATGGCCAAATCATATTGGCCTTGGGCGCACAGAAGGCGAGCGTAATTGTTGGAGGCTGCAAAATTATTTTCATCCAATGCCAATGCTCGCTTAAACTGGGCTTCTGCATCCGCTGGACGATTTTGGCGCTCATAAAGCACCCCCAGTGCATTATGAGCCTCGGCATTGCCGTCGTCCAATTCGACAGCTTTTTCCAAATCCTGCTGAGCCACATCCAGTCGGCCCTTTTCAATGTATTGTATGCCTTTCATTACATACAAATCGGTGGTGCTACGGTCGTCAGAGTTGTTTTGCGGTGGCGAGTCGCTGACGCAAGCGAGCAAGCCTGAACACGCCAACAACAGGATTGTCTTGGCAGACAGTCTCATCACACTATCGCCTGAAGCCTGAAATGACGCTTGCTACGGTCGTTGACTTTCCCTACTAGTTGCCCACAGGCGGCATCAATGTCGACCCCCCGTGTTTTTCGGGTGGTGGTGATTATGCCTGCCTGTTGGACAATCTCACTGAAACGGGCAATGGCTTCCGGGCTGGAGCAACGGTAGCGCGAATTGGGGAAAGGATTGAAAGGTATCAAGTTGACCTTGGAAGGCACATTCGCCAGCAGTTTCCCCAATGCCCTAGCGTGAGCCGGGCTATCGTTGACACCCTCCAGTAAGACATACTCAATAGTGACTTTACGACGCCCCTCCGAGCCAATATAACGTTTGCAAGCGGCAAGCAATTCTTTGATCGGATATTTTCGATTGATCGGAACCAGTTCGTTACGCAAAGCATCGTCTGGCGCATGGAGCGACACCGCCAAGCTCACATCGCTGACTTCCGCCAAACGGTCCAATGCGGGAACCACACCGGAAGTGCTCAAGGTCACTCGGCGCTTGGACAGGCAATAGCTAAAGTCATCCATCATCAAATCGGTGGCAGCCAGCACATTGTTGAAATTCAACAAAGGTTCGCCCATGCCCATCAACACTACGTTGGTAATACGCCGTTCAGCGCCTAGCTCGCGTTGTGCAACCCATAATTGCCCGATGATTTCGGCTGCGCTCAAGTTACGGTTGAAGCCTTGTTGCGCGGTCGAGCAGAAAGAACAATCCAGCGCACAGCCTACTTGAGATGATATGCACAACGTGCCACGGCCTTCTTCGGGTATGAAAACGGTTTCGATGCGGTTGGTGGCATCCACCTGCAAAACCCATTTAATAACCCCGTCGGAAGCCTGTTGGACATGCGCGATTTCTGGCGGTCGGATTTCGCAATGCTCCGACAAATAGCCACGCAGCGTTTTGCTCAAATTGGTCATCGCGGCAAAGTCGTCCGTGCCGCGTTGGTGAATCCATTGCAACAGTTGAGCCGCTCGAAACGGCTTGTCGCCTATCGAGAGGAAATACTCCTCCATGGCCTTCCGGTTCATACCAAGGAGGTTGGTTTTTGCTTTCTCGCCAAGTCCTACCAAACCCGACTCGGATTTTTCAACCGAGTCGGTTTGGGGCGCTAGATGGGGTGCGCCATTCAAAGCGAGTGGAAAGTCTTCCACGTTACCGGGTGCGAGGGCAGAGTTCATTTGACTCGAAGAAGTAGGCGATTTCCAGTTCGGCATTTTCCAAACTGTCGGAGCCATGCACCGCGTTCTCATCAATGCTGACCGCGAAATCGGCGCGGATGGTTCTGGGGGCGGCTTCTTTAGGGTTGGTGGCACCCATCAGTTCGCGATTCTTGGCAACTGCATCTTCACCTTCCAACACTTGGATCATGACTGGGCCTGAGATCATGAAGTTGACCAAGTCCTTGAAGAAAGGCCGTTCTTTATGCACAGCATAGAAGCCTTCCGCGTCTTCCCGACTAAGATGGGCCATTTTCGCCGCGATGATGCGCAAACCGCCTTTTTCGAAGCGCGAATAGATTTCGCCGATCACGTTCTTGCTTACCGCGTCGGGCTTGATGATGGAAATAGTGCGTTCAACCGCCATTGGAACTCCTGATGGTAGGGTCATTTAGGATTAAAAGGATTTTGACAATCGAGTAAGTTCCTCCCCAATTCTCAGGGGTGAAACCAAAACAGCTAATTTTACTGGATTTATCGGTGGAAGGTAATGCTTTCATCGGTAAATGGAGTGTAGGGGCGAATTTATTCGCCCGAATTCATTCGCCCATGACAGATTTAAAGACCCCAGCTACAGCGAAAAAAGCCTTGATTGAATCAGACGGTAAAGCTTTCCCCACAACCGCAAGTTCCCGTGGCTTTCGGGTTGTTGAAGCGGAATGCCTCGTTTAAACCCTCTCGGGTGTAATCGACTTCCACGCCGTCCAACATTTCCAATGCATCGGCTTTGACAATCAATTTGACCCCATGCTGTTCAAAAATCCGGTCGCTTTCAGTCAGCTCGTCGGCATAATCGACCACATAACTGAAGCCGGAACAGCCGGCTTTCTTGACCCCCAAGCCCAGGCCAAGACCTTTGCCGCGTTTTTCCAATTGCTTGGCGATTTGCTTCGCCGCTTTTTCGGTGAGTGTGATGGACATATTTGTTCCTCTATCTAGTGAACAGGTAATATTTGATAAGGCGGATTGGATTGCTCCCAAGCGCGGATGTCTTTGTATAATTGCGTAGCCGCAAGGTGGGTGTCGTGGAAGGCCAGTCGCAAATGGGCGGCAAGATCCTCATGAGTAAAAGCACTTTTTAAATTTCCTAGTACTGTCTGTAAACCCATCCTCAAAATCTTTAGTAAATCGTGGCCGTGGCAAACTCGCCATGGGTCGACATTGGGTAAAGAGTCTATTTGATCACATAATATTTCTGTGTTTGCTAATTCAAGTTTGGATGCGGTTTTTTGCATAAGCCTCTCTATGTCAACGTTCCATCTGTCACGATCCATGAATGCCTCAGGTCTTAATTCATCCGGCCCAAATCCATCAAACAATTGCCAATCCATACGCTTTGAAAGCCAGCGCAAACGTCCAAAAACCATACCATTTGATAGGAGCTTTTCTCTTACTGTTAGTCCATGTTGTTTTTCGAATACTGCAATTTTTTCAGCATCACCTAATTCAAAAACCAATTTCTCTAGTAGTGGAGAGCGAAGCAATAGGCATTCGAGGTCTCGTGCGTCTGTTGCAACTAAATTGGACGAAGGAAATTGCCTATTCTCCAAGCTATCGCAGTCATCATCAACTAACCCAAGAATACCTGAAAAGCCTATTGAATCGAGACTTTTTAAAGCGATTTTAACACTTGGCTTACCACCCGCAGGCCGAATAAGGCAATTAGGTCTACTGACATGTTCATGCCAAAATTTAACATCGCTTGGACCTTCGACTAACAAGAAACTTCCAGAATGTTGAGTTCTTCTTTGTATTATTTCGGCTGCTATCGGTCTCTTGATATCAAACACTTATATCGTTCCTGTTTCCAATGCAACCATTAAATCGATATAATCACCAACAATATATGGAGAATGGGTCGCAATTAATACATCAAAATGGGCTATTTCAACAATTTTGAGTAAATCAGGCAAGAAATGATCTTGCCAACTCACATGCAAGGATAGTTCTGGTTCATCAATCAATACTAGGGTATTAGGTTTGATGCGAAACAGAAGATCATAAAACAACACAATTTCGTGCTGTTCACCGGAAGACAGCAAATCCAAATCTAAGATCTGTCCCGAGTCACTGATTACTATGAAACCCTTTTCCCTGTCAATTCGTAAGTGCTTGTTTTTGAATTTGGTGTTGATGTTGTTTAATAATAGCTTAATTCGACGTGCAAAACCTTCAAATACTGCTAATTTTCTCTCAGTGTCTTCTACGTATAGAATCATAACCTTTTTTTCTTTGGATATGAGCTCGTCAAGATTTGCCGAATCAAAAAATGGGGTATCTACCTGATCTAACAAACCGATTTCTTGCAATTCAAGACGTTGTCTATCCAAGCTAGATAAGCGACTTTTAATGTTAGTGCCATCTGTAGATGAAGCTAACATCAGACGTTGTGGAAAAGATTGATCTAATACTTGAGATTCCCTAGCATACGAAGCCAAGGTTGATTCAATTATTTCTACTAAGTCCTTTGAGTAATTGGTGATAGTTGAAGAAATGCCATTTTGTTTAGTCGCAATCAAGCCAATGGGTTTGTGTTTTTTTGAGTGAGCCGAATTTAAGCGATCCACCCCAATAAAATGGGTCTTTAAATTGTTTTCTGTAAACCATAAGTCATAGTCAAAGGTGAAATCACTGCCTTGCTTTGTAAGAATCGTATTGTGTTGGCTCCCATCATTGGTAATGAGCTTAAAATCGAACTCCTGATTTCCTTTCTCAGTTGCTAATAGCTTGATGGAAGAGCCATCGGTAAATTCAACAAAAAATAAGTTAAATGGTATTTTCCAAAATATATTATTAGTTCCACCTAAAGCCTCAACTAGCTTCTCAAATAAATTTTCAATCATCTTCAACGTAATCGTCTTCCCCACCCCATTTGGCCCATGCAGAATCGTCACCCGCTCCTTGAGGTTCAGGTTGATGCAATGGTTGTATAAACCGAATAATCCTTCGATGCGGATTTGGCGAATGCGTAGAGGTTCCTGCTCTTGTGGGTTCATAGTTTAATTTACACTTTCTCAATGAGCCAAGGCTGATAACATAGCGGAAACCGTCTGAGCTTTAATGTAGGTGCTGGAACAATCAACGACTAGTCCAAGCAAAATGCGATTTAATCTTTAACGCTGTGTGTTTGCGTTTTTCGTGAGATGAATTGTTAAATTTACCGCACAAACGTCTTTAAAGCGGCTAACAAAGCTTCAATATCAGCTTCGCTATTATCTTTACCCACACTAACCCGTATCGCGCTTTTGGCGGTGGCTTCATCGAAGCCCATCGCCAATAAAACCGGGCTAGGCTCGCCTGCGCCGCTGGCACAGGCAGAACCGCTGGATACCGCGAAACCCTTACGGTCTAAAGCCATCAACAAGGCTTCCCCGTCCATGCCGTTTAAGCCGAATTGGACGGTATTAGGTAGCCGGATGGCATCTTTCGCAAAAATAGTGACACCCGCCAGTTGAGCAAGCCCAGATTCCAATTGCTCGCGCAATTTGAAGGCATGGGCATGGCGGGATTCCCGTTCCGCTAAAGCCAATTCACAAGCCTTGCCGAAACCGACAATGGCGGCGACATTTTCGGTGCCACTGCGCAAGTCGCGTTCCTGACCTCCCCCTTCCAACAATGGCATTATTTCCACCGATTTGTCGATGATTAACGCACCAGCGCCTTTCGGCCCATGGATTTTGTGGGAAGAAACCGTGAGCAAATGCGCTCCAAGGGTGTCGAAAGCGACTGGAATTTTACCAGCCGCCTGAACCGCATCACAATGCAACCAAGCGCTCGTTTCACGCACCCAGTTGACAACTCTCGACATATCTTGAATGACACCCGTTTCATTATTGGCAAGCATCACCGAGACAATACGCAAAGGGAGTTTACTGAAGACGGCTAGGTTTTCTGGGGGTATCTTGCCCACAGCGTCTACAGAGAGAGTATTCAGTTCCCAACCTTGCTTGGACAGACGGGCTGCTGCCGCTGAAACAGAAGGATGTTCGGTTGCACCAATCGCCAGCGCACCCACCGGCAGACTCGCCGCCAAACCCTTAATGGCTAAATTATTGGCTTCTGTGCCACCGGAGGTGAACACTACCTGAGAGGCTTGCGCCCCAACCAAGGCAGCAACTTGACCTCTTGCCGTATCAATCGCGCTTCGGCTAATTCTGCCCAAACGGTAAAGGCTGGAGGGATTGCCAAACAGACTCCCCAAATAGGGCTGCATTACCTCGACAACGCGACCATCCATCGGGGTGGTCGCGTTATGATCCAAATAGATCATTAAACCGAAGAGTTTAAATCCCTTTCACCGCGCATGAGTATGTCCAGGCCCGGAGCGCTAGGCTGTTTGTCTTGGCGCTCTGCCACTTGGCGGAAGCCCTTGCGCTGCAACAGATCCTGTAGGCTGATGGTCGAAAGGTAGGCGCGGATTTGTTCGCTCAGTCCGTTCCACAGATCATGGGTCAGGCAAGGCTGAGCGCTTTGGCAATTTGACTTGCCGCCGCAACGAGTGGAATCTATAGTTTCATCCACTGCGGTGATGACATCAGCGATATTGATCTGGGACACGTCGCGGCTCAGTTGGTATCCGCCACCCGGGCCTCTGACACCTTCGACCATGCCGGCACGACGGAGCCTGGCGAACAACTGCTCCAGATAAGATAGCGAAATGTTTTGCCGTTTGGCTATGTCGGTTAAAGTAACAGGCTTCTTTTCGCTATGATAGGCAAGGTCTAACATTGCGGTCACCGCATAACGGCCTTTTGTAGTTAATCTCACGTTAATCTCCCCGATTGATGATGGTTTTTAAACTTACTATACCTATGTCCGACCGAAACAGTCAACAATAATTGTGAACGAATTGCATTTAGAATGCACGGAACTGGAAATGAACTTTAAACTCAACCCTTTCCCATTTTTATGATACACATAAGCCCATGATTTTAAAAGGTTGCCTGACAGTCAAATCAAAAACTCTGCGCAAGCTGCTGCGATGGCTAGCCTACGCTGCAGGGACGTTTGCGTTGACTTTGGTGATCTTGATCGTTTTGATCCTCGACGAAGAACCCTGGGTTTGGCAAAAAACTGCAAGTCAACAACATTTTTTGGCAACCACGAGGAGCATTCTGCATACGACTGCAAAACCGCCGGACCATTCCAAGGACAAAGTGCGCAACATCGCCCTGACCGAAGATGATTTGACTGCTGTTGTCAACTATGCACTATCAAGAAAAAAGCTGGAAGGTTTCGCCCAAGCCACTATTTTTGACAAGCGTTTGGTGATTTTGGTTTCGATCAAATTGCCGACTGGCAATGCTGAATATTTTTTAAATTTGAAACTGATCGCTGACGATGGCGATCCTAGGGCTTACGTCAAGCAAGTTAAAGCGGGTTTCATTGCCTTGCCCAAACCTGTAGTGCGTGTATTGTTTTGGTGGCTGACTCACACCACACGGCTTGGCCGTTATGTCGAAATGACTTTGCCGTTGCTGCAAGAGGTTCACATTGGGGACGGGCGGTTGTGGGTTTCATTAAATTGGGATCGTGAAGTCATGGGGCAAGCCCAGGATTTGGTTGCAGATTTAGCCGATAAGGAGCGATTGAGGCTATATCACACCAAATTGGCAGAAGTGGTTGGGCAAGCCCAATCGCGACGATTTATTGGATTGTCTGCCTTGTTACGGCCCCTTTTCATGTTTGCCAAGGAACGTTCTGATGCAGCGGGCGGGGATGCGCGTGAAGAGAACAGGGCTTTGTTGTTGGTGTTGGCCGCCTACGCGAATGGTAAAAGCCTGGAACCTGCCATTTACCTTGATATGGAAGCGCCTAGCCTTGCCCGGCGTGACGTTTTATTGAGTCGACGCATTGATGCGGCACAGCATTTCACCGCGTCGGCAGTCATGGCAATGTCCGGTCAAAGGGCATTTGCCGACATGGTTGGACTGGCCAAGGAATTCAATG
This sequence comes from uncultured Methylococcaceae bacterium, assembly GCA_903859815.1. Classification (GTDB taxonomy): domain Bacteria; phylum Pseudomonadota; class Gammaproteobacteria; order Methylococcales; family Methylococcaceae; genus Methylumidiphilus. The sequence continues at coordinate 25,533 of CAIOOA010000136.1, read as the reverse complement.
ACACCCATGGCGGAACGGGGTTCAGCTTTACTGACTTGGCAGCGGATCGGGCCGGCGCATCGTTTGGCAAGGTGGCTGTTGATTCGGAAGAATCCGCCCGTCGGGTTCAAGCCATTTTGAGCGAGAACTCGGATGAAGCCATGTACATGCCGACGATTAAGGACTTGCCTGAAAATCTAAGCTTGGAGGATTTTGCCAACCGCTTTGGCGATCTTGATAGCCCCGAGTTCATGGAATTGAAAAAAAAGATCGAGGATAGAATAGCATCCTGCCCTCTGTATCATTGAAAGTTTTGATAATCTTTAATGTTCCGCCCAACACTAACCAAATACCCGTAACTATGGGTTGAAAGAAACCGTCATTTACGAAAGAATCGGATACTTATGCGATCATTTCAGTAGCCTGCCCGGGCAAGGTCACTTGAATGACACCCCCATAAGCACACATTAATTTACAGGTGTCATTCAAGGCTGGCATATTCCCAAGTATGACCGTAGGGGAACCCGGAACCCAAGGGGCTGGTATTACCGGTACGCAAGGCATTGGGGTTAGGACACCCATCGCTGCGGATGTTGCAGAAGCAACTGCTGGATTCGCCAGTGACGTGCATAGGGCAAATGGTAGAATATTGACCATTGGGACGTTATCCATAATGTTCGCCGCTGGCACATAGCTGGTCATGCTATTATTGGTTGGCAGCACCACAAGTGAACTAGGGGCGGTGCCAAAGGTACACATGAGCGTCGCGCCCATGCAAACATGTATAGGCATAATATATTTCCATCAAGTGTTGATAATAAGTTAGTCTTCGGGTAAATCCTGCCAAACAAAGCTTGCCAAAGCCAATGCGGGGATATTGCAAGCGGCTTGTCTTTGGCGAATTTGGATGTTGAAATCCATATCCATTTCGCTATCATTCAAAACAACCAGTACTACAGTATGATCGGGTGTCATAAAGCCCACATTGAGTAGGGCGCAATCCGTTTCAGTATGTATCCTAACAGAGTTTGGCCTGACAAACTTGGCGACATGCGCGATCAGATAATAAGCCACATTGCGTTGAATGGTGTCACCGATGGTCAATGCCCCTACACAATTCGAAGCGCCACCCGTGGTATGAGGATTATAATATGGATCAGCAGCCAAATTCCATTCCAATACCACACTGCTCCAGTTTCTGATTGCGCCTATCAATACATTTCGCCCATGCCATAATAAGTCTCCTCCAAATTGTCCGTCAGAACCTACCCATTGTTCGGTGAAATAGATTTTCTTATGGGGAAAGGCTTCATGAACCGATGAAAGAACGTCAATATCCCCAGCATATAAATGCCAAGCCGAACCCTTGGTGAATCTCTCTGCTTCGGCATCAGCGAAGATTGCCAAAGGATAGTCTGGTCTGTCGCAATTATGATCCCAACAAAATATGTCAGTGGTCAAACCAGCCATGCGTAACGCCGGCCCAAGATGGAATTTGATAAAATTAGCCTGTTCCTTTGCATCCATTAACATGCTAGGCTCATTCAGATCGTTCTGGGGTTCGTTTTGAGGCGTTATGGCTTGAATGGTAATACCATATTCTTTCATGGATTGAATATATTTGACAAAATACTTGGCATAAACATCATAATATTCACACCTTAAGCTGCCACCGATCATGCTATTGTTGGTTTTCATCCAAGCGGGTGCCGACCATGGCGTTGCCATGATTTGAATGGTTGGGTTAATGGAAAGAATTTGATGAAGTATCGGTATTACCTCAAAGTCCCCAGCCAAAATATTGAAATGTATTAAGTTTAGGTCGTTTTGTCCCTCGGGAATATCATCATAACTATAGGGTGCAGTGCTTAAGTCAGATGCCCCTATGCTAAGTCGTAAATAACTAATGCCAATAGCATTGTCTTGGGTTGAAAATAACTCATATAACAGTGCATTGCGGATTGGCCCGTCTAATTTTCTGAGGAGGTATGCGCTGCCTCCAGTCAGAGTGAACCCAAAGCCGTCCATGGTTTGATAGGCGTGATCCGAATCGACTACTATCGTTGACCGCTGGCGGTTAATGGTGTCGTTAAATTGCAAGTCGAGATTTAGTTTCTGAAACAAGGAACTTTGATCCGAAGTCGTGAGCCAGCAGCCATTACTTGATTTAGGTTTGGATGGACAAATTCTGGTATTGGTTTCGTTTATTTCAGACATTGGGTAATCAACATTGCTAGTTTTCGGGTAGCTGATTTTATGATATTTGAGGAAATCTTGCCGACAAATTAGTTTGACAAGCCTCATAATCTTCAACATTTATAGCTGAACTAAACTTCTTGCAACTGGTTTTATCAAAGTTGGTTAACGTTTGACCCTGCCGAGGCATTCTCCCCCAGTCGCCTACTTTTGTCGTAACTGATAGCAATACTAATAATAAAATAGCAAAGCCAAGTCGGATTCGTTTACTGAATGGCATTAATCCAATAGCTGCCACAGATAATAACGGGGCAAGCATTTCCAAAGGAACTAAAATAGAGTACGAGGATGATATTGCAAGCCAACATAAATAAGTGAAAATACTTGAAGCCAAAAGCCACAACGTTGGTGCATAATGCGAAAAAGGATGTGCTTGCTTGCGCCAAAAGTTAAGCATTGAAGCCACACCAGCTAGTATTATCATGGAAATTATTCTAAAGTCTCTAAATTCGACATTAGGGCATAGATTGATTTGTTGACAAAAACCGGATGACTCAAGCAATCTGTGCATAAGGCTATGCAACGATAGATTTGGATCAAGATATGAAATAGGCAAAGCTCTAGGTGACTCAAACAGATTGTTGAAGTATGGGAAGATAGGATTGTTTAATGATTTCCACAAATAATAAGCCCAATACCCACCGCTGATGCCAAAGCCAATCAAGACACCTATGCCAAAACTAAAACTTGTGCTTAATCGACGCAGCAGTGGTAAATGGGTGATGAGAAATGCAGTGATTAGCCCCACACCAAAAATGATCAAAGATTGCTTCAAGCCAATCACTATGCCGAGTGGTATCCCGAATATAGCAATAAGAAGATAATGGGTAATACTTTGGTTTTGGTGTATTTTTTCCCAATGTGCAAGACATAAATAAATGGATGCATAAATTCCTAAACTTAAACTATTGCCACAAAAAGACAAACCAATTCCTGTCAAAGCACCGGCTCCACCAACCCCAACCAAAGCTAAGATGGCTGATGAGTATAGGCGATGCCGAAGATTCGAAAGAGTGGACAATTGCCAAGCGATAGCGGCTAAGGGTAGGAAGTTCAAACCATGCAATATGCCTAATGAAAAACCGACGGCGTGAGCAGGGAGTAGTTTGGCTATCCACGTATATGATGCAATAATTATCGGGTTATCAAAACTGGCAACATTGCTTACTAGCCAATCACGGCCCATAGTGCCATTAAGATAAACCCATCCATTTTGCCAATATTGGTTTTTTAGATCCAAGCTTGCATCCATGCCAAGATAAGCCGACACCAGTCCAAAAATGAGGCATAATAAAGCTGTGGCCCAATACAATATGCTAGGAAATGGCGGCGTTTCCATGACAATGGAATCCTTCGCAATCGTTTCCAATTTGTTCGTTTGGTTGAAAACGAAATGTCGAGAAGATAAGTAATTGAAAAATAGGCCACTCACTGATCCAAAGCACGTAGCAATGGCTGGAAGCCACGGATAAGGATAAAATTGGGTGACAATGGCGGAATACACAGAAATGTTGACCAATCCACCAAACGCATTGGTCGCCAAAAAACTTGCCCATTCCAATAGAAGTGGTTTATTACTTTTTCCAAAAGTATATATTCGATTCATCCACCAAGTGAACGTTGCCGCTACTAGAAAGGATAATAGTTTTGCCCAAAGCCATGACAAACCTAGCCACCACAAACCTGAATATAAAACAGCTATATCGACTAATAAGCCACCAACTCCAATCAGTGCAAATTGAAAAAAGGTGTGCGGTATTCTTGATTTCAGTCGCTGCATAAGCATCACAATGCCAAAGTTTGGTGAGTTTTTTGGGACGATGACATCATTCTAAGCCTTGCATTATGCTTAATATTGTTTTCGGCATTGGAGGCAATCAAATCTTTCTAGCCAATAAAAACTCGGCACAGCTTTATTATTTTTTTAGAAAAGGTTTTGCCGTAGTCGACAACTACCACTAGGTCGGGCCGGCGAACCGTGCCCCGCCTAGGGAATAGTTATCTGCTTAACCATTACAGTCCCTCCATGAACGGTTAAGCACAGACAAAACAATAGGCACAAGCCTACTTTCTGTCTAAGCGCCTAAGCTTGATTGTCTAGGAATTTTTCCGCATCCAATGCGGCCATGCAACCAGAACCGGCGGAGGTGATGGCCTGACGGTAAATCGAGTCGGCCACGTCACCCGCCGCAAACACACCGGGTACGCTGGTGGCAGTGGCGTTGCCCTCGGACCCGCCTTTGACGGTGATATAACCGTTTTTCATGTCCAACTGGCCGGCAAAAATCTCGGTGTTCGGTGAATGACCTATGGCAATAAATACACCATCCACAGAAACCTCCTTAGTGGAACCGTCTTGGACATTTTTAATTCTAACCCCGGTAACACCATTGGCATCCCCTAAGACTTCGTCCAAAACATGATTCCATTCGATGGCTACATTGCCAGATTTGGAGCGTTCGACGAGTTTGTCAGACAGAATCTTTTCGGAACGGAACTTGTCCCTACGATGAACGACGGTGACTTTTGAAGCGATATTGGAAAGGTAGAGCGCCTCTTCCACGGCGGTGTTGCCGCCGCCGATCACTGTCACCGGCTTGCCACGATAGAAAAAACCGTCGCAAGTGGCACAGGCCGACACACCGCGTCCCTTGAACGCTTCTTCCGAATCCAGCCCAAGATAACGCGCCGATGCGCCCGTGGCGATGACCAAGGCATCGCAGCTATAGGCTCCTTCGTCACCCGTAAGCTTGAATGGGCGCGAGGAAAGGTCGACGGTGTGAATGTGGTCGAAGATCACTTCGGTGTTGAAACGCTGGGCATGTTTTAACATGCGATCCATCAATTCCGGGCCTTGCACGCCATCGGCATCACCCGGCCAGTTATCCACTTCGGTGGTTGTCGTCAGTTGACCGCCTTGCTGAATGCCAGTGATTAGGACCGGGCTAAGATTGGCACGGGCGGCATAAACGGCTGCCGTGTAACCGGCAGGGCCTGAACCTAGGATCAGTAATTTTGAATGTTTCGTTTCGCTCATGTAAACCTCAGTGAAAAAATAGCGGATAATACGCTAGTATGACTAGCCACCCTCACCCAGTAAAGCCTAACGATGGTTGATTAAGCCGTCATTATTTTAAACAATATCCTGTATTCCTAATTTAAATTAATTTGGTGAAAATTTTGTCACACATAGACAAGAAAGTTCCAGTCACCGCCGACATCGGCGTTGGCCTTGATAAAGGGTTTCGCGAGTTGCTTTTCTTAATTCTTGTAGCCATTTCGCTGTTTTTCCTAATTTCATTGTACACCTTCAATATGGAGGACAATGGCTTCACTCGCCTCGATTCCGCAAGCAAGATTACCAATGCCGCAGGTTCTGTGGGTGCTTGGGTGGCAGACTTTAGCCTAAGCATGGTGGGTGTGTTTGCCTATGCCATTCCCTTGGTGTTAGCCATTTATGGATTCTCTATTTACAAATGCGAGCGCTTTTGGGTGTTCAAGCCGTTTACGCTTTTGTTCAGATTGGTCGGGTTCGTACTGATTCTTGGCTCAGGCTCTGCTCTGGCGGACATTCACTTACAAAACCTGACGATGGAGCTACCTCATTATACTCAGAGTGTGGGCGGCATTGTAGGCCAAGAATTATCCCAACATCTTTTGGGATCATTCGGTAGATCAGGCACTTCTGTCATATTGGCAACCCTGCTTATTCTCGGAATTTCCCTTTGCACCGGCATTTCATGGCTGTCCATGGTGGATGGCATGGGCAAGTATTCATTATTGGTGGTCAACGGATTTTTCTCGGTGTTTCGTGGCATAGGCGGCAATTCGTCAGAGACTGAAGCAGCCACGGAACCTTCAACCATTGCCAAAAAGGACAAAACCAAGCCAGCCAAAGCCGAAGCGGTCGCCAAATCACCTGCGGAAAGCAAGCCTGCTACCCTGAAGAAAAACGGGGCAGATAAAGCGCCTGTTACCAAAGGTAAACTTGGCGAATTGCCATTCGCGCAAGCAGGGGAACTGCCTACGCTGGAATTGTTGAACCAGAAAGCCGCCAAAACAAAGGGATATTCCAAGGAAAACTTGGACAAAATGTCCCGAATGCTGGAAAGCATACTGGATGACTTTGGTGTCGAGGTGGAGGTGGTGGATGTGTTGCCCGGACCGGTCATCACCCGTTTCGAAATTCAGCCTGCACCGGGCATCAAAGCCAGCCGAATTAGCGGATTGGCGAAGGACTTGGCTAGAGCCCTTTCAATTAATAGCGTCCGTGTCGTGGAAATCATTCCCGGTAAATCTGTCGTGGGTTTGGAAATTCCAAACGAGGAACGCGAAATCGTGTTGCTCCATTCGGTGCTGGCTTCCGATCTTTACCAACACTCCGAGTCTCCGCTGACCATGGTTCTCGGCAAGGACATCAGTGGCGAGCCGGTGGTGGCTAACCTCGCCAAAATGCCTCATTTGCTGGTGGCGGGTACGACGGGTTCCGGTAAATCCGTAGCGGTCAACGTGATGATTTTGAGCATGTTATACAAAGCCGGGCCGGATCAAGTACGCATGATTATGATCGACCCGAAAATGCTGGAATTGTCCATTTACGAAGGCATCCCGCATTTGCTGACGCCGGTGGTCACGGACATGAAGGAAGCGGCAAACGCGCTGCGCTGGTCGGTGGCGGAAATGGAGCGACGTTATAAGTTGATGTCCATGTTGGGCGTCAGGAACTTGGCAGGCTATAACCAAAAAATCCGAGAAGGATTGGAAAAAGGCGAGCCTATTCTCGATCCCTTATGGGATCGCAATTCGGTGGTATCCGAAGAAGACGGTCCACCCCCATTAGGTCATTTGCCGTTCGTGGTCATCATCATCGACGAACTAGCGGACATGATGATGATAGTTGGCAAGAAAGTTGAAGAATTGATCGCACGTTTGGCACAAAAAGCCCGTGCCGCAGGCATCCATTTGATTCTTGCAACGCAAAGACCGTCAGTGGATGTACTAACCGGCTTAATCAAGGCCAACATCCCAACTCGGCTATCTTTCCAAGTGTCATCGCGGATCGATTCGCGCACCATCATCGACCAAGGTGGCGCGGAAACCTTGCTTGGCAATGGCGACATGCTCTTCCTGCCGCCGGGTTCGGGCATCCCCATGCGCGCCCATGGTGCGTTTGTGTCCGACCAAGAAGTGCATAACGTCGTGGAATTCCTCAAACAGACGGGTAAGCCGGATTATATTGAAGAAATCACCCGTTTCAGTGAAGACGGCCCGGATTTTGGCGGCAGTTCCAAAGGTGGTTCCGGTGGTGGCAGCGATGGCGGGGATGAATCCGACGCACTGTACGACGAAGCCGTGCGTTTTGTCACCGAAAGCCGCAAAGCCTCCATCTCCAGTGTGCAGCGGCGCTTCAAAGTCGGTTACAACCGCGCTGCACGGATGATTGAGGACATGGAGAAGGCGGGTATTGTCACTTCCGCCGACAACAACGGTTCGCGCTCGGTGCTGGCTCCACCGCCAGTGGATGTTTGAAGATGACCTACCAAACATAACCCAAATCTGGAGAGTATTATGATAAGCCCTAAAGCGGAAGTGGCAACGATGTAAATGGTATGCACTAAACCTTGTATGTTAACCCACCACCCACTAATTTAGGACTCGACAGCCATGCTCACGATTCATAAAAAACTGATTGTTGATGACCAAGGGAATCCTACGGATGTCATCATACCCTGGGCAGAATTTTTGGAAATATCGGAGTTGCTTGCCTTAGACCTAGACGAAGCAGCTATCTACGACCTTGATCAAGCAAAGGCTGATAGCATCAACAGGAACAATGAGGCTTATATCAAGCTTGATGATATTTAACGTTCATGTAGGAAGTTATTGTACATCGCCGAGCAGTTCGCTATATACAAACTTTGCCGGCTAATGAAAAGGAGCGAATAAAAAACTCCCTTGCACAATTGGCTTTAAATCCGTTGAGTTTTCCGAGCCTGAAGTCAATGTCTGGGCAATGGAGTGGTTATCACCGAATTCGCTTGGGTGACAAACGCATTATTTTCTGGTTGGATCAACAAAATAGGACTGTTTATGTCGATCATATTGGTTCGCGTGGCGATGTTTACACGTAGGTTTAATTAAGAATGGTGAGTTTAATAGTCCGAACGAAGCTTAGCAAAATTGGGATGCGGTGGTTTGATTCTTACTTTGCATTGCATTGCGATCTATCCTAGAGATATGCTAGTCATTATTAGAAACCGTTTTTAATACTCAATAGTTGACGATAATGACAGGCCGTCAATAGCTTTGGTTTCGAAACCGGCTGCTGTAATTGTGCAGCCCACAGGCCAGTTCCATGGCGACATCGTCGTATCCTTCCTTGGTGTTCCTTAGTACGTCCTTGACGACGCGGCATCGTTTGATTCCCGAGATGATGCGTTCAATGACCACGCGACTCCTCGATATGAGGCGTTTGTTCTCCCTGTCTTCGTCCGGCAGCTTGCCGTTGTGCGGACTCTTCTTTCAATAATCAAATTGTGTGCGCCAACGAACCGACCCCAGCGTGCTTTGTAAGTAGAGTGTTTACCTAGGTTTTTACGAAAGCCTGAGCCACTCCGAAGCCTAGTCCTTCAAAAGGATTCGGCTTTCTTCGGTCCTCGAAGTTTCTTTATCTCAGGAGAATTCCATGAATCACCAAGCCCACACCCCCACCGAACACGCCATGCAAGCCTGTATAGTGGCTTGCAGCCATTGTTATCAAGTCTGCCTGCAAACCGCGATGAACCACTGCCTGGAGGCTGGCGGGAAACACGTCAAACCAAAACACTTCCGGCTATTGATGAACTGTGCCGAAATATGCCAGACATCGGCCAGTTTTCAACTCAGCAGTTCTCATTTTCAGCATCGTCTTTGCGAACTATGCGCTGAAATCTGCGAGGCCTGCGCAGAGGATTGCGAGAAGGTCGGCGGCATGGATGAATGTGTCAAATCCTGTCGCGAATGTGCCGAGAGTTGCCGCCAAATGGCAAGTGCCCAGGTTTAAGCGAGAACTGGGATTCTCGGCGAAGTTAGTTACCCCACAAACAGATAGCGAATTTGCCGCTGATCCCAATTCCATTCACACAACCATCAGAGATAGCACATGCCCTATAAAGAATTAAGTGATTTGCCTAAAAGCGTGCAGGAGCATTTGCCGAAACATGCCCAAGAGATTTACCGGGCGGCTTACAACAGCGCTTGGGACGAATACGGGCAAGACGAAGAGCATGCGCATCGGGTGGCTTGGAGCGCGGTCAAAAAGAACTATGAAAAGGATGAATCCAGTGGGCAATGGAAATCCATGAAACACCATATGAATCAATATCCAGGATAACGTTTTGCAGTGTGCGCTTTCGTGCTGACTTCATTCAGTTTCGCCTGTATTTTTGTGTGCAAGCATTAAGGAGATTTCATATTTTAATCGTTAGGTTATTACTGTCGATAAATGGCTGAAGATACCTTTATTAACACCCTCTTAAACAGGAGATAAACATGAATTGCAAAGCCAGACATTCTTATCTAATCCATAAACCAAATGGAGTATTCCAATGAGTGACAACAAAAAACTAACCACCAACGCCGGTTGCCCGGTCGCCGACAACCAGAATGTAATGACGGCTGGACCACGCGGCCCGCAACTGTTGCAAGATGTCTGGTTCCTAGAAAAGCTTGCGCACTTTGACCGTGAAGTCATCCCCGAGCGGCGGATGCATGCGAAGGGTTCCGGTGCATTTGGGACTTTTACCGTCACGCATGACATCACCCAGTATACTCGGGCCAAGATTTTTTCAGCCGTAGGCAAGCAAACGGATTTGTTTGCACGCTTCAGCACTGTGGCCGGTGAGCGGGGCGCAGCGGATGCCGAGCGCGATATTCGCGGCTTTGCGCTGAAGTTTTACACCGAGGAAGGCAACTGGGATCTGGTCGGCAACAACACGCCGGTTTTTTTCATGCGTGATCCGTTGAAATTTCCCGACCTGAACCATGCGGTAAAACGCGACCCTCGCACCAATTTGCGGTGTGCGACGATCAACTGGGACTTTTGGACCTCACTACCGGAAGCCTTGCACCAAATCACCATCGTCATGAGTGACCGGGGCATTCCCGCCAGCTATCGCCACATGCATGGTTTTGGTAGCCACACCTTCAGCTTCATCAATGCGAACAATGAGCGGCATTGGGTGAAGTTCCATTTCGTAACACAGCAGGGCATTCGCAACCTCACCGACGCCGAAGCCGAGGCTATCATCGGCAAGGACCGCGAAAGCCACCAGCGTGACCTGTATGAAAGTTTGGAGAAAGGCGATTTCCCCAAATGGACGATGCATGTGCAGATCATGCCGGAAGCCGATGCCGCCAAGGTTCCCTACCACCCATTTGACCTAACGAAAATTTGGCCACACAAAGATTACCCGTTAATCGAAGTAGGCGTGGTGGAACTGAACCGCAACCCGGAAAATTATTTCGCGGACGTGGAACAGGCGGCGTTCAATCCTGCCAATATCGTCCCCGGCATCGGCTTCTCCCCCGACAAGATGTTGCAAGGGCGCTTGTTTTCCTACGGTGATGCGCAACGCTACCGGTTGGGAGTGAACCACCATTTGATTCCAGTCAACGCCCCGCGTTGCCCGGTTCATAGCTATCACCGGGACGGCGCGATGCGTGTGGACGGCAACTTTGGCAGCACCTTGGGGTATGAACCGAATAGCGCTGGCGAGTGGCAGGAACAGCCCGATTTCGCCGAGCCGCCGTTGAGCTTGGAGGGCGCGGCAGACCATTGGAACCACCGCGAAGATACCGATTACTACTCCCAAGCCGGTGCGCTATTCCGCCTGATGACACCGGAACAGCAACAGGTATTGTTTGAGAATACTGCTCGTTCCATCGGTGAAGCACCGCTCGAAATCCAACTCCGCCACATCGACAATTGCATGAAAGCAGATTTGGCTTATGGCAAGGGCGTCGCCGATGCGTTGGGTATCGCGGGCGAAGTACCCGCGCCTACAGTGAATTTCCGGTAAGCTTTACTTATGAATGATTATTAACCTAGCAATCATTTATTTGGGTTGGCTTCTGGTAACGACAAGGATTCTGACCTTCGCGCCAAGGTCAGAAGTGTCTTAATAAGACCATAGGTGAGCGTTATGAGTTAGGATGTCTCTTTCAGATTGTACCCAATCATGCACTTCATAACCTGGTTCAAAGCCTCTCTTCTCAGCCTTGTAATAGGCATTCTCGGCAATAAATTGCCCTATCTCATCATTACTTCCAAAAAGTTCGGATGTCAATAATGGTTCATGCTCATATTGTATAGAGTCGAGTTTAGTGGACACGGTGTTTCCTCACGATAATGTTAATTTTGACAGATAAGTAATGGTAGGTTTGTGACAAAAAAACATGACCATTTGCCAATAGATGGCTCATAGTTCAATAGTAGTGAATTATCAAGAATTTTTCTGTACGTTAGCTCACTTTGGGAGCATGAAACTATTCGATAAAATGAGCTATTTCTTCAATTACTAATTCAGGAGGTTCTAGGCGGGCTTCCAAACGCTTTAGACGCTCTTCCAAATCTGGAGCGGGTAAAGCCGGTACTCTAGCTCTTGAGTCAAATGCCGGGTTGCCGCTCCACCAATCCAATCCCATTTCCACCGCCTTGTCCACAGAACAAATCAACAAGCGGATTTCGATGGTTAACAACTCCACTTCCACTAGTCGAATACGAATATCACCACTGATAACGATGCCTTTATCGAGCAGTCGTTCCAACAAATCTGCCACAGTGGTCGAATCGGTGGAATGGGTCAATCTTCTATTTTCGCTCATGGGTGAACCCCTCCTGTCCCTCAATTAAACAATTCTTCTGCGATTATTGGCGCAAGAATCCTGAAAGTATCTAGTTGCTGCCGTACAGCCGAGTAACCAGCCAGAGCATTGGGTCTTGGTCGCGGGCTGTACGGCTTGTCCGTATTCGTTTTATTTGCCTTCTTTAATATCCTGCTTGATGTCCCCATAGCCCGCTTGGGCTTTGCCAAGGTTCTTTTGGATATTTCCTTCTATCTCCATGCCTTTGTCATCCAGCACTTTGCCAGTGATTTCCTTGACGGCACCTTTGGTCTCTTCGACCCTGCCATTGACTTGATCTTTGTTGACTGCCGGAGTGTCATTTGGGGTTTCAACAGAAAAAGCACCAAACGAACCGCATAACAACACAATGCCCGCCACTAATCCAGTGAGTTTTATTTCAATGATATTCATATGAGTTTCCTGTAAAAGAGGTGTTTATAGCTTATAAGATGCCGTGCAGTCGCCTATCTTGATTCGGCTACACGGCTAACTTTCTTGTCGCTCTAGCTATGTTTCTTGATTTCTTCTTTGATATCGCCTACGCCCGACTGAATCTTGCCTGCGTTCTTTTGAACATTGCCTTTGGCTTCCATTTCATGGTCGTCCAACACTTTGCCTGCAACTTCCTTAATCTTGCCTTTGGATTCTTCGATTTTACCTTTCACTTGATCTTTGTTCATGAGATTCTCCTGATAATGGATTTAACTTTGACCAGAGCATGGTGTTTCCCATTGCTCAGGCCAAACCTTACAACAAATAATTAACAAGCTCGGTACGGTAACGTACATAGATTAATTTATTTTATTGTGTTCGATACCGTACAGAAGATATCTGATGTTTCGGTTAATCTTCATTCCAAGTTAAGAATATGAAATACCGAACTCTGACAATATAAAAACTCACCAAGATGTTTCAGTTTTATCAGGTTAGCCCCTGACAGTTGGTTAGTTTGCTGTAGAAGAATATAAAGCAGAGGCGAAAATGGAGATTAGGTGGAATCAGAGAGGGTCATTGGAAGCCGTTCGATGGTTATGAGACACGAGGCGAACTGACCCACGATGAAAATAAACTTTCCGCAGGTAAGCGCGAAATACTCCTGGGCAAGCTTCAGGAGGGACTAGGGGTCGCTCAAGACAAATCCGAACAGGGGATAAGCGATTTTGGGAAGATTACCAGCAGTTTCTTTATCTTGTGAAAGGGAATTGCAAAGAACCGCGCAACCCGTTTGACGGACAGCGCAATTGATTTTTTTACTTTAACTGGAGCACCACCATGTCACTCGGCACAATTTTACTGATCGTTCTGATTCTCCTCCTCGTTGGCGCCATTCCTTCCTGGCCACACAGCCAGAGTTGGGGTTATGGACCCAGCGGCGGCATTGGGCTAATTTTAATCGTCGTACTGGTTCTATTCTTAATGGGTAGGCTGTAATCAAGAGATAGCAATACTCACTCAGATGACATGCCTAGAACATTTCGCCTATGAACGGTGATCTATCTGGCAATTGTGAGATGGTCAAACGCGGCTATTATCGGTGGAATCAAACCCGACCTTTTAATGCATAAGGGATAAACATGACTTATTGTGTCGGTATCGTGTTAGAGCAGGGAATGATTTTCGCCTCGGATTCCCGAACCAATGCCGGTTTGGACAATATCGCAAAGTTCTGCAAAATGACCGTGTTTGAACGCCCCGGTGAACGAGTTATCGCTATGTTGAGTTCTGGCAATCTTGCCGGGACTCAGTCTGTCATCAGCCTGTTGAAGCAGCGAGGCGAAGACAAGAATAAGCCTTCCACCATTTGGACAGTCAAAACCTTGTTCGATGTCGCCGGTTTGGTGGCGGATGCCATGCGTGACATTGACCGGCGCGACGGTTCGTATTTGGTAGCCAGTGGCGGGTTCAACGCATCTTTCATCCTTGGTGGGCAAGTACATGGCGAGCCAATGCGGCTGTTTAGGATTTACGCCGAAGGCAATTTCATTGAAGCGGATATTAACACCACGCCGTACTTTCAGACCGGCGAGGCAAAATATGGAAAGCCAATCATTGATCGCGTCATCACACCTCACACCAGCCTTGCTGATGCCGCCAAATGCGTGCTGGTTTCCTTTGATTCGACCATGCGCAGCAACTTGTCCGTTGGCATGCCGATTGATCTGATGTGCTATCAACGTGACAGCCTTAAAGTCCATATGCGTCGCCGGTTCGATGAGGGCGATGCCTATTTTACGTCACTCGGCAACCAATGGAGTGCGGGTGTACGCGACGTTTTCAGTCGATTGCCCGAGCCTGAACTGGAAACCTGACACAGCGTCGAACACTTGAAGTAGCCTGGGGAAATGGCTGTAATTTTATCCTGTTGTGCATGTTTGCGCAGAACGAAGCTTGCCATCATTGAACGGTCTAAACCCTTCGATACCGTCAAGCTGGACTTTGAGGGTTGGTAGTTACACCTCATTAGATTGATTTTAAACCGAAAATTTTACCGATTGGAGTATAACATGAGTACCTCTAGCATAAGTCATCAAAGTTCTGTGGAAAACCTTTACGAAGGATTGTTAAAAACCGTTAGTGAGAATGAAAGAAACTTCAATGCTTGGAAAGATAGCATTGTCAACATGGTCAACAGCATGGCTAAGCGGGAATGCGAGTTCACCACCAAGGAGGAGTTTGAAGAAGAACTGAAACTACACGAATCCATGATAGCAATGATCGTTTCAAATCAGCAAGATATTGCTAATACCGCTAGGATGGCAGCAAACAAAGCCGAGCTTTTAAATGATGAAAGACACACTCAAGACGTTGCCGATTGGAAGGCGGCTATCGCCACTGCCAGTCGTAGATATGCATTGCCAATGGGGTTAAGGGCTATAAAGTCCAAAAAATATAATCGAATTGGAACCAGTGTATTTGCACTTTTAATTGTGTATCTGATTGCTGCATTTGTTTATAGCATTTTTGTGTAAATACGCAAATGCAAAACCAATACAAAGAAAAACTGACTCAGATTTGCTTCACTGGCTTTTTGGCCCAAGAGAAAGCCGAACTCACCACGCTTGCAGAGGAATCACACCTAGATGTTGTCACCTCGGTAACCAAAGATTTGGCTTTTTTGTGTACCGGCGAGAATGCTGGACCCGCCAAACTTGAAAAGGCAAAGGAACAAGGCGTTCACATTCTCAGTCGCGACCAGTTCGAGCATCTGCTCGAAACGGGTGACATAAAAGATGCCTAACCCTTCATCGGTTGGGATTTTCCGGTATCGCTTCGTCGTTACCGAGCAATGCCTTGAATACGCAATAAATCTTGGGTTCTATGCGGTGTTTCATGGTGGGTCGTTGATCGTTACCAGATCAATATCAGTTTTCGAGAAATCTTCCCCCTTGAACAGCAATGGTGCTTGCAGATGTTTCGCTAAGGCGTAAGAAAAGCAATCGCCATAATTCAACCCCGCAGGGTGGCGACCTTTTCCGTAATTGAAAAATGCTTGTGCGGCTATTTCGGCGAGATTGTCATTAACAGGTACAGTGACAATCCGATACCCAGCCAGCAACTCCAATGCTTTGTCGCAGCCAGCCATGCCAAGCCGGGAACCGACAACCATCAATAGCTCGGTTTTATTGGCGGCACTAATGCCAATGCGTCCACTGACTGAAAGCTTTTGCAACACCGCTTCGGCCTCGGCCTCATGAAATAACACCGCCACCAAAGCGCTGGTATCAACGGCCAAATCAATCGAATAATCCATGTTCATTGTATCCCATGATTACATCGGGTTCACGGCTATCCAACACAGGCAACGTCCATACCTCCCGGCGCAACCAGTCTAGGGTTTCCTCTAACTTAGGTTTAGGCACGACATCCAATGGGGCAAGGGCCGCTTCCAGCACAATCAACGCTTCTTGGTTTACCGAATGGCGGTGCGCTTCCGCTAGTGTTTTAAGCCGCTGATAAAGCGTGTCGGAAATATCATTCAATATTAAAGTTGCCATGGGGTATCTCTTTTATTGGTTTAGTCGTTCATTATAAAGGATGAAGCGCAAGCTGTGTTCCGCCATCAACTTGGAACCGCTCATTCGGCGCAATACGCAATGATGCCGCTCGCGGTTTGGCTTTGGGGCTGCAAATTCCTTGAATTAATGATGTGATAGGAGGAAAATATTGCCGCGCCCCGCGCCCCGCGCCCCGCGCCCCGCGCCCGTGCGTGAGCGGAAAAGCGCAAACTCTTTTTTCTTCAAATTATAAGGAATACTCCTATGAATGCGTTACCAAAATCATTGGCTGCCCTCGTCCTGCTTGCGGGGATGGGCCTTGCCTCAACCGCCGAAGCCGCGCTGATATCAAGGCTTGGCGGGTTGGCCGTTTACGACACCGACCGCAACATCACTTGGCTGGCGAATGCCAATGCCAACGGCCAGATGATGTGGCAAGCCGCCAAGACATGGGCGGAAGGGCTGAACATCGGCGGCTACACTGGCTGGCGTTTGCCGACCGCCGATCCGGCTTGTGGGTTCAACTTCAACTGCACCAACAGCGAACTGGGGCATTTGTTTTACACCGAAGGGGGGTTGACGCAAGGCCAGAGCATTACCAGTTCTGCTGTTTTGTCAGGTTTGTTTTCTAATATGCAAAACTCCGGTTACTGGTCCGGTACCGAGTACGCGCCCAATCCTGATCTCGCGTGGCTCTTCGGTACCGACAATGGCGTCCAGGGCTACAGCAATAAGGGTAATAACTTCTATGCGTGGGCCGTGCGCTCTGGCGATGTCGCCGCCGTGCCAGAGCCGGGCGTGATGGGGTTGTTGGGGATTGGCGCATTGGCTTGGGCGGGCACAAAAGCACGGCGGCGTGGGTAATTTGGGTGTTTGAGTGATTCGACCCTTTGCGGGGTTCCGTTTGGCTTGCCCCCCTGTTCCGCCCACTAGGGCGGACTCCCGTCTGGTTCCCACGTTCCAGCGTCACCACCATTAAGTTAAGCCAAAAGTTGTAGCCCGGATGGTGCCGTCTGGCGGCGTAATCCGGGGTGGTCGTGACTCGGAAACCCGTATTCCGCTTTGCCCTTCGACTTCGCTCAGGGCAGGCTTCATACGGGCTACTTTCCTTAACTAAATGGCAGTAGCCTTAAACCTTGCCAGGACAGTGCTTCATGCCGCCTTACGCACATCGAAATAGGCTTCCAAATCGTCTGCGCTGCCAATGAGCTTGCCTCCAATGAAGACTTGCGGCCAAGTGCCGCTGCCGGAAACCCCACGCAGGGTAGTCGCGGTGATGTGCTTGCCGAGGCTAATCTCGTCATAGCGGTAACCCTTGGATTGGAGCAGCGCCTTGGCTCGCGCACTGTGTGGGCAACCCGGCTTGGTGAAGATCACCACAGCTTCGGGTATGACAGCCTTAGGGTTGACGTACTTGAGCATGGTTTCCGCATCGGAGACTTCCAGCGGGTCACCTTCCTTTTCGGGTTCAATGAACATCTTTTCAATCACGCCGTCCTTGACCAGCATGGAATAGCGCCAAGACCGCTTGCCAAAACCGATGTCCGATTTATCGACCAGTAAGCCCATGGCAGCGGTGAATTCGCCGTTTCCGTCGGGCAGCAGGGTGACGTTTTCAGCCTCTTGATCCTGCTTCCACTCGTTCATGACGAAGGCATCGTTGACGGCGAAGCAGACGATCTCGTCCACACCATTGGCCTTGAACATGGCGGCAAGTTCGTTATAACGCGGCAGGTGGGCGCTAGAGCAAGTCGGCGTGTAGGCTCCGGGCAGGGAAAAGGCAACGACGGTCTTGCCTTTGAACAGATCGGTGGTGTTTACGTCCTTCCATTGGTTGTCAGTGCGGGTCTTGAGTGTCGCGTCGGGCACTCGTTTTCCTTCGAGGCTGGTGGCACTAGGCAGCTTGGTCATGGTTTCATTCCTTCTGTATTCAGTAATTGATGGGGTATGACCGCAAATGGCGCGAGGACTACAATCTCGATACGCCACTTATTTCCGTCGTCAAATATTGACGGGGCTTTTCCGCAAGTGATGGGTCATTGTGGCGATTATCCACTCATAGCCAGTCAATTTTCTGTACGCTGTCGCGCACAGTGAATAATCGACGACGAATTCAATTAGGTGGGACTTTCAGCTTGCGCAATGCGCACAATTTCTTTCGCGATATCTTCAGGTGCTAGGATAAAATCGATAAACCCGCTGGCAATTGCACTTTCGGGCATATCCGGTGCCTTGGCTGTGTCAGGCTTCTGTGCAATGGTGATTCCCCCGATTTCTTTGATCCCGCACAGCGCGGCTGCACCATCGCCATCATAGCCGGAGACAATGACGGCAATGAGTTTGCCATCCCAGTTCTGCGTCAAGGAACGCAGAAAAACCGTGATTACGTCGGGCCAGCCTCTGGGCTTTGATATAGGCTTAAGGCGGAACTCCCCATTCAGAACATGCAAATCTCGCTTTTCCGGGATGATAAATACATGGTTAGGCTGGATGTCCAGTTTTTCCGAGATCAATTCAACCGGCATTTTGGTATAGCTAGGGAGAATCTCATGGAGATGGGTGGCCATGGTTCTCAAGTGATTGACGATGACGATGGCAACACCCATATCAGTCGGCAGATGCTTGAGTAGACGGATATAGGCATCAAGTCCGCCAGCCGAACCGCCCACGCAAACGATTGGAAAGCTTTTTGGAACAGACTTAGTTTTCATTTGCCGACCACGGCGATTTCGGCAGATGCGCCATCTTCCAAGACATAAAGCAGCGATACGATGCACGTCGTGGGGAAATAGGCGTAACGCAACTCGTCCCCGGATTCGTAAATGACGGTGCCAAGTGGCATTAGCACCAGTTCCAGATTAGTCGCAAGGTGTTCGTAGGCGTCCGCAGAAAGGCCGGCTAGGAGGTGATTTTTTTTAGGGGTCTGGTTGTCAGGCATATGAAATCCTACAGCTTTTAAAAAGGGGAAGATGTAAAATAAGCAAACAACCCGTGCATTATCAAAGGAGGTCTCCCTGAAAGCAAGCAAAGTTTTCCTTCCATGTCATCTGTCAGCATAGGTCGCCATGGATAATGTCAATACAGACGCAGTATTCCCCATCGTCGGCATTGGGGCTTCCGCCGGCGGTTTAGAAGCATTGGGCCAATTTTTTCACCACATGCCAACTGACAGCGGCATGGCTTTCGTGCTAGTGCAGCATCTTGACCCCAGCCACGCCAGCCTACTCAGTGAAATCCTGCAACGCACCACCACCATGCCAGTGGTCGAGGCGCTGGATCAAATGAAGGTTGAACCTAACTGCGTGTATATCATTCCCCCCAACCGTGACATGGCCATCTTCCACGGCAAACTGCAACTAAGCGTGCCGGACGCACCTCGTGGGCAGCGCATGCCGATTGATGCCTTCCTGCGGTCACTGGCTGAAGACCAGCAAGAACGTGCCATTGGTATCATCCTTTCCGGCAGCGGCACCGATGGAACGCAAGGATTGCGGGCCATCTTAGGTGCTGGTGGTGTCACGCTGGTTCAGGAACCCTCCACGGCCAAATATGACGGCATGCCTTCCAGCGCAATTCAGGCAGGTTACGCCACCCACATTCTCCCCGTTGACAAAATGTCGGGGGCACTGGCTACCGGTTCCCGTTCAGAAACACCTGCTACACCCAAGGTTTTAAGCGGAATAAGCCGTATCCTGATGCAATTGCGCACCGTCACCGGCCATGACTTCTCGCTTTACAAAAAAAGCACTATCAGTCGCCGCATCGAGCGCCGCATGTTGCTGAATAGTATCGAAGACACTGACATCTATGCCCGTTACCTCAAGGAGAACCCGTCCGAGGTTCACTTACTTTTCAAGGAACTGCTGATCAATGTCACTCGCTTTTTCCGGGATGAAAAGGCGTTTGTCGCGTTGCAAAGGGATATACTGCCGCTATTGTGCAAAGACAAACCGGATGATTACTCGTTTCGCGTCTGGGTGGCTGGCTGCGCCAGCGGCGAGGAGGCTTACTCCATCGCCATCCTGCTGCGCGAGTTGATGGACGGGACTCAACAGGAATTCAAAGTGCAGATCTACGCCACTGACTTGGATGATGACGCCATCGCCTTTGCCCGTGCGGGGATTTATCCGGTTAATATCGCTCATGATGTCACTCCTGAACGCTTGCGCCACTTTTTCATCAAAGAAGATGCAAGCTACCGGATAAAAAAAGAAATTCGCGAAATGGTGGTGTTTGCCATCCAGAATGTGGCGAAAGACCCGCCTTTCACCAAGCTTGACTTGCTCAGTTGCCGAAATCTGATGATCTATCTGGAAGCGGAACTGCAAAACCGGCTGATTCCGGCTTTTCACTATGCGTTAAAGCCGGGCGGGGTGCTGTTCCTGTCGCCTTCGGAGAGCATCGGCAATCACACCGAGCTTTTTTCGACGATTGATCGTAAATGGAAGTTCTATCGCGCCACGCATACCGCTCCATCATCCCGCGTAATACTGAGTAGCCCATTGACGTGGACCGCAGAGAGACCCGTTAAATCACCCGATGAGGAAGCCATGACTAAGCCTAAGGAAACCAGTTTTGCCGCACTCACCCGCCGGGTCTTGGTGCAATACTTTGCACCCGCATCGGTCGTCACCGATCCCAAGGGCAATATCCTCTACGTCCATGGCGAAACCGGCAAATATCTTCGCCCGGCCCCGGGACAGGCCAGCCTTAACCTGATCGACATGGCGCGTGAGGGGTTGGAAATGGAGCTGCGCACTGCCATTCGTGCGGCAGACAGCGAAGAAACACCTACGCTGAACCGGGAAATACAGTTTAAGGGTGACGGTGGCCTTGCGACGGTCAGCCTGAGCGTCAGGCCGTTGCCGAGTCAAGAGGCCGACCAGAAACTTCTGCTGGTGAGCTTTTTGGACGTTGCCAGTCCAATTGCCAAAAGTGGGGGTAAACGGGGTGCCCGTCCGGTCAAAATAGGACGTGCCGAAGAACTGGAGCAAGATCTTGCGTACTTGAAAGAAAGTTACCAAGCCAGCATTGAAGAACAGCAAGCCACCAACGAGGAACTCAAGTCCACTAATGAAGAAATGCAGTCCACCAACGAGGAAATGCAGTCGACCAACGAAGAACTGGAAACTTCCAAAGAGGAATTGCAATCGGTCAATGAAGAATTGATCACGGTCAATTCTGAACTTCAGGCCAAAATTGACCAACTGGCCGAGATGCAGAATGATATGAAGAATCTGCTCGACAATATCAACATCGGCACGGTGTTTCTTGACGAACACATGATAATTCGGCGGTTTACCCGTGAGGCAACCCATATTTACCGGTTAGTGCCTTCGGACGTGGGCCGTCTGTTGAGTGACATCAAGTCCAATCTCAAGGGGGAAGACCTGTTAGCCAAGGCACAATCTGTACTCGAAACGCTGGTTCCCATTGAGCAGGAGTTGCTTACCCATGATGGTGCGTGGTATCTGTTGCGGATTCAGCCCTACCGCACCTTGGATAACGTGATCGAAGGCGTCGTGCTGACGTTCACTGACATCAGCAAGCGCATAGCGGCAGAGACGGAGGTGCAACTGGCGCGTGAATTGGCCGAGAACGTCATTGACACCATCCGCGAACCGCTGCTGGTGTTGGATGGCGAGTTGCAGGTGGTTTCTGCTAATCGTGCTTTCTACCAGTTTTTTCAAGTGACAACCGCAGACACCGTGGGCCGCAAAATTTACAATTTGGGAAACAGCCAGTGGAACATACCCGCCTTGCGCGAACTGCTGGAGATTATATTGCCACGCGACCAGACTGTTGAAGGGTATGTGGTGGAACATGATTTTCCCGCCATCGGTCATCATAAAATTAGTGTGAATGCCCGCCGCATGGCCGGCAAAGCAAATGAACCGTCGTTGATCCTATTGACGACTGAAGATATCGGCAACTTATCAATTAGTGAGAAGAAAACATGACAAAGAAATGGAATGGGATTGATCGGCGCAACTCGCTGAGAGCCGAAGCCGAGGGTATGTTGGTGAGTTTATCCCCAGATGAGAAGGAGACCCAGCCGAATGAAATGCTAATGCACGAACTCCTTGTGCATAAGGTCGAATTAGAGATACAGAATGAGGAATTGCGGAGGGCCAATAACGCGATAGAAGAAGCACGGGACCGCTATCTTGACCTCTATGAATTTGCCCCGGTCGGCTACATCGCCATCAATCGCGACGGGCTGATTGAAGAAATCAACTTGACCGCGTCTGCTTTACTGGGTGCTGAACGTAACAAGCTAGTCAATCGCCGCTTCTCGGCGCTTGTCGCCCCTGAAGACCGGGACCGTTGGCATCGCCTATTCATGAACATGATGGAACAAGACAAAGTTGAGAAGCTGGAATTCGGTTTAGCGATGACAGGGGCCGATGGGGCGGTATTTCAGGCCCATCTCAACTGCTTGCGCAGGAAAACCCTGGACTCACCGCCGATGTTGCGGGTCGCCCTAGTGGATATTAGCAAATCCAAGCAGGCCCAATCAATTATTTAGCCTATCGGTGCGGTAAAGCACAGATTTGGGCGGGGAGATGCCGTAAATTGCGACTCATAGTGTGGCGGTAGTACAAGGTTTTAGACCCACACGGAAACATTCAAACATTGACTTTATGGAGTCGCACAATGTCTCAAACGCACCTTGATATTCATAGACTGAGTTATGATACCCTTCCCCAATCTGTTAAAGGATTGCAATGTTGTCGGCAGCGTTCAGCCGACTCTCCCTCTTATGGCAAAACTGGCATCGCTGGGATATTGACTTGGTTGGTGGCAGCGAATGTCGCACTATTTCATTGGCTTTCAACTCATGCCTTTGGGAACCAGAGCAATGGCGATACCTTGCACAGGCCGGGAGTCCGGCCATATCGTTCACACCCGCGCCAAAACTGGCGGTTTGTCTCATGCGCCCCGGTCATTGCGGCCTTGCTATTTGGATGCAGTGCAAACGCCTCATCGCTCCAAAGCGACGATTGCCTGTTCAATTGGGCAGAAAGCAATTATCCCAGCCTGTTCGCCTCGCCCAGTTCTCCCACGGTGGTAGGGAGCCCCTACACCTATCGCTACTATTCAACCACCAACACCTACCTTGGCGTTTCCTCGTTTGATAATCATGTCTACTACCTTGGGCCGGACGGCAGAATGGAGGATGAAGGCCCGATATCAGACTGGTTGCCCAAGGCCAGTTGCCCAGCGCCTGTTCCGCCACAGATTGACTGCCTGTTCAACTGGGCAGAACGCAATTATCCCAGTTTATTTGCCCCACTCGGTTCTGTAACGACCGTTTGGTTCAACTATACTTATCGCTACTATTCGACAACAAAGACCTTTTTGGCCGTTTCCTCGGAAGATAATCATGTCTATTACATTGGGGCGGATGGCAACTCGCAGAATGTAGGCCCAATAAGCTTCTGGTTATCCTTGGCTGGTTGCCAGAACGCATTTGCAGGGCCAGCGTTTCCCGTCATTTACATTCATGGCCTAAATTCCTCCGCCCTTGCATGGGCCGAACCAAGCTCGTCACTCAAGGATTTCTTGGTTAACAATGGCGGTTGGGTTTTTGGCGGTTCCCCTACTTATGATCCCATTCAAAACAAAGTCACTGGCATACAGGGAAGCGGTGACTTTTATACATTATCGCTTAATGACAACCCTAATCTGGGCTTGAATATAAAGGGCGGTGAATTATCCAGCATAATTCAAGCAGTATTAAATGCAAACCCCAGCAAGGGCAAAGTCATTCTGGTAGGCCACAGCATGGGCGGATTGGTTGCTCGCGAATATTTGCAAGGCTTATCAAAAGTGCCTGATACCTTACAAGGGATTTCTTATCGGGGCGATGTGGACAAATTGATTACCGTCGGCACACCGCATCAGGGAAGTTATATTGCAGAAATCTGTTCTACATTCACTACTTTTTGCGAATGGCTAGGTTATGATCCATCCAGCACGGTCATTACAGATCTTCGACCAGATAGCGCAGCCATCAATGCCCTAAACAACTTGCAGTCAAATCCGCTGCCAAACGCAGTTTCTTACTTTTCAATATTAGGGACTGGCGTAGAGACTATCTCTTCCCAATATCCACCTTTTGTTAAAAGCGGTGATTTTATCGTATCAGCCCTTTCCCAAGATATTAGTAAGCTTAGCGGTGCATTTCAGATAAAAACAAAATCGGTCACACTTGATATCATTGATCGGGGAAACTGCAATTACCGTGACATTACCATCCTTCACCTCTGCGAACCTGGCGACCCTAACGTATGGCAAGCCATTTTGCTGGATTTATAACAATAAGCCAAGTGTCCAAAGATTAGCCCGCGCAGGGCGCAATAGCGTACTCATACATTGCAACGTATGAGATACGCCAGCGCTGGGCAATTGAGGTTTATTTGTAGAAAACTATAGTTTAAGAATTTCCATTGTCCCTACTGTCACTATGTGCGGCTTCCTCTCTTGCATGAGCTTCGGCCTCACGAGCGCGAGCTTCAGCTTCAAGAGCGTTTGCTTCAGCCTCACGAGCGCGAATTTCAGCCATTTCTGCGTCTTTTCTTGCTTCTTCTGACTCTTCAATTGTATTGGTCGGCATTTCTTTCTCCAAAAAAGGAAAACTTATTTTTGACTAAAAAGTAGACTGTGGGAATCAGGTCGACCCCAATCCAGCGGCTTTTCGCCTAGTCACCCAACGAAAAGCAATTCCTTAGACGGCTTCCAATGGCTTGTACCTAAAGGAAACCGCTATCGAGACTACGGATACCAGTCTCTATTGTTTGCCCTTAATGAACCTAAATCAAGCATTATTGGCAGTCTTGCTGCGATTGGAGCGCGGCACCCGACAAATCCGCTAGATTTTGGTAAATCAAAGTACTTTTGTTGTTTTATAGGTATTGAGTTGAACGACGGCCAAGGCCACCCTTATGTATGGTATCGAACGGACGCGGTATACATATTTGGTTATATTAATCTACGCGGCTTTTTCAGTCGCGTACTAACAGAAGAGGAACCATCATGAAATATTTAATATCAACAGTTATGTTATTTTCGGTTCTCGCACTTGGCGCTTGTCAGGGGAAGCAAGGAGAGCCCGGCAATCAAGGAAATACCGGATCTACAGGCGCGACAGGCGAACAGGGAAATACCGGAAACCAAGGAAACACTGGAGCTACGGGGGCTAAAGGCAATACCGGTTCGGAAGGCAGCGGCACCACAGTGGTGATACCGCCTTCTAAGTAATCCGGGACTGTCAATCGTATGACTCCGGCGCATCCACATGTCATATTGACGAATAAATTGGCATTCTCTGGCTTTTGCACGAGGATGAACAATGGCAATAACAGAACGTTGGAAACAACACATCGAAGACTGGCAGGCCAGCGGCTTGTCGCAG
>CAIOOA010000135.1 GCA_903859815.1 uncultured Methylococcaceae bacterium | reverse complement strand
CTGGCGCTCATGCTCGCTGAACCGGACATAGGTGGCCCGGCTGTAACCCAGCGTGGCGACAAAGGCTTTCAGTTTTCCGATGCCTCGGCGAATCGTCGTGAAGTCAACTTGCATCTGATGGCCGGGCGGCGTTTCAAACCGAACCGCAGGTTCCTCCTGGATTGCCGGCTTAAACTGGCGCAGGTAGTTTTTCAGAATGCCTTCCTTGCCTTGATAGCCCTGCGACTGGATTTCACGGAACAAAACAGTCGCGGGTATCCAGTCAGGCTTGGCGGCATCCATTCGCTGGCACAAATAAGGCGTGAAGGTGGCCAATTTGGAGGGCCTGGCTTCACGGCGGCTGTATTTGGACGTTTTCGCAATGTCGCGAAGGTAACGGCGCACGGTATTTCGCGATACATTCAATTCCCGTGCAATGGCCCGTATGCCCATGCCCTGTCGATGTAAAACATGTATTTCCACTAATCTCTCCTGAGTCATCATCGTAATTGTCGCCACCGGTTGTAGTTAAAAATCGGTGGCGATTTTGCCTCAGGTGGGTCAATTTTACTTTGTCGTTAGTGGGTCATTTTTACATTGCCGGTGACAGCCTTCTAACTGGGCTGCGCTCACAGATCGGCGTTAGCCGATTCCGCTTGGTTTTGGGGTTGCCAATTTGGGCGGGTTATCCACAGATCTGCTTGTCAACTATAGGAGATTTTTCTACAGAAGCTTAGATTACAGATTACTATAAGGTGTAAGCGATCAACGGAACGAGAGATTCAGCGTTGAACGGAACGAGAGATTCAGCGTTCAACGGAACGAGAGATTCAGCGTGGATAACTAGCCGATTTCACAGGCTTGTACACAAGCAAAAAGCCGGACAGCTTGCGCCGTCCGGCTTTCGTATTACCGCCTTTAGTTTGTGGTTTAAGGGTTGCTGACAATCAGTTTGCCGACCACCCACTTTTCGGCAAACCCCTTAAAGGCCGCGTCATAGTAGCGGGGCTTCCTCTCCGGTGGCAAGCCTTCAATCCAACCATCATAAGCGGCCTTGCAAGCGTAAGGGTCTAGGTTGGGGTACATCCCACGGAACCGCGCCACGGTCGCGGGTTTTAGGAACCGTTCCGGCGGTGGGGCGGGTGGCGGAACCAGTGCCAAGGCAGGGGGCTGGCGGTTGGGGTCGCTCTGAATGCGCTCTCTTGCCGCCTCGCGGGGGACAATCGAAGGGGTGGAAAGGTTGCTTATCACAAGGCCGGATTTCCGCCCTCTGGCTGGTTTCTGCTGTTTGATAATCAGGCCAGGGTGAACGGCTATAATTGCCTCAACCTGCACAAGGGCATCACGGCGGAAATCACAAAGCCGCCTGTACTCGTTGCCCGTTTGCTCATGCAACCATTTCCACGCCAGGAAACGCGGCTTGTCGTCTTTCATGGCGCGGAAGGCTTCACGGTTCAGGATGGTGTAAAGGTCAATCCCTAAAGAGCTATCCTTGATGTGCCGCAATACCCGAATATCAAGCGGGTGTGGGGCTTTCATCACGGCCTTATAAAAATCCTCGCTTACCTCTATCCAGCTTCCCCAAAGTGCGCTTTGTTCGGGGTCTTTGTCGCTCCACCATAAGACCATGCGTGGCGCAACTTGTATATTTTCCTCGGCATAACCGTTGCAGTCTTTGCCTTTAAATGAAGCATTAAAACTAATGATTGAATGCAAAAGCCTTTCCATCTGTTCCCGCGCTCGCCTAGCGTCGCTGCGTTCCCCGCCTCGGCTGGGGTCTAAGCCAAGTTTCAAGAGAAAATCAGCAAGGCGGTTGCCAAGCTCAAGGCGGCGGCTTTTTGTGCGAATAATCTCCGTCACCATCCAAACCAGAACCAGGCGCGGAATAATGCCGTAGGGTATGCCGTAGCTTTTTCCTGTCTTCTTGTTGACCCCGGCCTGTATGCCAAGGGTCAAATTGCCGTTTGTTCGGCTCCAAAAAAGCACGTCGCCGGGGTCGCTGTGCGGCAAGGTGCAAAGGATAAATTCCCGAGCCATATAGGCTAAATCAGCCTTGCTTGGGTCGGTCGTGTAAATTTGGACAGCCTCAACCGCTCGCAATTGCTGGCGTTTGCTTGGTGGCTTCTTATCGTCGTCGGTGGTGTCGCTCATTTTTTGGCCTTCCCTTCTTCCTCGGGTTCGGGTAAATTAGCCGAACGGTACAGGGTGGGAACCCGTTGGCCGTCCGATGTGATATGAAAGGCCGCTTTTCTTGCTAAGGGGGAGCGGCCTTTTTTCGTGCCTTAAATCCTAAGCTGTGAATCGTAGCGGCGCAAGTGGCGAGGGTCGATCGCTGGCGCATTGTCTAAAAAACTAAGGTTTTTTAGAATAGCGCTGATTGGATAGAGCTATTTACTAATTTACGTTTCAGAATCTTTTTAACTGAGGGCTCTGGCGTAAGTTCTAGACTATCCCCTTTGAAGTTCGTGTATATTGCAGTAAGCGCGTTTATATTGTCATTGATAACAGAAAAATATTCGTCATCTATTTCAACCCCTATAGATTCATATCCGACGGCCTCACAGGCCGCTACAGTTGAGCCTGATCCTGCAAAGGGGTCTAGAATGATGCCTTTTCCCAAAGGAAGAAGGCTGCGCACAAGAATGCGCAAGATATGTTGAGGTTTCAATGTGGGGTGTTTAGAAATCGCTGTCTCTATTGTCGGTGTTTTCCCACTTTGGATAATGTCCGGCAATGGCTGCTCAGCATTCAAGCGGCGAAGTGCTCCCGTTCCCCATATCCGTAAGTTTTCAGCAACTGTCGGCGCTGAAATCGGTTTTCTAAATAGCATCCATGGTTCATATGCGCCACGTGGTGTAACGCAAACCTCTGCAAATTCTTGTTCCGCTAACTTCGGTCTATCCCCCCCACGAAAGCCGCGATACAACCGCATAACCGCTCCCCTAACTTCGTATCCAGCCTCAGACATGCCAACCTGGACGAGGTGCTGTAGCATTGACGTCCCAGCAATAAAGATATGCGCCCCCGGAACGAGAGCGGGCATTAAGGCTTCGCCAAATTCGCGGAAATATATCCGTACATGTTCTCGCTCTTGTGGGGAAAGAGTAGTGAAGCGAGGCAGAGGATCACGCTTGCTCCCACCAATGGTAGGAGGGAGCCGCCACACCCCGCCCCGTCCGCTGCGTAATTTCGCAATCTCATGCGGCAAAAATTCGACTATCCCGAAAGGCGGATCAGTGCAGACAGCATGAATGCTGTTGGATGGCTGATTTTTCAGCCATCCAAAGCAATCTGCTTGATAGATGCGATATGTTGACATTTGTGCAGTTTCGCCTATAGTTGAAAGACTGTCAAGAACAATGCATCTAAACTGTGCTACATGACAGAAGCACAAAAAATAATAGGGGCTTGCATTCGTGCTCTCAGGGAAGAGCAAAAGCTTTCTCAAGAAACCTTGGCATCGAATGCTGGCATTAGCTATCAATATTTGTCAGGCGTTGAAACAGGTAAAGAGAATTTCTCCATACAAGTTCTTGAAGCTCTCGCCAAAGCTTTAGGGATTCCCGTGCGTACATTGGTCGTTGCCGCATACGACGAAGCAGCGGGCGCACGATCACCACGGCTTGAACGTAAATTTTTCAGGCCGCAAGTTCCTCTCCCCGAAGGACTCACAATAAATCACATCGAAGATGCGGTAAACCTTACACAATCAATTATTCATAGAATAAATCGCAACATGGCGGTTGAAGTCGGCCAGACCTTGCAAAGCCTAATCCAAGGAAATAACTTTTCAGGATTAGTATCAAATATATTGAGTAATTCTATAGATTCTTGCTCACCATACAAACATAATCACGATCAAAAATATCCAGACTTAATTAACAAAAATGCAAAAAAAGGCTTAGGAGAAGGGCTTGAAGTTAAAACTACTATCAATATTGGAAAAGGCGGAGAAAGCCATAACGGACATAGTGGATGGCATGTCATAGCTTGCTATAATTTCCTTCCTGACGGGGACATTAAATTCGTCCATCTTATGTTTTCTGAATTGAATGGACACCAGCACACTAACCCAGATTGGTCTTATGTAGGCAGTAAGGTTAATGACGATACAGGTAGTCGTCGAACTGAAACTTACGTCACAACCCTTACAGGCACGACAAAATTACGAGATGGTTCCATTTATCTTGATTCCGACACGGTAAATTTTTCGCGTTGGAGGCAAGCCCGTGATGGTTCCATCCCCGCTTGGTCTATCTTCGCCGTAACTCGGTAAGGCGCAATCCTTATAGCCGTAACGCGGTAAGGCACAATCCTTATAGTCACAGGGCGCATTAGCGTTTGAGCGTAATGCGCCGCATGGGTTGGATTACAGCATTCGGAGGAATCCGCGCGTCGCTATTCCGCCCTACCGGGCTAAGGCATGAAGCGCATCAATCGGGCCGATGAAGCGGCAGGCAAAAAGCAAGACCTGACCCTGTTATTTTCTGAGCCTTTTTCAAGAAAAAAGGCGCGATGCGCCCGATAATCAACCCAGCCCCCACCGCTCGTGTTCCTCGTTTGACCTGTGACACAGTTGTGGTGTAAAAGTGAATCACATACGCACCACATTACAAGGGTATAGCAATGACAAGGCAAAGCATTTCTTTTACTACACCAAATGATAATTGGTTAAATTCTTTGATTGAAAGCGAGGAATACAGCAGTAAAAGCGAAATCGTGAATGATCTAATACGGAGGGCAAGGGAACGTAACAATGAGATAGAAATGATCCGTGCTAGATTGATTAAGTCAGAAAATAGCGGATTTATAACCCAGACTGTCGAGGAGATTAGAGAGGAATTTAAGCAGGAGTTGAGGCGTAATGGGGAATTATAAGTTAACGGAAGATGGTAAGGAGGATTTGCGGTGTATATATAGGTACGGTGTTAAATAATTCGGCGAAGCTCAAGCGGATTTTTATTATGATACGCTATTTAATCACTTTGAAAAGATAGCCGATAATCCCTATTTATATCAGGCTGTAGACCCTATCAGAAAAGGATATAAGCGTAGCGTGTGCGGGGTTGATAGCATTTTTTATCGCGTGGTAGATGATACTGTAGAAATAGTCAGCATATTAGGTCGTCAGGATTTTTATACTTTACTATGATTGTCTATTGAATTGATCTGCGAACAGATCAAGTAAGCGCCTTGCAGATAGGCGTAAGGATTCCTTACGCCTACCCTATATAGCCGTCAATCCGATGGGTTTGGTATTTGCCCTGATCCAGTCCTCAAACGCTTTCTCGGACAGACTGCCTTCCGCGAGTCTTAGCATGGTGACGACGCATGACGGATCATCGGCAATCAATTCCTGTCCGTTCAGAGCACGAAAAAGCTCTGTGGCG
>CAIOOA010000134.1 GCA_903859815.1 uncultured Methylococcaceae bacterium | reverse complement strand
GGAAAACACTTCCACGCCTTCCGATGCGCGTAATTCCCAGCCTTGTTCGGGGGCTTGATAAATATAGGCCACGTCTGCGGCTTTCAACGAACCCGCCAAGGTTTCGGCATGAACGCCGAGTTTCATCGTGTTGGAGCGGGGTTCCAAGATGGCAATAATCCGCGCCTTGCCGACTTTTTCCCGCAAGCCTTCTAAGGTGGTGGCGATGGCGGTGGGGTGATGGGCAAAATCGTCATACAGCGTGATGTCGTTGACCACGGCACGAATTTCCATGCGGCGCTTGACGTTCTTGAACTTGCTCAGGGCTTCGGCGGCTTTGTCCGGTTCCACGCCGGCATGGCAAGCGGCGGCGACGGCGGCGAGTCCATTGCGGACATTGTGCAGGCCGGTCAGTTCCCATTTCACCGTACCACGCACACTCCCGCCTTTGCATACTTCAAACTCGCTGCCATCTGGCTTCAACAAACGGGCTTGCCAATAGGAGTTGCCTTCATTTTTCAGTGAGGTGGTTTCCTGCCGGGTCCAGCAACCCATGCGCAGGGTTTCGGCTAGATTTTGGTCGATGGAAGGCATGACAATCAGCCCATTGCCCGGTACGGTCCGAATGAAATGATGAAATTGTTTTTGGATGGAGTAGAGGTCGGGAAAGATGTCCGCGTGATCATATTCCAAGTTGTTGAGGATGACCGTGCGGGGCAGATAGTGCAGGAATTTGGAGCGCTTATCGAAAAAGGCGGTGTCATATTCATCGGCCTCAATGACAAAATAAGGGGCTGAACCTAGTCGGGCGGAGATGCCAAAATTCAATGGGATGCCGCCGATCAAAAACCCTGGATTGACCCCGGCGCATTCCAAAATCCACGCCAACATGCTGGTGGTGGTGGTTTTGCCATGCGTACCGGCCACTGCCAGCACCCAACGTTCCTTCAGCACTGCCTCATACAACCAGCGTGGCCCGGAGGTGTATGGTAGGCCAAGGTTTAGCACGGCTTCCACTTCTGGATTGCCGCGAGAGAGTGCGTTGCCTATCACCACCAAGTCGGGCCGTGGCTCCAAGTTGGCGGCATCATAGCCCTTGTGCAACAGAATGCCTTGGCTTTCCAGTTGTGTGCTCATCGGCGGGTAAACGTTCTGGTCCGAACCTGTGACCTTATGCCCCAACTCCCGCGCCATCAAGGCCAAACCGCCCATGAAGGTTCCGCAAATCCCCAAAATATGTATATGCACTTTAGTTACCTTATTGTCATAAATACTTAAAAGTCGATTTTCTCTATTGCCTGATATGGCTAGAAAAACCTTGCTGCAATTTTTTTAAGCCATGCAGTGGCTGGAACCGTTACGGTCATTTCATCCAGTTTTTGCAGCGCATCGCGGATAGCCGCCAGTTCACAGATTGATGCCACCTAGAGCAACAAGTGGCTTTAAAGCATAGCCTTTACCGTGTGCCAGGTATTAAACTATCCATCAATCGCCAAACTGGCTCCCGTAATAAGCAGCATCAACATGAAACACCAAATCGAAATCGACGCCGTCTCCAATTATTTGGAATCCCAATCCACGCCAGAAGCAGATCGTTATGTGTTCAGTTACACCATCACCATTTGCAACAGGGGCGAAATGCCTGCCCGCCTCTTGGCTAGGCACTGGGTCATCACCGATGCCAATGGCAAAATCCAAGAAGTCAGGGGCGAGGGCGTGGTGGGCGAGAAACCGCATCTTTCTCCGGGCGATTGTTTTCGCTACACCAGCGCTGCCATGATCGAAACCCCAGTAGGCGTGATGCGTGGCGAATATTTATTAGTCAGTGACGAAGGCGAAGCCTTTGACGCTGAAATCCCCTCGTTTACGCTCGCCGTCCCGCGTGTGCTGCATTAACAGCCATGGCTAACTATGCCATAGGCGATGTCCAAGGTTGCTTTGGCGAACTTCAGCTTTTACTGGAAAAAATCGCCTTCAACCCTGCCCTTGACCGCCTCTATTTTGTAGGCGATATCGTCAATCGGGGTCCGAAATCTTTGGAAACACTGCGTTTCATAAAAAACTTAGGCGATTCAGCGGTCACTGTCCTCGGGAACCATGATTTACACTTGCTGGCGGTTGCCTGTGGAGCGTCCAAAACCAAGCGCCGAGACACGTTTGGCGACATTTTAGCCGCGCCGGACCGGGAAGAGCTGCTGGATTGGCTACGCACGCGGCCATTATTACATTCTGGAGACAAATTTTACCTGATTCACGCCGGTTTGCCGCCTCAATGGGACATGGACACCGCTACACGATGTGCGCATGAAGTGGAGGCTGTGTTGCGTGAAAAGGACGGGGGTGGGTTTTTCGATCATATGTATGGCGATTTGCCAAACCAATGGTCGGAAATACTGGAAGGATGGCCGCGCATTCGTTACATCACCAACTGTTTCACGCGCTTGCGCTACTGTGACCACAACGGTGTGTTGGACATGAAGGAAAAGGGAGGGCTAGGCTCTCAGGCCGCGCATCTAATGCCTTGGTTTAGGGTTCAGGGTCGCAGGAGCGAGGGGGAGACACTCATTTTCGGACATTGGTCCACATTGGGCTACCATGTGGAAAATAATTGTTATTGCTTGGATACCGGCTGCCTGTGGGGCAAAGACCTGACGGCACTACGTTTAAGCGGTGATTTTGCACGGTTTAGCGTCCCCTGCCTGACCAACGCACATCAAATTCCGGGGGATTGAACCATTTTGTCATATAGGTGGTCTATGCTGGATTGATCGACAAGTCAGCACAAACCAAGAAGAATATGGCAAGAAATGCGACAAGTCATTGACACGGCATAGGCACATCACCTAACATTGTGAGTCTTTTTATGTCGCACCTCAGACCCGAATTTTAAGGCAGAACAGTAATGAAGAGAACTTATCAACCCAGCAAAGTCAAACGAGCCCGCACTCATGGATTTCGGGCCAGAATGAAAACCCATGGCGGACGCAATGTGATCAATGCCCGTCGTGCAAAGGGACGCAAAAGACTGACAGTCAGCGTTTAAGGCTTGGCTGCGGCTTGCTTCGGCTTCCCTCGCGACCATCGGTTAAGCAATCCCGCCGATTACCAAACTGTATTCGAACGTGCGCAGAAATCGTCAGATGCTTATCTGACCGTTTTAGC
>CAIOOA010000133.1 GCA_903859815.1 uncultured Methylococcaceae bacterium | reverse complement strand
GCTGACGCCGCGGAAGTCGAGGAGGTTGGCCGCGTCGCTGCCGAGCAGCCGGACGTTGCCGCCCGCCTCGCTGATGTCGACGGCCTCAATGCCGGACTGCGGGCCGAAGCTGGCGAGGCCGATGTCCACGTCGCCCGTGCCTATGGCCTTGATGATGTCGTAGCCGCCGCTGCCGGTGTCGGCGTAGGTGTCGTAGCCGTTGAAGCTGGACCAGCCCCCGGCCAGGCTGCCGCCGACGCGGTAGGTGTCGGAGCCTTCGCCGCCGTCCAGCTTGTCGTTGCCCAAGCCTCCAACGAGAATGTCATTCCCAGCTTCACCTTTGAGGTTATCGTCGCCATACCCACCATTGACTAGGTCGTCACCTCCCCCTGCAAGGATGTTATCGTTACCATTCAATCCTTCTATATCCTCGGCATCATCGCTGCCTTGGATCGCATCAGCGGCATTGCTTCCATACACCAAGGTGGTCCCTTTAAAGAAATAATTAAGCCATGAGGCCACATCTGTCAAGTATGCGTTTTGGGTGCCATCTTCGTTGAGGAATCGTCCATTTTGAATATCAAAACCCATGTGGTAGATTCCATCGGCAACGGTGTTTATTAGGTTTTGACCAAAATACACAGTGTTGGCACCATCGTTCTGCACCAAGTGATATCCTGTTTCTGAACCCGTTTCGTCGTCGCCATGCAACAAGGTCCATTGGTCTAGGCGAGCTGTGTCTGAGCGTATCCACTGGTTCATTGCCAGCATGTCTTCAGAGGTTATCCAGTTATCCGCCATCGCTCCCGTCGCATCAATTGCATCAATTACAAAATGATTCAGTTGATCGGCATAGCTAGCGCCTTGATTAATGTCAGAGGCGGAGGTGTAGCGAGCCAGTCCGGCATCGGACTTGATGGTATCGACGATTTTGTCCAGCCCAGTTCCAGTGCTGGATTGATCAACGTAAAAGTAGTTAAGCCAATCGGCTACGTCGCTCAATTTGGCGTTGGAATTCCCGTCTTCATTGAGGAAAGTGCCGTTTTTGATTTCAAATCCCATGTGGTAGATGCCATCAGCGACAGTGTTGACTAAGTTCTGGTTGAAGTAGCGGTTATTGGCTCCATCATTCTGTACGAGATGAAAGCCCGTTTCCTCATTTTTTTCGTCGTCTCCATGCAGCGACGTCCATGTGGCTAAACGATTGTCGTCACTCCTTAACCAAGCGTTCATATTTTGCAAGTCTTCTGTGGAAATCCAACCATCTGCATAAGCGCCAGTCACTTGCATGGCTGCTAGGATCATATTATTCATGCCATTTGCGGCATCAGCGCCTTGCTCTATGTCGCTCTCAGGCGACACTGCGGACAAGCCTGCGTCAGCCATGACTAAGTCAGTAATACGATCCAAACCGCTGCCGGTGTTGGAATGGTCAGTGTAAAATTGAGTTAACCAGCCTGCGACTTTCTCAACGGTGGCATTTGGGGCGCCGTCCTCGTTAAGGAAGCGGCCATCTTGTATCGCGAAACCCATGTGGTAGATGCCATCGGCTACCGTGTTGATGAAGTTGTCCCCACGGTATTGAAGGTTCGAGCCATCATTCTGGACGAGATGAAACCCAGTTTCTGTGGTGGCTTCATCGTCTCCATGCAGACTTGTCCATTCATCTAAGTAGTTGTCCCGTATATAAGTATTCATCGCCACAACATCATCGGCGCTAAACACCCCGTTTGCAGCGGCGCCTGTCACGTTCGCAGCCTCGATGATAATCTGATTCATGCGGTTGGCTGCCACCGTCCCAGATGCAATTTCTTTGGCATCGTTAGCTCCGGCGAGGCCATTGTCGGCATAAATAAAATTCACTATCTGGTCGAGACCGGTGTACGTGTCTCCGTTGATTGGCGTGTTCGTCATTGAATAGGTCTTGGCGCTCATGACTCGATCCCCCTAGGTTGAGAATAGTTCGATTTGGGTGAATTATCGATTAAATCGATGATGATTTTTAATCAAGCAAGCCCAATGCCATCGTAAGGAATTTTGGGAAGGTCGGGGCTATGCTTATGTCTTTGCCTAATAACCGATTCATTATAAGGCTATTTGAGTGGCAAACAGAGCAATATCGCTTGATAGGGATCTATCACAAGTTAACTTCAACCAGTCGACAAATGCCATCCCATGCCCTAGGATTGTCAACCATCGAAACTTGACCTACCCCTGGTAGCCCATTCAACCTTTATTTGTTCAGACTCACCATGCTTGGCGTCCCTAACAACGATCATCAATATTCGGTCAGTGTATTTGCCCCGGCTCGACTGCACATGGGTTTTATTGACTTGGGCGGTACTTTGGGGCGGCAGTTTGGCAGCATAGGTGTGGGAGTCAATGAAATTGCCACCCGGCTGAGCATCAGCGGTTCAGATGAATTGGAAGTGGATGGGCCTTCCGGTGAGCGTGCCGCAAAGGCTGCCCGCAAGATTGCAGATAACTTGGGAATGAATTGCAATTTATCCATCCGCATCCACGAGGCCATACCCGAACATGTTGGTTTGGGATCTGGAACACAGCTCGCGTTGGCGGTGGGTATGGGAATGGCACGTTTTCATGGGCTTGGTTTAGGGGTGCGAGACATTGCCAAGGCCATTGAGCGAGGTGGACGCTCGGGGATAGGCATAGCCGTGTTTGAGCAAGGTGGCTTGGTTGTTGACGGGGGGCGCGGAATTGGCACGGCGACCCCACCATTGCTTTCGCGAATGGAAGTCCCCCCCTTATGGCGCTTTATCCTCGTGTTTGACCGGCGCGGACAGGGGTTGCACGGCAAGCAGGAGGTGGAGGCATTCAAAACGCTGCCATTGTTTCCTGTCGCTGAAACAGCACGCTTATGCCATTTGTTGATGATGCAGGCATTGCCCGCGATAGCTGAAGCCGATATTCATGGATTTGGTGCTGTCATCACTGAATTGCAAAATTCCGTGGGCGATCATTTTGCCCCGGTCCAAGGGGGGCGTTTCACCAGCCCCGAAGTCGGCGATGCGATGACTTGGTTGCAGCAACAAGGGGCCGTAGGCATCGGGCAAACATCTTGGGGTCCCACTGGTTTTTGTTTGGTTGAAACGCCTGAAGGTGCGGCAAATTTGGTCGCATTGGCTAGGCAGCGCCATGATGGGCTGGATTTTCTGGTTGCCAGCCCTCGTAATCGCGGAGCCGATATTTTGCCGGAAGCTTGTATGCCGTCGATTGATATTTTGCGTACTTGACCTGCAATGACGGTATTGTCTCGACAAAGCTAAATTTGCAATTCTCAATAGAACTTGCAATGGTGCGACCCAATATTGGTATGGATTTACTGCTGATTGCCCAATCTGCCAGAATACTTGCCCAGTCCGCCATCCGTGCAGGGATACGTGCCTATGCCATTGATTTATTTTCAGATTCTGATACGCGCCAATATGCTGAACAGTGTGTGACTGTTTTGCCAACAGCCGAAGGTTTTGATGAAGCCGGTTTGTTGAGTTGGGCCAATGATTTTGCCCAGAGTCATCGCCGTTGCGCCATTGTGTATGGCAGCGGCATTGATACCCGACCGGTGCTGGTGGAGAAGCTTGCGCAAATTGGCACTTTGCTAGGCAATCACTCGGAGACGCTTGATCTAATCAATAATCCGCGAAATTTTTTCCCACTGTTGAATCGACTCGGAATTCCTCACCCGGAAACTCACTTTGTTCAACCGCATCAAACCGAAGGTTTGATTGTCAAACCCATCTGCGGTCAAGGTGGCAAAGGTGTAGTCTTTTTCGCCAACAATCTGATCATGGAAAGGGGCGCTTATTTTCAGCGCTATATATGTAGCGATGTCTTTTCTTTGCTGTTCTTGGCTCATAGAAGGGAAATTCAAGCCATAGGGTTCAATACCCAATGGTGTGCCAAGCATGACTCAGCCCAGCCGTTTTTGTTTGCCGGGGCAATCAATCGTGCCGATTTGAGTGAAACGCAACGCTTGGCGGTCGAACATTATGCAAGGGTGTTGACAGTAGAGTGTGGTTTGGTGGGGCTGAATAGTTTGGATTTCGTTGTGCAAAACGGCAAGTGCTTGGCTTTGGAGGTTAACCCTAGACCGAGTGCGACCATGGCATTGTACGATGAGGATTTCCCCCTAGGTTTATTGGCTTTGCACCTAGCCGCTTGTCAGGGCAATTATATAGAAACACCTCGGCAAACCGGCCCTGTCCGGGCCATGCGGATTGTATACAGTCCATCCACACTGACCATCCCGGTGGGGTTTTCTTGGCCTGCGATCTGTGCGGACATTCCTGATGCGAACACACTGATCGAGGCTGGACAGCCACTATGCACGGTGCATGTACAATGTGAAAACAGGCAAGATGCCGAAATATTGGTAAAATTAGCGGAAAATGAATTAATACTTACCCTCTACGAAAATTGAGAACAATCATGACACAACCTGTTAGCGTCAATGCACACGCTTTACCCATCGTCAAACATTTGATTGCCAATGCCGACAAGCTGAGACTGAAGATCGGCAAGCTTGCCAATGGTGCCATCCTCATCGATGCTGGTATCGAAGCCCTCGGTTGTTTGGAGGCCGGTAGGTTAATTGGAGAAATTTGCATGGGTGGGTTAGGAACCGTCACTCTGACCCAAAGCGGCCCTTTCGCCGGCTGGCCGACGATGGTCAACGTCCATTCCAGCAACCCGGTTATTTCCTGCCTAGGTAGCCAATATGCGGGATGGAGCCTTTCCCATGGTGAGGGTAAAGGTGCATTTTACGCATTAGGCTCAGGCCCGGCCCGTGCTTTGGCCGTCAAGCTTAAAGATGACGTGGAAATTCCAGTGGAAGAACTTTACCAAGAACTAGGCTATCGCGACACCAGCGAGGAGACCGTCATCGTGTTGGAGGTCGACAAGATTCCGCCCGTGGAATTGATCGACAAAGTGGCCAAAGCCTGTCAACTGGACCCGACCAAGATCAGCGTCATTCTAACCCCAACCAGCAGCTTGGCGGGTGGGATGCAAGTCGTTTCCCGAGTATTGGAAGTGGCACTGCATAAAGCGCATTCCCTGCACTTCCCCTTGGACAATATCATCGACGGTGTGGCCTCGGCCCCCGTGCCACCACCGCATCCTAAATTCGTGCAGGCCATGGGGCGCACCAACGATGCCATCTTGTTTGGCGGGACTGCGCATCTATTGGTCAAAGGTGGTGATGAAGCGGCGAAAGACCTAGCCAATAAACTACCCAGTTCGGTTTCAAATGACTACGGCAAACCTTTTGCCCAAGTATTCAAAGACAGCGGCTATGACTTTTTCAAAATCGATGCCATGCTGTTCAGTCCGGCTCAGGTGATCGTCACCAATATGGATACCGGCAACAGTTTCCATGCCGGTCAATTGGATGAGGAGTTATTGGAGAAGTCGTTTGGGGGATAGTTTTTTGGGAATCAGCTAATTGTTAGATGATTGAATCATTCAAATGCCAAGATACCGAAGCCCTATTCAAAGACAGACGTTTACCAATGCGCGAAATTAGCCCTGTAACGCCGGGTGAATTATTGTATGAGGAATTCATGAAACCAATGGGAATTACGACTGACCGGTTAGCTTTGGAAATCAACATACCCGAGGAGCGCATTAATGGAATTTTAGAGGGCCGTGAACCCATGACGGTGGATATTGACTTGCGCCTGTGTCGCTTACTAGGTTTGTCTGATGGTTATTGGATGCGTGCACAAGTCTTTTATGAATCGGAAATGGCGATGGAATCCATGAGGGATGCTTTGTCCGCCATACGTCCTTGGAAAGAAAATCTCCCTAGGCAAAGCCAATATTCCAAATGAGACAGGATTGGGAACGCTTTGCCGCCCAGTATGGTAATCCGCAGGAGCGGATAAGGTTGCGTTCCCATGCCGGGAGCGTGGCAACATCAAAATAAGCATCGAGAAATCTATCAATGAAAGACCAATTCAAGAACTATCTTCTTTCCCAGCGATTTACTTCAGGCACAATAAATAGCTATATGTCAGGATTAAATCATCTGTCGCGTGACTATGGAAAAAACATATTAGAAATATCTGATGCGGGAGAAATTGGTAAGATTAGGAAACTTTATGATATTGGTGGTGCTAAGCGTAGCGTTGGTGATTATGGAAATGGAGGTGCCCGAAATGCCATAATTCAATATCACAATTTTATACTTGATTTTGGTGGGGAACCACCAATTGCTCATGAATCTGATTTAATTGAGGAAGTTGAATCAGCAGATTCGAGATTCACTTATGAGCGTGATTTACACAATACATTAAAACGGCAAACTATGGATTTATTTCCAGAATATCAACTTATTGGATCAGAATACTTTATTGGAAATGTAAGGCTTGACCTGTTGCTCGAAAAGGATAAGAAGTTATTAGTAGTTGAATTAAAAGCAGGTAAGGCAACTTATGCAGTATTTGGGCAAATAGCAATGTATATTGGTTTGGTTCAAGCAAAATTCCCTGAATATGAAGTGCATGGTTTAATCATTGCTAGTGAAATTGATGAGGGATTAAGGAATGCCTGTACAATAACAAATCTCATCAAGTGTAAAACTTACAAAATGGCCTTAACCTTAGAGGATGTTTGATAATTTGTTTATTGCACCCCTTTAGATTACTGCCGATCAACAGTTACACGCATTGGCAGGGTTGGAAACCATTTGGTAAATGACGCAAAAAAATCCGCAGCCACACTCCACTGTCCACTTGAAAACCGCATTGCCAATCCCAAAAAAAATCGTCATCTTCACCGACGAACCCGGCTGGCACGGGGCTAGGCTTAAACGCGCCTTTGCCGCTCGTGGTTTTGAAGCCCGCTATGTGTCTTTGACTGAATGCCAGTTGAATTTGGACGGCAATAGTTCCCCCATCGTCATTCCAGGGTTTGAGGATCGTTTGCCAGTCGGCGCATTCGTGCGCGGCATTCCCGGCGGTTCGCTGGAACAGGTGACGTTTTACCTCGATATTTTGCACGGGCTGAAACATTTAAGCTGCACGGTTTATAATGATGCCCGTTCAATTGAGAGGACGGTGGACAAGGGCATGACGAGTTTTCTGTTGCGCCTAGCCGGTTTGCCCACGCCACCGGCTTGGGTGGTCAATAATCGGGAAGAGGCTGTCAATTTAGCAAAGCAGGAGTTGGAAAGCGGGCACGAAATGGTTAGCAAGCCTGTGTTCGGTTCCCAAGGCGAAGGTTTGCAACGACATCAGAAAGTGGAAGACTTGGAAAATTTAGCTGATAGTAATGGCGTTTTCTATCTGCAACGTTTTGTTCAATGCAGTGAACAATCACATGATTTTCGGGTGTTTGTCATTCATGGAAAAACAGTGGCGGCGATGCGTCGTTACGGCAAAACGTGGCTTAACAATGTTGCCCAAGGCGGGCGCTGCGAACCCGTGCGCTTGGATGATTTGCTGTTGTGCCAACTTGCCGAGGATGCCGTCAAATCCATCGGCATGGCCTATGCCGGAGTGGATATAATACGCGATGCCCAAGGCCGCTATACGGTCATCGAGATCAATAGCGTACCAGCTTGGAAAGGCTTGCAAAGCGTGAGCGAGGTCATTATTGCCGATTTGTTGGTGGATGATTTTCTTTCCCTGTGCGCCTTCCACTCGTTGCGTGAATCAGCGGTGGCAAGCTGATGGCTATTTCCCCTGCTAAGCTGCAACAAGCTTATTTGGAAGCCTGTGAGTCCGAGTTGCAGGCATTCAAACCTGGCAATGTCAGTGTCCATTCTGCGGGCCACGACATGACGGTGGAGGATTTTCGTCGTAGTGCCGAAGCTAGTGCACCGCCGTTGTGTGATCCTGTGCTATCTTTGGGGGAAAGGATTTACCGGGCCATTGCCGACACACGAAAAGCGGTCGGATGCAACACGAATCTGGGTATCGTATTGCTGGCGGCCCCGTTATTGGAAGCATGCCTAAATGGCAATAAGACATTGAATTTACTTGAGAATGTTAGGTTGGTGCTGGATAAAACCACGCTCGAAGATGCCAGTTGGGTGTATCAGGCCATACGCTTGGCTGCCCCCGGTGGTTTGGGTGAATCAGAGGCAGAAGATGTAAACTCGACACCGACGGTGACCTTGCAAGAGGCCATGAAAATCGCTGCCGGGCGGGATAGCATCGCTAGTCAATATACTAATTACTACGCAACTGTTTTTGATTTGATGATTCCACGTTATCATAGTTGGCTAAGTCTATGGGGTGATGAACAATGGGCAACTGTTGGCGTCTTCACGGGATTGCTGGTAGCATTACCGGATAGCCATATTGAGCGCAAGTTTGGAGCCCGATTCACTAGGATGGTGACGGATAGAATGACGCTGGTCGAGCAAGCCCTGACCGTTTCCGGCAGACCCGAGCAAGCCATGCGGATTATTCGGAAGGTAGATACCGAGTTCAAGTCAGCCGGAATCAATCCTGGCACGACTGCTGACCTAACGGTGGCCTGTCTGCTGGCGGTGAGGCTAGAAAGGCTGCTTGAGGCCGGTTAGTCACCCGGTTTGTGAGTCTAGCTTTAAGCCAAATTTTGACATTGTTTTTTTCTTAAAAATTAATTAAAGACAAGGCAATGTCGTTGACTATAAAATCCTGACCATTTTTAAATTACAAGAGGAGAAGCAAATGGCGAAAATTAATAAATTGCTGATAGGCGAGTCTTTAGTGGGTGATGGCAACGAAATTGCTCACATTGACCTGATCATGGGTCCCCGTGGCAGCAGCGCTGAAACGGCATTCGCCAACGCCTTGGTCAACAACAAGGACGGCTTCAGCACCTTGCTGGCCGTTGTTGCCCCTAACCTGGCAGTTAAGCCAAATACCATTTTGTTTAACAAAGTCACCATCAAAAATGGCAAGCAAGCCGTGCAAATGTTTGGCCCTGCTCAGCGCGGGGTTGCTTTAG
The DNA here is from genome assembly GCA_903859815.1 of uncultured Methylococcaceae bacterium. GTDB lineage: Bacteria > Pseudomonadota > Gammaproteobacteria > Methylococcales > Methylococcaceae > Methylumidiphilus. The sequence goes on along the minus strand of CAIOOA010000133.1, from coordinate 2,077 downwards.
CTGTTGCCGATTCCGTGGCTGATGGCACCATTCCTGCCGACGAAGCTGACGATATTTTTATCTGCGTAGGTGTTTTCATCCATTGGTTGGCTGAGGACGATTCGAAGATTCAAGACTTCAACTACAAAGCCACCCGCGAAGCCATCAAGCGTGCCGTTGAAGGCAAGCCTACGGCTGCCGAAGTCGTAGCCCAAAAAGGCTCGATCAAGCACCCCTTCGCCCCTAACTAACGAGCGGCGAGATGGAAGCGTTGCCCCTACCGTGGGGCAACCTTGCCATTAGTGGGGTAAACAAGTTTTTCCGTAGGGATTCACAGTCCTGTCAACAATCAGCCATAGTGCTTAAAATCCGAGTGTCCTATGACACCCGAATGTATGGCGCTGGCAATCAATGCGCCGTCAATCCCCAATTTAGCTAAACGGCTCAGATCGTCCGCGTGCCTAACCCCCCCCGCTGCAAAGATTTGTTTCCCCGGCCATTGCGCCCTAAACCAGGAAAGACGCTTAAAATCTGGCCCTTCGTTAGAACCGACATGGGCAAGACTCATGATAATGATGGTATCAGGCCAAATGCTGGGATTACGCAATAGGTTTTGGTCGCCCAGTAACGTTTCACCCATGAAATCCAATGAGAGGATGAATTGCTTGCCAATTTGTGGCAAGATTCCTAGGTGTTCGCTCGTCAAGGACTCGCTTCCGATGACAGATACACTTTTACTCGTCGGGTATGGTTGCCCGTTATGCGGCATTCCCCGGTCTATCCAAAATTGCAAATCCGTATAATTTTCTTGTAGGCTGAGAAGCAGTGCATCGTGATTGCCAATCCCCGTCAGCGCATCCAAATCGGCCACATAGAGTGTTTTGAAGTCATGAATACCTTTCAAACCGTCAATGACAGCGTGAGGCATGGAGCCCTTGCACAAAGGGGTTTGAATGGGTTTGTAATGGTCGCGTTGGCCTTTTTTGGCATGGACGACATTTCCCCCCATCAGATCGATTACGGGTATGATTTGCACAGGGCGCTCGCTTGAAAATTTTAGTGATGGAATATATTACCGGTGGCGGAATGCGCAACGAAACCATTCCCCCGTCTTTGGCTTGCGAAGGTGAGATAATGTTGGGAGCGGTGCTTCGTGACCTTCTCGACACGCCTGTTGGTGTGGAATTAGTTGTCATGCGCGATAGCCGTCTTGCACCGCCCTTGTTCGTTGATCGCGTGCAAACGGTGTGGGTTGACGAACCCGACTCGTTCCAATCAATATGGACAGCATGGATTAGCCAATGCGATGCCGTCTGGCCTATTGCGCCGGAAAATAACGGTATTCTAGAACAGCTTTGCTTGGATGTGGAAAACGTCAGCAAGTGGCTATTGACCTCCCCCTCTGTCGCTGTTCGCCTAGCGGCCAGCAAGATGGCCACCGCGAAGCGGTTGGCTGAATTTGGCTTGCCAGTGGTTCCAAGCTTAGCCTTGGATGGAAGTATGGACTTGACGGGCAAGGCTTGGGTGGTAAAACCTGATGATGGTTTAGGTTGTGAGGACATTCACATCATCCGTGACCAAGGCGAAACACTTGAATTGAATCCTTCGCAAAAATGGGTCGTGCAGCCATTGCTGAAAGGAGATGCCCTCAGTTTGTCGGTTTTATTGGCTGCTGGAAAAGCGCGGCTATTGACTTGCAACCGTCAGCACATTGTAGAGAAGGGCGATGGATTCAGATTGCATGGAGTGACCGTCAATGCCTTGACCGATGTGGATGGCAGATGGCAACGGCTTGCCGAAGACATTGCCCGTGCCATGCCCGAACTATGGGGATATGTAGGCATCGACTTGATTCTAACTGAAAGCGGACCAATCATTCTTGAGGTCAATCCCCGTTTGACGACATCTTATGCAGGCTTGCGACTTGCGCTGGGTGGAAATCCTGCGGCTTGGGTCATCAATCTACTTTTTACTCATCAATTACCGTCGCTTTCGACTTCCATGCCCCAGGCTATCGAAATTGACCTAGGACGACACGATGTTGATTGAATACATGGGTTGGGATATTGGCGGCGCTCATCTGAAAGCAGTGGCAATG
>CAIOOA010000132.1 GCA_903859815.1 uncultured Methylococcaceae bacterium | reverse complement strand
CCAGGACATCGCCTCGTTCGCGACGTTTTGCAGGGATTTCACGCTTTTCCGCAGCACCATCGCCAGCACCACTTCAAACGTCAGGCTGCGAACCCGCGTGAATGCATGGCCCGTCCAGCGGTGAAGGTATTTGAACGCAATGCCCAAAATGAGTGTCAGACTGGTTTCCAACGCATGCTCTTATTAACCATTGTTGACTCAAAATCGTATAATCATCGCAAATCTGGCGGTTTTTTGCTTAACTTAATGGCAGTGAAGCTCCAGCTTGGGAACGTGGGATTGGAAGCTCCAGCTTCCTAATTCGCAGCAAGCTAGAGCTTGTAAAACAAGGGTTCCCAAGCTGGAACTCTCGACGTTATACACAAATGTTGGAGTCCCGTCATTCCGGTCAGGGATGCCGGAATCCATCGTCCAAGGATGGCAAACTGTGGGTCACAACAGATGCCCTTGTATCCACAGACGGTAACAAGGGCTTGGCAAGTCCCATGAATCAAGCTTTTGCACAACCGATGGGTTACCGTCCATGGCCTGGATTTCGGCATCCATGCCGAAATGACGGCTTTTCTGGCTTGGCTGGACTTGTTTATAACGATGAGAGCTGGAGCTTGGGAATTAGCCAACAGCCAAAGCAAGCTTTGGCGCTCCAACTGTAATTTTTCAACCCCGCATCAACTGCAACAAATCCTCCGCGCCGATCTTGCCGCTGATTTCGCCACCTTCCAACAAACTATCGGCGAGGTCGCGCTTTTGCCGGTGCAGGGAAACAATCTGCTCTTCAATCGTGCCTTTGGTGACTAAACGGTAAACTGTGACCGGGCGTTGCTGACCAATGCGGTGGGCGCGGTCGGAGGCTTGGTCTTCCACCGCCGGGTTCCACCACGGGTCCATGTGGATGACATAATCCGCCGCCGTCAGGTTAAGCCCAACGCCGCCGGCTTTGAGGCTGATTAAAAACACATCGCCTTGACCGGCTTGGAAGGCTTCCACTCGCTTCTTGCGTTCCGGGGCCGGGGTTTGCCCGTCCAGGTATTGATAGTTGATTTTCTTTTCATCGAGATGAGCGCGGATGATGTCGAGATGATCGACAAATTGGCTGAACACCAAGGCTTTGTGGCGGTTTTGCAGCAATTCGTCCAGCACTTCGCCAAACAGTTCGAGTTTGCTGCTGGTCAAGCCCAATCCGGGTGCGACTAATTGCGGGTTGCAACAAGCGCGGCGCAGTTTGGTGATGGCCGCCAAGACTTTGAAGCGTTTGTCTTCTATTGGGGTGTCAGCCGCTGACAATTCATCCACCAAGTTCCGGCGCAAGGCTTCGTAAAAGGTCATTTCCTGTTCGCTGAGTTCAACCTGCAACTCAATTTCGGTGCGCGGCGGCAGTTCGTTCAAGACTTGGGACTTGGTCCGGCGCAGGATGAAGGGCTGGATGAGTTTTTTAAGCCGATGCCTGACTTCGCGGTCTTGGTTGCGCTCGATAGGCCCGGCAAAACGGCGGTTAAAGCTTTCCAAAGAACCCAACAGGCCCGGATTGACGAAGCGCATCAGGTTCCACAATTCGCCGAGGTGGTTTTCCACCGGGGTTCCGGTGGTGATGAGCTTGAATTCGCCTTGCAAGGCCATGGCTTGTTGAGAACGTTTGGTGGCAGGGTTTTTGATGGCTTGGGCTTCATCCAACACGATGGTGCGGAATTTCACGCTGGCCAGCAATTCCCCGACGCTTTCTTGTTGCAGCAAACCATAGCTGCAAATCAACAAATCCAAGGGTTGTAGGCTGTCGATCAGTTGTTGCCGGTCGCCTGAGCCTAACACCCGGACATTCAAGGTGGGGGCGAAGCGGTCCAATTCGTTTTGCCAATTGAAACACACGGAGGTTGGGGCAATGACGAGGGTGGGACCTTCGCCGGCGCGGGTCAAGATGACCGCGATGGCTTGCAGGGTTTTGCCCAAGCCCATGTCATCGGCTAGACAAGCGCCTACGCCCCAAGCCGATAGCCGAGACAACCATTCAAACCCTTCAACTTGATAATCGCGCAATTCGGCTTGCATGGTGGAGGGTAGCTTAGGCACGTACTGCTCGGCTTGGCGCAGTCGGTCAACTTGTTTGCGCCAAGCGGCATCGCCCTTGAATTCGCCCACTTCCTCGGCAATTTCTTCCATCACTGGCAGGGCCAAGGCATTCAGGCGCTGGTCTTTGCCATGTTTTTCGGAATAGCTACGCAGATCGTCCAAGCGTTTGCGGAAGGCATCGGTTAGCGCGAGGAAGCGGTTTTCGTCCAAGCGAATGAACTTGCCCCGACTGCCTGCGGTTAGCTCCAACAAGCGCTGCATATTGATGATTTCGCCGTTGTCCAGTTTCAACTCGCCGCTGAGGCTGAACCAGTCCCGATGTTGTTGGACTTTGACGCTAAACCGGTTCAAACCGGCTTGGCCCATGAGTTTGTATTTTTCGCCTTGCGGCCATTCCACCAAGGCTTTCTCGCCGATGTCATGCAGTTCCAACAACACTTCCAAGCTGGTTTCGGCATCTTGGGCCAGCCATTGCCAAGATTGGGTTTCTTCCACTTTGTCCAGCAATGACGGGCAGAGTGAAAGGACTTCATTTGCCAGCTTTTTTTCCAGTTCAAGATCGCGCAAGGTTTGCATCCGTTTGCCGCCGATGTCGGCAATCAATCCCGCACCACCCGCGCCGGGGGCATGATAAGAGCCTTGTTCGCCAAAAGGACGCACCAGCAGGGCTATTCGCAGTCCTTCGTCTTCCGGGACCAACTGAATGCGTGGACGCGGGTCCGACTCGACGGTTTCTGCGGCAGCCAGTTCAGCCCCGCCAATGTCGGAATGGATAGTGACTAGGGAAGACACTGAGCTAAGACTGGCAAGAATGCGTTCCTGGGCTAGTAACGGTGCTTCCAGCCCTTTGCCGAGGATGCCGGCGAGCCGGTGATGTTCGGGCTTAAGCTCGATGACTTTCAAGCGAGTAAGCCCATCCGTGGTGATGGCCACTTTCTGCTCATCATGGATTTCCGGCCAGAAGCTAATGCTCACTTGAGCAGATTTGGGCAATTTCTTGACGCGCAATTCCGGTTCGGCGGCGACTAATTCCAGCGCGACCCCGCTATCTTTCCAGAATAGGTTGGGATGTCCCGCCAATGCCAGCCAACCCCGTTCGCTCAACTGATAAGTGTTGTTCCAACGGTCCACGGAAATGTGGGAGACGGAGCGTACATCATGTTCGTTCAGTCCCTGAATATCGGTGGCATTTTCGCGCATGCGCTTAAATGACACGGCCTTGCCTTTGTTCCAGCCCCCTTTGGCGTTGCGGGATTGCTCCTTGATTTCGACTTTATAACCAATCGATTGAGTCATGTCTGGTGTGACGAACCAGGCCAGCCTGGTTTCAATGGGGACTTTTTCTTTGCTTTCCCTAGGCTTCCTTATCGTGGTGTTGGAAATGGCTTTTAATGCCCGTTCCCAGAGTTCTTCACGTTGTATGCGGTTTAGCAGCAATTTGCAACCATGCTGGGTTTCAAAGTCCGATGCTAGTGTTAGATGTTCTTCCGCTGACGGGTCCGCCATGGCGATAAATGCGGCCATTTCCGCTGCCAACCAATTCAATTCATTGGACTTAGCCAGATCATGAAACCGTTTCATGGTAGGTAGGTAGTCCATCAAAGCTTTGCCTGATTGATAGCGGGCCAGCACCAACAAGCCTATCCAGAAAGGCCAAGGTGACTGAATGGTGTATTTTAATTGTTCATGGACTTTAGGCAACACCGATTTTTCGGCCAACTCAAGCAAGGACACCCACCCCAAGAATTCATATCCGGTGCGGAACACGACATTATCCATGCCATGCACCATCAGTTTCCCAGCTTCTTCCATGTCGCCGGGTGCATTGCGCAGATAAAGTGCATAGATATGAAAGTAGCCAATGAAGCTTGGAAACAAGCCTTTAATGGAGCCTTGTTCTTTGCGCAACAGTGCCAAGCCTTCCTGAAATTGTTTGATTGAGGCTTCGGTATTGCCTTGCAATAGGGTCAGCAGGCCGCGCAAGCCAGCCAGTGTCGAATGGGTACCATCCTTAGCCAATAAAGATTCAGCAGATTCCCAATCGCCCCGGCAAATCATCAGATTGATGGCTAGTGCAAGCCATGTTGGGTTGGTCTCAGGGGCTTGGCAGTCTCCGACCAGCAAGGAATAGGCATCTTCGTTGCTGCGCCAATCATTTAGAAGCAGGGAGAGTGTGCTAGGGAGTGCTTTGTTGCGAATGCCATCCGGCAGACCGAGGAACCATTCCGAGTCGAACGGGTTGGAACAAACCATCGCATAAATAGGCGTTGGGTCGGAGAGGGAGCGCATGGAGGCTTGGAAATAACTGTAACGATGCTTGTCCAGCATACGGAACAGGGCAGTGATATAGGCATCATCCCGCCAGTACATGCCTAATCGCGTTTCCCGGATCAGTTCGTCCTCACTGCGGAAAAAATAATCATCTTTCCCCATGGGTTGATAACTTTTTTGCAAAGGGGCGGCTAAATGGGCCAAGTCTGCATACAGATTGAACGTGTTATCGAGAATGCAATAGCGGGCAACCATTTCACAAATCAATAGATTGCAGCGCAGTTGTTCAGCATTCCATTCTTTGTTCACAACCAACAGTTTCATTTTACGCAGACTGTTGTAGTCTATGGACTTTAGCCCGGTTGGGCCTAGGGTTTTGCGCAAAGCCGTCGAAATTTGTGTTTTGCTTAACGACATCCAGTTGATCGCCAATAACTTGACGACGGCCTTGTTAGGGCTATGCAGTTGTTGGAAGGCTTTGAACAGCGCTTGACGTTCCAGTTCAAGGGGGTCAGTTGTTGAGCTTGTCATCTTGTTCATAGTTCGCGGGTCGCGCTGAAATGTATGTCGGGCCAGCGCTCTTGAGTGAGGGATAGATTAACCCGGCTGGAAGCCAGATAAACCAAGTAGCCGCTGCCATCTTCGGCGAGATTTTCAAAGGCTTTTTTCTTGAATTCTTCCAATTTCTTGGGGTCTTCGCAAGTCACCCAGCGGGCGGTGGTGACGGAAATGTTATCGTAGACACATTCGACATTGTATTCTGATTTCAACCGGAAGGCGGTCACGTCAAATTGCAAAATACCCACTGCACCCAAGATCAAATCATTATTCTTCAGGGGTTTGAACAACTGGGTGGCGCCTTCTTCGGTCAATTGCTGCAAACCTTTTTGCAATGCCTTGGCCCGCAGGGGGTCTTTGAGCACCACGCGGCGAAACAATTCAGGCGCGAAATAAGGGACGCCTTCATATTTGAGCCGTTCGCCTTCGCTGAAAGTGTCCCCCACTTGTATCGTTCCGTGGTTGTGCAGGCCGATGATGTCGCCCGCAAAAGCCTCCTCCACATTCTTGCGGCTATCGGCTTGAAATGTGATGGCATTGGCGATTTGAACCTGCTTGCCGGTGCGCACATGGTAAATCTTCATGCCTTTGTCGTACTTGCCCGAGCAAATGCGCAGGAAAGCGATACGGTCTCTGTGCGCCGGGTCCATGTTAGCCTGAATCTTGAACACAAACCCGCTGAAATTATCATCCATGGCATCCACTAAACGTTCAACGGCTTGGCGGGGTTTGGGGGGAGGCGCAAAGTCGGCAAATGCATCCAGTAATTCAAGCACACCAAAGTTGTTGATCGCCGAACCGAAAAACACCGGGGTTTGTTTGCCTGACAGATAGTCTTCCAAGTTAAATTCATGGCTTGCGCCCCTGACCAACTCAATGTCCAAGCGTAGTTCATCCGCCATGTCACCTAACACTTCGTCCAATTTTGGGTTGTCTATACCCTTAATGATTTCTCCCTTGATAATTTTTTCGCCGTGGGAGGGGCTGAACAAATGCACCGAATCTTCGATGAGGTTATAAACGCCCTTGAAGCGTTTCCCCATGCCTATAGGCCAAGTCATTGGAGTGCATTGAATTTTTAGGATGTCCTCGATTTCGTCCAGCAAATCGACGGGTTCGCGACCCTCCCGGTCAAGCTTGTTGATGAAAGTCAGGATGGGCGTGTCCCGTAGGCGGCAGACCTCCATCAATTTGACGGTGCGGTCTTCAACGCCTTTGGCGCTGTCGATGACCATCAGTGCGGAATCCACAGCCGTTAATGTCCGGTAAGTATCCTCCGAAAAGTCTTCATGGCCCGGTGTGTCCAATAAGTTGAGGATGCAATCCTTATGCTCAAATTGCATCACCGATGTGGTGACTGAGATTCCGCGCTGTTTTTCCATCTCCATCCAGTCGGAGGTGGCGTGACGGGCGGCTTTGCGGCTTTTGACCGAGCCAGCCAATTGGATGGCACCACCGAAAAGCAATAGTTTTTCCGTCAGTGTGGTTTTACCCGCATCGGGGTGGGAGATGATGGCGAAGGTTCGCCGACGATTCAACTCGTTGAGCAGTTCGGACATGGTGGGAGTTAAGCTGGCAAATAGCGCTATTATAGCGGACCCTTATGCGTTAAGGTTGTATTAGCTTGAAATCGTGAACTTGAATGATGTTGATTAATCGAATGCTTTGCACGAGACTTGCAAAAAAGTCGAATCATAATATGGGCAGGAAAGCAATCTATACATTTTTATGCAGTTGTCGCACAATTCACCCTGAACTTTTCTGCAAAATATCCGCCAAAGCTTGATAAAGAATTGAGACCAACGGGATGCCGATCATATGAAACGGGGTAAGCACACTCATGTTATCAGTGTCCATTGAACCAACCCTTGAGGAAAAACATGCCAAACACATTCCAAGAAAAATTAGCCAAGCTACCTAAAGCAGTTTCCGTCGTACTGCTTATCTTGTTCATAGTCGCCCTTTATGTATTGTTGCAAAAAGTTATCATGCCCGGTGTGATGACAGTGGTCCAATCGAATTTTTTCTTTGAACAGGATGAAGAGCAGGAGGAGTTGGGGAAGATCAGCAACCAGAGGAGCGATATGGCTTTTGCACAGTGCAAAGATGTGATGAAGGCGGACAAGCATGTCCCCGAAACCTCTGAATTTTCAGCCAAGGATTATGAAGCATGGGCTTTGGGCGGCAGGACTTACCTTATTCGGTCCACGGTCGTTGTCACTTCCCCGGAACAATCCGCTGTCGAAAGGAAATACGCCTGCAAAATCAAATACAATGGTGGGGACCTTGGGGATGGCAAGAGTTGGGATATTTTGGGTGTTGATTTTAACGAGCCGAATTAATGTTTCGTTTTGGTTAAATTGATCAACCCAAATCCGGCAGTTGGAAAGCTTGTAGCGGCGGTTATTCGCCCATAAATTGCTGATTAGGCAAGTGAATTCGCAAATACACAGTGACTGGCTGCCGAATTATGAGCGTCTTTGTCTGATTTTGGAAATCAGATATTGTTTTGATACGAGGTATTTATCGACTGGTAAAGCCCCGTTGATTGAATCATAGCCAGCACAGGGTCCGGCAATAAATAGCGCGGATTTTTCCCGCTTGCAATGAGATTCCTGATGAGTGTGGCTGAAATGGCTAATTGGGAGACACGGACAATGCCAATTTTTCCGAATGGATGCATATTTAAGACATCTGCACCTTTAACGCGCCTTGCCAGCATCATTTCTGAGAGTTCCTTATTCAAGGCAGGGTCGGGCGAGTTTGGTCGTTGCATGACCGCAAGATTTGCCAGATTAAAAATATCCCGCCAGCAATGCCAGGACGGAAGTGCGGCAAACGCATCATAGCCGAGGACCAAGCAGATTGGCTGGTCGGCTACCTCTTGGCGCAAGGAAGCCAAGGTATCAACCATATAGGATGGGCCTTCCCGGTTTAATTCGCGGCAGTCGATGGAAAAGCCTACGTCTGCATCCTGCAAAGCCAACTTCAGCATCAATAAACGCTGCTCGGGACTGGCTCCGGGTGAATTGCGGTGAGGAGGTGTGCGGCAAGGGAGAAAGCGCAAATCAATTATTCCCAACGACTCCTTGACTTCAAGCGCTGTGCGTAAATGACCAAAGTGGATCGGGTCAAAAGTGCCGCCAAAAATTCCCAGCATCCCCCTACCTAACGCGAAAAATCAAGTCCGGGCAAAAGCATTTTCCATTGCTTCGCGCCCGCCGGTAAAACCGTTGTCAATGCAATATTTAATGAAATGGTGCAGCGCTAGAATCGCATCATCCTTGCAAGAGTAAGGACCGCCAACACCTTCACGCGCTCGGTAGAACCATTCCTCCTCGCCAAAACGATTGGCCTCGCCTTGAAAAATTCGTTCACTGATAGTTGACATGAGAATTATAAATCCGACTAAAAATTGGAAGAAAAAGGGCTAGGGGATCACTCGAATCATTTAACCCAATGACAATAGGTTCAGTTGGAGCAAATCTGGCTGGTTAAAAACTTCGACAAGCATCTAGTTAACCGTTCAAGCAGTGTCATCCAGAAATTGGAATAAAGTAAATTAAACCGATTTTTTAATATAATTAATCGACCAATCAATAACTAAACGTTCTAAAATTTTACCATAAGTTTGGAGTTAGTGAAATCTAAATACATCAGAACTTATCTGCTGATGCCCATCATGGGGGGCAAGGGTTGTTGTTCTTTTAAAAAGGCACGAAGTGCCAGTCGTGTATTGGGTTTGATCTGTTTGGTTTTAGCCTGAACCGAAAGCTTGCTTAAGAGTGATTTGAATGGCGCAGAGCCAGCCGCCATCCTCCCAGTAAAGCTAATCAGTGTGTTCAGAGCCTCAATTTGGACTGATTCTTGGTCATCCTGCAAAGCCGTCAATAAAGCAGATACTGACATCTCTGAGGGTTGCTTAAATGCCGCTAAACTTTGCGCGGCCGATCTGCGTACCTCCGGGTCGAAATCCAAGCCCAAGGTGTTGATTAATGCCTTTTCCGATTCAGGTGTGGGAAATGCGCTTAATTGCTCCGCGCCCGCCACTCGTTTTTCGATGGATGAGTCATTCAGCCATTGGGTTGCCAAAGCCACTTGTTGGTCCGTAAACCGTGCCTCATCTTCCAATTCTTCCGGTGTGGGCATCCTTGCGCCTTGTCCCATCATTTCCAACGGGGGAGGCACGACGTTTGCCGGTTTGCTGGTTACAGTGGGAGTCGTTTCTGGCTCATTCTCGTTGATGCTTGACAAATACCAAAAATAAACCCCATTGGCAGAGATCGCTAACAAAACCAATATCAGCAAAAATAATACAGACTTTCGGACGACCATGGATTCTCTTGGAATAAGCTTGACAAGAAACAGGCCCCAGTTGGGGCCTGAAAGAATTCGACATCCAAACCCGCTAGAAAATCCGTCACACTCTATAAAGATTGTTTAGGATCAAGGGGTTTGACAGTAGGGTTTACTACACGATGATCGTACCCTGTGCCGCTCCTTGGGTTGGGTTCAATATTTTATTATGGGCGCAACTGACTTGTTGATAAGAATTTACGACGTTGCCCGAAGTGTTGGTAATCATCTCGTCACCCTTGACTGGGAAGGGCAGAGGGCTGAAGCCAGACACGAAACCGCCTGGAACGTTGTCAAAACCCATAATGGCTCGGATTTTCCAGGCAACCGCATGGTCAGTACAGGAGGTGTCCCCGGAAACGCCTATCGCACCAACCTTGACTTTGGTGCTGTTGTAAAGTGCCAAGCCACCGCCAAATTTATTGATGCCGGCAACCCGCTTGTTGACGATGGGGTCTGCCCCGGTTCCAAAGGTTTCTGCCGCACCGAGATAAGCAATGGTGGCATCGACTGGATTACTGAATATGAGAGACTACAAATGGACCAAAGTCAGGATTGGATTGATGGCTCGGCAACTACAAAAATTGTTGAAGTGGATGATCATCTACCGCTTTACACAAGGGAATTCTTGGCTCAATCTTGCTATAGTAAACACCGCCAACTGGGGCTTTCCAGAATTCAGTGTTGGAGAAAACAACCATGTCAGAAAATCGTATCTTATTGGTGGAAGACGAAATCATTTTTGCCGAAATTATAGAGGAAGTGCTTACCGATGCGGGTTTCGCGCTTCGTCATGCCGTGGACGGTCAGGCCGCATGGGAAATTCTTGAAGGGGGTGATATTGCTTTCGATGCCATTTTATTGGACCGACTCATGCCCCGTATGGATGGCATCGAACTGTTAGGGAAGATCAAGGCAGACCCCAAGTTGGATCAAATTCCCGTCATCATGGAAACGGGCGCTGGCGATTCCGTGAGTGTGCAGGAGGGTTTGAACGCTGGGGCCTACTATTATTTGATCAAACCATTTGAGCCTAAGGTTTTGTTGAGCATAGTCGGGGCTGCGGTCGCTCAATATCGGGAGCATCTTGCTATGCTGGAAAGCGTTAAGTTGGCTGAACGTCCCTTTGCATTTCTCGATAATGGAGTTTTTCATTTCCAGACCTTGGAAGAGGGCTGTTTGCTGGCAGATTTTTTTGCCCATGCCTGTCCAAAACCCGGCAAGGCTATTCTGGGGTTGCGAGAATTATTGATCAATGCAGTCGAGCATGGCAATTTGGGCATTTCTTACGATGAAAAGGGCGATCTGATTAACGACGATTTGATGCACCAAGAAATTGCAAGGCGCTTGGCATTGGAAGAGAACCGTCACAAATACGTTGAAGTTATTTTTGAGCGCAAGCCAGACGCTTTGATTTTCACCATCCGGGATCAAGGCATCGGCTTTGAATGGGAGCGTTACTTGGATTTTGACCCTGAACGTGTGTTTGATCCGAATGGCAGGGGCATTGCCATGGCGCGAACAACCAGCTTTGACAGTATAGAATACCAAGGCAATGGCAACACGGTGGTTGCCAAGGTAAATCTTGTGGTCAATAGCTAGCTTCAACCCCCTCTAATAAAAACATGAAAGAAACAGATGATGCTGGTTCATTAGGATCAACCTCTGCAAACCGTGAGCCTAGACCTGAAAAGCCATCATCTTGGTATCGATTAGTCATGTTTGCCCTCATATTATCACCAGCCCTTGTGCTGGGGGGGATTGGGGGCTACGCATTCATGAAGGCTAGGGAGTCGATCAAGCTTGAGGTGCAGCAAAGCTTGACGACGATAGCCGATCAGAAAAGCCGACAGATCGAACTTTGGCTGTCCAATATTAGCGAAGATGCCTCGCTTTTCTGTGATCGTACACCCTTAGCCCGTATGGTGGAAAAATGGATTTTGAGTGGAAAACGCGATGCTGAAATGGAAAAGATGATTCGCCTGCGCTTGGAACAGATTCGTTCAAATCGTCACTACAGCAGTCTAGCTGTGTTCGACGCTCAAGCCCAGCTTGTGCAAGTGTCGGGCTCACAAGAGGTTCAAGAACACAGCAAGATAGCTCTGGAAGTGATTCGTCAAGGCGTGCCCCAATTTATTGATTTGCACAAAAACAGTGACGGATCGGTTGAACTGGGTGTGATTGCCCCCTTAATCAATGAGGCGGGTCACGTGATTGGTGCTTTGTACTTGGCAGGTTATGCGGAAGACTTTTTGTATCCGTTATTGGCCTCTTGGCCAGTTTCACATGCCACGGCGGAAACAATCTTAGTCGAGCGGGAGAGCGATAAGCTTCTTTACGTCAGCCCTTTGCACCTACTTAATATTCCGGCCCTTGCAAAACGTGTCCCATTGGGAGATTCCCGACTTCCCGCCGCAGCGGGTGTTAACGGATTTCGCGGAATTTACGAAAATGGCTGGGATTATCGTGGCAAAAAGGTATTGTCCTACCTCGCAGCAATCGAAGGGACGCCTTGGGTCATGGTGGCAAAAATAGATAATGACGAGGCATACGCCAAGATTCATCGGCTTGGCTGGCTGGCTGGTGGGGCTTTCGGCATTGCGCTGTTTGTCTGTTATCTGATTGCTTGGTTGGGTTGGCGGAATCAAGGCTTAAAACACCAATTGGCGATCAATCAAACTTTGCGCCAAAGTGACGCCCGTTATCGTCTGTTGACCGAAACTATGGAAGATGTCATTTGGGTGTTGAATATCGAAACCCAGCGTTTCGACTATATCAGCCCTTCGGTGGAGAAGCTGCGAGGTTATAGCCTTCAAGAAATTATGTCTTTGCCTGCCTTGGTGGGATTTCCTGACAATACCCGAGAATATTTCGAAGGTTTGATTCAAGAACGGGTAATGGCGTTTCTGGCGGGGGAGGAAGAGGGCAGCCAATATTTCACCGTTGAATTTGAAATGCCGCGCAAGGATGGTTCCTTGATTTGGGTTGAAAGTGTCAGCCAATGCCAGTTGAATCCATTGACCCAAAAGGTGGAGGTTTTTGGTTTGACCCGGAATATTTCAGATCGCAAACGGGCTGAAGCCAGTTTGCGGGAGAGTGAAGCTCGCTACCGGGCTATCGTTGATAACGCGCCTTTGAGTATCTTGGCTGTGCAAGAAGGTCGTTATGTGTTTGCCAACCCGGCTGCTGCAATCATGGCTGGATATTCCGTGCAGGAACTGATCGGCATGTCTGCCATGGATGTCATCCACCCCGACTCCAGTGTCATCGTGCAGGAAAGAATGAGTCAGTTGGATCGCGGATTCGCCAATACGGCGGCTGAGATTAGCTTATTGCGCAAAGACGGCTCGATTGTCATAACCGAATCCACCTCGGTGCCCATCACACTGGATGGCAAGCCGGCTTTCTTGATTTTAGGGCAAGACATTACGGGTCGTAAGCTTGCCGAGGCTCAATTACAGGCGCTTAACTCAGAACTTGAACAGCGGGTCTTGGAAAGGACGGCGGAATTGCAGTCGGTGCTTGACACCACTCAAGATGGTTTTGATATCGTTGACTCAACCGGGCATCTGCTAAAGGTCAATCCGGCAGCCTGCCGCATGTTGGGTTACAGCGAAACCGAACTGCTCAAACTAAGCATTTCTGATATTGAGTACATCGAGAATCCAGAGGAAACCCAACGGCATATTGAAAAAATCATGAGGGAGGGTGTTGATCTATTCGAGACCAAGCTCCGATGCAAGGACGGACAGATCATTGATGCGGAAATCAGTGTCATTTTTAACCAACACCAAGGAGGTTTGTTTTACACGTTTTTCCGAAACATCACCGAACGCAAGCGTTTGGAAAATGAACTACGTGAGGCTGTGGAGCGCCTTTCCCTTGCGACCAAAGCAGCGGAACTCGGTATTTGGGATTGGATGGTTCAAGAAGACCGTTTGGTTTGGGATGATCGGATGTATGCCCTTTATGGCATCCGCCAAAATGATTTTGCCAACGCCTACTCTGTTTGGACCCAAGCCGTGCATCCAGATGACCGGCAACGGGCTGACGAAGAAATTCAGAATGCGCTTATGGGGTTGTCTGAATTTCAAACCGAGTTTCGCGTCGTTTGGCCCGACAAGTCGGTTCGCCACATCATGGCGTTCGGACGAGTCATACGAGATGAAAACAGTCGCCCATTGCGGATGATTGGAATCAACTTGGATATCACGAGAAGGATTCAGGCCGAACAGGAATTGGCAGAAAAAGAATCGCGCTGGCTAGTGGCACTGGAAAGCCATGACATGGGCGTTTGGGACTGGAATATAGAATCAGGCTCTGTCTACCGCTCGCCCCGCTGGAATACCATGTTGGGCTACTCGGAAGAGGATATCGGTGACGAAATTAATGACCGCGAATGGTTAGTGCATCCTGAGGACAAGTCTTTAATGCTTAGGAGTTTGGAAGAGTATTTTCAAAGCGCTTCACCCCATTACCAGACACAATTCCGGTTGCTATGCAAAGACGGACAATACCGATGGATTTATTCTAGCGGCAAAGTGGTTGAATGGTCCGCCGAAGGCAAACCCTTGCGCATGATTGGAACGCATACGGATATTGACGAACAGAAGAAAATTCAAGACGCGCTTAGGAAAAGTCGGGAGCGGTTGGATTTCGCTTTGAGAAATAGCCAAATTGGTGCTTGGGAAATGAATTTACGGGATCTTACCACCGAGCGCACACCCATCCATGACCGGATTTATGGCTATGAAACGATGTTGCCCAAATGGACTTATCAAATTTTTTTGGACCATGTGTTGCCTGATGACCGCACCGAAGTGGATCGAGTATTCCAAGCAGCCGTAAAGGACAAGAAAGAATGGAATTTTGAGTACCGCATCCGCCGTGATGATGGCGAAGTGCGTTGGATTTATGCCGCAGGGGGTCACATGACCGACCCGGATGGCAATTGCGAAGAAGTGTCTGGCATTGTTCAGGATGTGACTGAGCGCAAACTCATCACCGAAAAACTTGCTAAGGCGAAAGAAGACGCCGAAGTAGCTAATCGGGCGAAGAGTACGTTTTTGGCAAACATGAGCCACGAAATCCGTACACCGCTAAACGGCATTCTCGGCAAGGTTCAACTTATTCAAACTGAAAAACTTGACGATAAAATCAAAAGGCAAATTCAATCCATATCAGAATCAGCCTTGCATTTGTTATCCATTGTCAACGACATTCTTGACATTTCCAAAATCGAAGCGGGCAAACTCAATCTGGAGCTGGCTGATTTCTCTGTTCGGGACAAAGTCGAGGCGGTCTTGTTTTCACTTGCCGATAAGGCCGAAGCAATGGGTGTGCAACTGAATGCCGTCATTGACCCTGAACTTCCCGAATTCTTAAGGGGTGATAAAAAAAGAGTGAGGCAGATTCTCTTCAACTTGGTGGGCAATGCGGTGAAATTCACTCAACAAGGGAGTGTGACCGTCAGAGTCTTGCGCTTGGAGCCTGGGGATGAAGGTTTCATGGTCCGGTTTGAGGTTCAAGACACGGGCCCTGGAATTTCCTATGAGGATCAGGGTCGGCTGTTTCACCTGTTTGAGCAGGTTGATAATAAAAATACCCGTCATTTCGGGGGGACAGGATTGGGGCTTGCCATCTGCAAACGGTTGGTGGAGCAAATGGGTGGCAGTATAGGCATCGATAGCAAGGTCGGTGTAGGAAGCACTTTCTGGTTTAGGATACCGTTAAGCAAGGGTTCGATCACTCAAGTTGAATCGAATGATGTCCGCTTGACGGATGAATTGGCCCGGCAATTGGCTGAAAATTTTAGTGATGCTCGAATATTGTTGGTCGAAGATAACGAGTTAAACCAAGATATCGTCATCGAAATGTTACAGGAAGTGAATATGACTGTGGATTTGGCTATCAATGGCAAAGAAGCCGTCAAACTGGCGACAAATCGGAAATATGATTTGATATTGATGGACATACAAATGCCGATCATGGACGGTTTGGAAGCGACGCGACTCATACGAAGCCTGCCTGATGGGGTTCATGTCCCGATTGTGGCACTGACCGCCAATGCCTTCAAGGAGGATATTGACCACTATCTCAGTATTGGCATGAACGCCCATATTGCCAAGCCCATCATTATGGGCAAGTTATATGAAGCCATGTTTAGCTGGCTAGGGTCCAAGTCAGCGGCCATTACGGGCATGGATGCAGTGAACGGGAACCCCCTCTCCCCAGACATAAGCCTTTCGCTATCCGTTCCCCGAGCGAAGGCGAGGGGAGAAGGAGAAACGAACAAGCTGGCTTCGACTCCGTTCAGCCAGCGGAATGAATTAAACTCAAGCGTTAACTCAACAGCTTCGAAGTTGATGGCGCGTATTGATGCCATTCCCGGCATGGACACTCAAATCGGATTGAATTGTTTGGGTGGCAAGGAATCAAGTTACAAGAAGATGTTAATTAAGTTCGCCGACAGGCAAACGACAGATATGGACAGTTTGCGCAATTCCTTGGCCCAAGACGATTTGGTCACTGCCAAGCGAATAGCGCACACGCTAAAAGGCTTGGCGGGGACTATGGGCGCTACGCAATTGCAGGCTCGCGCCCAAGCCTTGGACGCGGCCTTCCGTGAAGAACTGGGTCTGGAAGAGATCAACCGCTTGACTGAGATCGTCGTTGCCGAATACGCAAGCCTAGCCGAGTCCATTTTGGCTATCATGAACGAACCCTGACATTGGTGGATGCGATCAAGTGGTTTGATGCATAGTGGAAACACAAGAATAAAAACAACTGGGTTCCAAATATCAGGTTTGCCATTAACAGATGCACCGGTTGAACGACGGCAGGGAAGCCCAAACGATCCAAGCTGATTCCCGAAAGGATCGCGGTCACCACTAATGCGGCCAAAACCAAACCAAAGCGGTACATGAGGCTATCGCTTCGGATGGATTGATAGATTTTCCAGACTAACCAAAGATTGGTGAAAAGGATGATGGAGGAGAACGACCGGTGGATGTAGAAGATGATGGGAAAGCTTTCCCGCCATAGGCTGCGGTCCCCACCGTCACCATGCACCAAGTGCTGGAAAATCAACGGGTCCATGGCCTGCCGGATTTGAGTGCCCATCGCAATCTGCAACAAACTCATGCCAATGGCAACTTTTAACACCAAGCCAAAGCGCAGGGGTAGCCTGCTGGCATCCAACGTGGACAGGCTGGCTTTTTGGGAACGGGCGATGGTGAATATCAGGAGGATGACAATACCGAAGGCCATCAGCATGTGCGCGGTGATGACCCAAGGATTCAAATGGTTAGCCACCACCCTAGCGCCTAGCCAAGCCTGGAAGCCAATTAACAGGAACACCGCCAACGAATTGTAAAACACGACAGGGTCCGATTGTCGGTAATGACGTGAAGCCAACAGCGTCAGAAAAACCAAGATTCCTGTGGTCGCACCGATCAGCCGGTTGACATACTCCGTCCATGTCTTGACTGGATTGAAACGAGTGTCGGCATAACCGCGTTCGGCGTATATTTCTTGGTAGTTTTTAGGTAATTGCGACTCTTGTGTGGGCGGTATCAATTGACCGAAGCATTTCGGCCAGTCAGGGCAGCCCATGCCTGAACCGGAGGCACGGACGATGCCGCCCGCAAGAATGACTAGATAAACGGCGATCAGGGTAATCACACTGATTTGGCGGAAGCGGGCGGCTAAGCTGGGTTCAATCATGGTGGCAGGTTCAGAGAATGCGCTAAAGTGCATAATATACCATTGCCGGGCTTTGCTCTCGTAGGCTTCGGTAATTCTCATTATGAGGTGAAGAGTTGACACGTAACTCGTCATTCCTGCCGGGAAGCAGGAATCCAGTCACATGGACGTGAAGCATGAGTTCATTCGCGATGTTTAATCAAACACTTACGCAACCGACCCGTTACCGTCCATGGCACTGGATGCATTCGGGACATCCATGTCCCTCACCCTGCGGGCGGCGGAGCCGTGCAAATCGGCTGTCCTGCCGATTTGTCCGGCAGTCCATGCCGGAATGACGGCTTCAACGCCAAAATGAGAATTGTTGCGCAGGCAAAAGCTTGAGCAATACAGCTAATTTGCCCACAATATCCTAACAATCCATCAATCTTTAACCGTAACTAGGCGTAGCCATGACTATCCAAACCCGTAAAATAGAATATCAACATGAAGGCGTACTTTTAGAAGCTGTTTTGGCTTGGGATGATTCGACCATGGCGGCCCGTCCGGCGGTGATGGTGTCACATGCTTGGGGTGGGCGGGACGAATTCGCCATCAACAAGGCTTGTGCGCTGGCTGATTTAGGCTATGTCGGTTTTGCCTTGGATCTTTATGGCAAAGGGATTATAGGCTCAGGCCCAGAAGAAAATGCCAAATTGATGGGCCAATTCATGGAGGATCGTAGCCTACTGCAATCCCGGATGATGGTGGCACTTGATACGGTGAGAAATCAGCCGGAAGTGGATGCGGGCCGGGTAGGGGCGATTGGGTTTTGCTTCGGCGGCTTGTGTGTGTTGGATTTGGCGCGTAGTGGTGCCGCGCTCAAGGGAGTCGTTAGCTTCCACGGTTTGCTAGTTCCACCCGGAAACACCGACGGCAAGGCCATCAAAGCCAAAGTCTTGGTGTTGCACGGATATGACGACCCGATGGCAACGCCGGAGCAAATGGTGGCGCTCGCCAACGAATTGACCAAGGCAGAGGCGGATTGGCAGATACATGCCTATGGCGGCACGGTCCATGCGTTCACCAACCCAAAAGCCAACGATCCAGGTTTTGGTACAGTCTATCAGGAATCAGCAGACCGGCGGTCATGGCAAAGCATGGGGAATTTCCTTGAAGAAGTGTTAAAATAGCGCTTATTTTCTTCCATCCTGCTTGCCACTAGAATAATGACCCATGGACATGAAATTTTTGGATTTTGAACAATCCATTGCTGAACTTGAGGCCAAAATCGAGGAACTGCGCCATGTCGGTTTTGATACTGAGATCAACATCTCAGATGAAATTAGCCGATTAGAGGATAAAAGCCGGAAATTGACGGAGTCTATTTTCTCTGGGCTTTCCGCGTGGCAAATTTCCCAATTGTCGCGCCATCCGCAACGGCCTTACACCCAAGATTATTTGGACGCTATTTTCGAAGGTTTCCATGAGTTGCATGGCGACCGGGCCTATGCCGACGATCCGGCCATCATTGGCGGGCTTGGTCGATTGGACGGTTCGCCGGTGATGATTATCGGTCACCAGAAAGGCCGGGACACCAAAGAAAAGATCTACCGCAATTTTGGAATGCCACGACCGGAAGGCTACCGCAAAGCCTTGCGCCTGATGAAAATGGCCGAGCGTTTTCATCTACCCATCATTTGCTTGATCGACACGCCGGGGGCTTATCCGGGCATAGGCGCAGAAGAGCGCGGGCAAAGCGAAGCCATCGCCCGCAATCTGTTTGAAATGTCGAAATTGCGCACCCCTATCATCTGCACCGTGATAGGGGAGGGCGGTTCCGGCGGGGCGCTTGCCATCGGCGTGGGTGACCGCTTGCTGATGTTGCAATACAGCACTTATTCGGTGATTTCGCCGGAAGGTTGCGCCTCAATCCTGTGGAAAAGCGCAGAAAAGGCCGAACTTGCCGCCGAAGCCATGGCAATCACCTCCAAGCGTTTGATGGATTTGAAGATGATTGATGAAATCATCCCTGAGCCGGTAGGCGGCGCACATCGTGACCGCAAAATCATGGCAGAAAACCTGAAAGCCAGCCTGAAGAAAAACTTAGATGATCTGAGTTTCTTTTCTATGGATACGATAATCGAAAGAAGGTATCAGCGGCTGATGCAATATGGCGTTTATGATGAGATTGCTGCTTGATTCATGAAAATCAAGCGGCTCGACATTGAAGGTTTCCGCTCGCTCCGTAAAGTCAGTTGGGAACCCGGCGACTTGAATGTGGTGATTGGGCCAAATGGTTCGGGCAAATCCAATCTATTGCAGTTTTTGGAGTTAATCAGCGTATCCGCCCAAGGTCGGTTAGGGAAATATATACAGTCCTTGGGCGGGATGAGCCCTTTGGTTTGGGATGGTCAAGCGATTCGATTGGAGTTGATAGCCAAATCGGTAAGCCGTTCCCTGAGTTGGGGCTTAGATCATTGCCAACTGATGATCTTGCCTTCCACTTGAAAGATGGTGGCAAATATGCCAACGTTAACGAATGAGAAATACAAGACCGATTTCATGGCTAAAGGCAGCGCGTAGGGACTTCGCGGAATTTCCCGATGATGTCCAAAGTGACATGCTCGACGCACTGACGATTGCCGCTGAGGGCGGCAAGTCTGACAAGGCGAAGCCATTCAAAGGCGTTGAGGGTGGCTTGTTTGAGGTTGCGCTCAAGTATCGCGGTGATGCTTTCCGCACACTTTACGCCGTCAAAATTGGCAATGATATTTGGGTGATTCACGCCTTCCAGAAGAAATCAAAATCAGGGATTAAAACACCGCAAATGGAAGTTGACCTTATCCGAGAACGACTCAAGAGACTGAAAGAGGCTTTGCAATGACAGACGACGATATGGAACTGGTTCGCGGAAGCGGTAATGTTTACCGCGACTTCGAACGGCCTAATGCAGGGTTGGAGCAGGCTCGCGCCATTATCGCGGCGAAAATTATTGGCGTACTTGATGACCGCCACCTATCTACACGCGATGCCGAGAAGTTGACGGGCGTATCCCACTCCGAATTCTCCCGCATTCGCAACGCGCAGCTTCGCCGGTTCACACTCGACCGGATGATTGCGATCTTAGGGAAGCTCGACGAGGATGTTGAGGTTAATGTTACTTTCCGTCCCCGCCAGCACAGCGAAGACAGACCAAATTCCTTATAAAAGCAAAAATCCAAATGGGATGAAGTTTATTTTAGTGGAAACGAGAAAATCGGCGCTGAACCATGGCAATTTTCTCTCTGAACGACTGGATCGGGGCTGCCACAGCGATTTTTTCCCTCTTGCGCAGGTTGTCGTCATCGGCGCATAGCTTTTCCCTCCCACAAGCGCGTGGGCGGCATCGGCACTTTGATTTGAACTCCCCGAAGCAGCCGGTCAGGTCCGAAGCAGCATTTTTTTCTCCCATGATCGCCTTGCCACTCCCGACAACCCTTTTTTTTGCCCCAAAAATTCCTTGTCGGCGCGGACGGACCATTTTTTATAGAAAAAAATCCAATTTTTCCCATGCATTTTTCGTCAACAATAATTGCTCATATTATTCAAGAGGTTAGATATTGTTTTTGCGGCAACGGCGGACGGTTTTTTTTGAGAAAAAATCCAAGATTTGCGCAAACGCTTAGCTTTTTTCCCTATTAAATCGGCTGTCCGCAGCAACGTGTCAGCTAAAGCGAAGCAAAGGTGGCGAGTTGAGCCGGCAACGGGTTTGCAAGCGGTTTTTCTCAGGAGGCAGTGCAGTCAGGACAATATTTTCCCCTAGCCTTGTTTGCGCTATCATTTATCGTAATTTCATTAAGTCAAAAGAGGATTGATCGTGTACAGCCATGCCATTTCTAAAAAATATAGTGAAGTCATCCACCATTTGCATGATGCAATTAGCGCCGCACATGTCAATGCCGAGACGATACCGCTTTTACATCATAATGAAGCCGTGCTTCGCGCTGTCTTGGACAGTTTGGAGGGGACTGCCACACAATCCGGCTTGATGGCCCAATTTCGCAATGCCCAAAATCGCAAAAGCGAAATGATTGCCGCCCTGCGCACGGCGGAACGCGACGGGCGCGCATTGGCGACGGCCTGCATCAACCTGTTGAAAGCCCGTTTCGGCAATCAATTCAATACCGAATGGCAGAAGATTGGCTTTGACGGTAGCTTGCAAGTTGCGCAGAATCCGATCATCGTGCTAAAAACCTTGCAGCTTTATTTCACCAACAATCCCACCCATGAAATTCCCGATGTGCGCTCGGGCATCTCCTGCACGGCGGCCGCTTGCGAGGCAGCCATTCAAGCCATTGATGGCGCGAAATCAATCTGCAACCAGAGCAATATCGAATTAGGACTAGCCAAAAATGCGCGGGACGAGGGTTTGAATCATGCGCGGGAATGTCTGCGGGGCATGGCCCAAGAATTGGGCTTCAAACTCGCCAATGACGACCCGCTTTGGCTGGCTTATGGCTTTGACCAGCCCACCTCGCCGAGAAAGCCGGAGCCGCTGGAAAATGTGGTGGCCAGTCGGGGAACCAACCCCGGCGAGGCATTCATCAATTGGGACGACAGCCCGCGCGCCGATCATTACCATATTATCGTGACCGACGAGGCTGGCAGCGTACTTGAAGATGATATTCTTGCCATCAGTGAAAAATCCTATGCCGATCTTCCAACCGGCATTAAATTGTCCTTCGTCGTCAGCGCCCGTAATAGCGCCGGGGAAAGCAAGGCTTGTGAACCGATTATCATGGTGTTATAAGGAGGATTTCGGGTTGGCAAGTTGTCAGATTTTATTCCTATTGGCATGACCAATGCCCCTTTCGTAGGGTGGGCTAGGCGCACACACCGGGAACCTTGACCCCACTCGGTGCTTTCCGTGCGCCGTAGCCCACCAAACCGGCGGCGGATTGGCAATGGTGGGCTACGGTGCGCTCCAAGCTTAGCGATAAACGGAAGGTTTTTTGAAATGCGCACCTAGCCCACCCTACGATTTCGCTAAAGCCGGGACTACAAACGTTTTGAGAGGTATAAGAAGAATCATAACAAAATCCGCAAAGCCCAGAAGCGAGAAGGCGGTTCATTGAATTTCTTGTTTGAGCGAATCTTGACCCATTTATCGCATAAAGCTGCGCCTAGCCATGCTTGGGCATGGAGTTTTAAATGCTATTGAATCATTTCGTTTAACACAAGAGGTAAAACAACATGAAACGCCAAAAATCTGTCACACACACACTCAGCCGCATGCTGCTGCTGGCCGGCTTGTTCCTGTCCTTCAGCCTTCATGCTGGAATCATTTATGTAAACACTAACAATGTATATGGTTTAAACTCAGCGACTAATTTCGGCAAGATTGACACCACCACCGGAGCCTACACCAACATTGCCAACTTCAGCCAAGCACTCGGCAGCTTGGCCTTTAACCCCGCCGCCGGCAATTTCTATGTCACCGAGGGTAATTCAACTTTAGCCACACTCAGGACGCTGACCGACACCGGTAGTTTGTCTTCGTCGACCGGCACTATCGGTAAAACGATCTATGGTATGGCCTACCGGACCTCGGACAGCACCCTGTATGCTTATGATTTTGACGCTGATGCCACCGGCAAGATCAACCCGTCCACCGGGGCTTGGACGACTTTGAAAACCTCTGCGGGTCCGACCGTCAATACGCCCCTTGGAGGTCGCCTCGCCCTGCTGAATGGCAGCCTGTACGGGGCAATTAATAATCAAGGTATTTCTGGAAAGTTTGGTACTTATGGCTTTGATGCACTGACCGGTTTTGCCCAGATTGGCAGCAATAATAACCTGTTTATCAACATGGTGCTGGCCACCGATGGCACGACGCTGTATGGGCTGTATGCGGATGGCACGGCTGGCAATCAAAAGCTCTACACAATCAACCCGTCCACGGGTGCATTGACCGCCGGGGCGAGCATCAGCGGGACTGGCTTAGGCACAATTTTCCACGGCGCGGCGATGGAAACGACTCAACCGCCTCCCTTGCCCGAACCACCTAGCCTAGTGTTAGCGCTGACCGGTTTGTCGGCGATGTGGGTCGCCCGCCGCCGTAAGCATCGCGTATGATGCGGACTTTGGTTCCCAAGCTCCAAGCTTTAGTAAAGAGTACAAATATGCCGTCATACCGGCAGGGATGCCGGTATCCAGGCCATGGACGGTAATTTGTCGGTTGCGATAAGCATTGCGACAGGTTCCGGTTTGCCTTCCATGGACGCTGGATTTCGGCATCCATGCCGAAATGACGTGTCTCCTATACTTGTGTATATCGATGAGGGTTCCAGCTTGGGAACCATTG
This sequence comes from uncultured Methylococcaceae bacterium, assembly GCA_903859815.1. GTDB lineage: Bacteria > Pseudomonadota > Gammaproteobacteria > Methylococcales > Methylococcaceae > Methylumidiphilus. The sequence goes on along the minus strand of CAIOOA010000132.1, from coordinate 1,668 downwards.
TTTTCAAGCTCTAGCTTGCCATGATAAATCAAGCACTGCTTCAAAAACCTCGTTCCCAAACCGACCCTTGGGAATGCGTAAAACACGTCCTCCTCCGCCACCCCGCTCCGCGTTATTGGATAGCCTACAGCGGCGGCATGGATTCCCATGTGTTGCTGTATCTTTGCGCGAGATTAAGGGATAGCCATGCATCAACAGCCGAATTCCATGCCGTCCACATCCACCACGGCTTGCAAACAGCCGCAGACGCTTGGACCGAACATTGCGCCCAAGTGTGCCGCGAGTTAAACATGCCATTTTCGGCAATCAAAGTGGATGCCAGCGCCAAGCCGGGTGAAAGCCCGGAGGAAATGGCTAGGCGGGCGCGTTATCAGGCATTGCGCGAGTGTATGTCCGACAACGATATGATCCTGACCGCCCAACATCGCGATGACCAAGCCGAAACCTTGTTGCTTCAACTCATGCGTGGCGCGGGTTTGGCGGGTTTGGCGGCGATGCCGGAATGTTCACCGTTGGAGCCGGGTTGGTTGCTGCGGCCTTTGCTGAATGTCCCCCGCGCGGAATTGCAAGCCTATGCCTTGGAACAGGGCTTGAATTGGATCGAAGACCCTAGTAACGAAGACTTGGGGCTAGACCGCAATTTCCTGCGACGTGAAATAATCCCTAAGCTGCAACAACGTTGGCCCGGTTTGAATAAATCATTAAGCCGAACGGCGGGGCTGTGTGCAGAAGCGCAACAACAATTGAGCGATTTGAGCAAGGATTTGTGTCGCACAGCTTTGAATGCAGATGGGCAAAGCCTGCGGGTGTCTGTCTTAAACGGATTTCGCCCTGCCGACCAGCGCTTGGTATTGCGCAAATGGTTGCGGGCTCGCGGATTTAGAATGCCTTCGCAAGCGGTCATCGAAAGAATTCTACAGGAAGTCATACCGGCAGGAGTGGATAAAATGCCGCTGGTTGCTTGGTCCGAGGGTGAGGTGCGACGTTACCGGGACGGGCTGTATTTGATGAACCCGGCAGCTTATTTTGATGCAAAAGCCGTGGTGCATTGGGATGGGCAAAGTCGATTAGAGCTACCCGATGGAAACGGCACTCTATCAGCCAAACTTACGCTTGAAGCGGGAATCGATGGGCGGCTTTGGAAGGAAGGGGTTATCAGCATTCGCTATCGACAAGGTGCCGAGCGCTGCCGCTTGCCGGGTAGGCAGGGTACGCACGAATTAAAAAAATTGTTCCAAGAAGCCGGCATCCCTCCTTGGCTGAGGGAGCGCATCCCCTTGGTCTATATTGGCGATGCATTGGCCGCGATTGTGGGTCAATGGGTATGCGAGCCTTTTGCCAGCAAAGCTGGGGATCAAGCTATTGGTTTGGAATGGCTTAAGGAGGGATGATCCCAATGGGTTGATTAGGTTGCCGGAAATGCCCACTGGCGCGGGCTAATTCCGGCTCAGCAATTCTCATTATGGCTAAAACGCCGTCATTCCGGCATGGACTGCCGGAATCCAGTGCCATGGACGGTAACTTGTCGGTGCATAAGTGTCTGATTAAACATGACTGGCAAATCCTAGTTTCACGTCCCTGTGACTGGATGCATTCGGAACATCCCTGTCCCGAACCCTACGGGCGGCGGAGCCGTGCAAATCGGCTGTCCTGCCGATTTGTCCTGCT
>CAIOOA010000131.1 GCA_903859815.1 uncultured Methylococcaceae bacterium | reverse complement strand
GCGGTGAAGGGATTTGAACGCACTGCCCAAAATGAGTGTCCGACTGGTTTCCAACGCCTGCTCTTTTTATCCATTGTTGACTCAAAATCGTATAATCATCGCAAATCTGGCGGTTTTTTGCTTAACTTAATGGCAGTGAAGCTGGAGCTTGGGAACGAGCAAAACTTATTGGCAGTGTAGGCGAGCGAGGAAAACCAGCTTGGTTCCTTCTGCGACCCCTCCGGGGTCGTGTGGATAACTTCTCGATTTCCGGTGGTGTCGCTACGCTCAACCACCGGCTAATGGCTGGCAACCCTACGGGTTGCTTTGCTAGATGCGTTCAATTGCCCAATACATTATCACTCGGTAGGGCGGCAACCCTTTGTCGCCAAGAAAAGAAACCAGTCAGTATTCGGCATGGGGGATGCCGACCTATGGCGGTGACAGGCGCACAAGGGCATACAACGATCAGGCAGATGATGGGTACCTTAGCCTTGTCCCCGCCATTCCGCCAGCTTGGCCCGCACCTTCGCCGCATTCGGATCTTCAATGGCTTCATAGATTGCCAACGCTGCTTCGGCCCGGTTAATGGCTTCGACGGTTTCACCTATTCGATGATAGACCAGCGCAAAGATAACCAAGACGTTACCCTCGTCGCGCCGGTCGCCAATCTCGCGAAATATCACCAGTGCTTGCTCGTTGTAGTCTATCGCCTTGCTGGGTTTGCCAAGACCAGCCCAAGCATTGCCCAGATTGCATAAAGCACTACCCTCACCGCGACGATCACCAATCTCTCGGACAATGACTAGCTGTTGCTCGTAGTAGTCTATCGATTTGCTGTGTTCGCCGAGAGCGGCCCAAGCATTGCCCAGATTGCCCAATGTATTGCCCTCATTCCTCCGATCGCCGATTTCGCGGCCTATCACCAGAGATTGCTCTAAATATTCTATCGCCTTGCGAGGTTCACCAAGAGCTTTCCAAACATTGCCCAGACTGCCCAAAGCAACACTCTCGCCGCGCCGATCGTTAATGTCGTGAGCTATCACCAGCGCTTGCTCGAAATAGTCTTTCGCCTTACCGGACTTGCCGAGATCAGCCCAAGCCAAACCCAGACCGCCTAATGCAATACCTATTGCTACTTGATTGTCAAATTGCTGCGCTGCATTCAGTAAAACCTGATACCAAGCAATACGTTGGCGAGGATGAAAGCGCAAAAAGCTGTAATTTGACACACCACCCACTAGATCTATCACACGAGCATCATAGTAGGTAGTATTGGACAGCCATGCAAACGCGATTTCGATCTGGGCGCGTTCTAGGTCAAACAAATCCAAGCCTTGTTTGACCGCCTCATGGCCTTGCAGATAAAGTTCTTGCGACTGTTGAGCCACGGCGATGTAAAAGTCGGCATGGGCCAACCGAACCGTCAGTTCCTCCTCATCCATCAACTGACGGGAAGCATACTCCCGCACCAAATCATGCCAGTCGAATCGTTGTGTGGTGTCGTTGTATTCCAGCAAGTTCAAATGCACTAGCCGATCCAATGCATTGTCGGCTTTCGGAACGGGTCGGCGCAATAATCTAGCCCACCAACGGGGTCGCAATGCCGCAGCGATAATCGCCTTCCCAGCGTCCCGGCTAAAGTGGGATTGGAAGATGGACAAAGCCGCAAATGCCTGTTGTTCGGGGACAGTCAAATACCGCCAACTGGCGGCGAATACCCGGCTGACATCATCTTCGGTACTGTCGCCACGCAAGCCTTCCAAACGGTCTTGTTGCAACTCGTCCAGATATTCGGCAACGGGTCTGGAGGGGTAGCATTTCAACACACCGCCGGCAATGCGCAGGGCGACCGGCAAATCCCCGCACAGCTTGGCTAACAGGTCGGCTTGGTTGGCTTGCAAGCGAGGGGCATAGGCGATTAACAGGTTTATGGAGTCTTCGCGCACCATGCGGTCTAGGTGCAAGGACAGACCGCTTTGCAATTGCCGCCGTGAGGTCACTAACACCACACCCGGCGGCGGAGGTTTGAGCAGTTTCACTTGCTGGTCGTCGGCGACATCATCCAACACCACCAAGGCGGCACAGGGCTTGCCGTCTTCAGCATCAAACAGTTTCCGATACAGCATCCAACGGGTGTCTTCATCGTCAGGCAAGCGGCTTTCGGGGTTGAGTGCTTGCAACACGCTGTCACGGACTTGCTCGGCAGTGCGCGGTTGCGGCGAATGGGTGCGCAGGGGCAGGAATAATTGCAGGTCGGGGTAGTCGTCCACCAGCGCATAAGCCGCCATCGTCGCCAGTGCGGTTTTGCCCACTCCGCCCAAGCCATTGACGGCGGAGATGATGATAGAGTGAGTCCCGAGTAGCCCGGATGGAGCGCCAGCGGAATCCGGGGAACGATCATTTGTAGGTAATGGATGCCGCAATGCCGCCAATAACTCGACAATTTCATCCGTCCTACCGGTGAAATGCTCCGGCGGGCTAGGCAATTGGTGCAACACCCCATCATGCCGGTAACTCGCGGCTTGGTGCAGAATGCGCTGCAATAGCTGGCTGTGTTCGGTTTGGGTATCGCGGATCGCTATGGTGTTAGCTTTAATTTGTTGCATGAGTCCGAGGAAGTCCGTCCTTTTCTCACCTTCCGGCACTGGCTCAAGGCGATGCAACTCGCCCACCGCCTCGCCGATAATCGAAGCTTGCCCGGTCAGCAAGCGATAGAGATTGCGATAGCCTAGTTTGGCTGGAGATTCCTCAAGACCGAATTGGTCCAATTGGAAGTAGGTATAACCATGTAAATATATTGGAATATTTTCGGCGGTTGCCCCATCCAATAGCAAAGGCACATAACGCCGATTAACCTTGCTGTTAAACAACTCGCTAATAGCCAGCCCTCCTTCCCAATATACGCCCTTGCCAGAATTTTCCGCCTCGCTTTCGACCCGGCGGACATACTCTGCGGTGCAGATGCACAGCACATAGTCAGTGTTCTCAGGCCGCATTTGATTATAGCACCAGCGAGGCCAGTTTAGGAGTTGATTGACATGGAACTGATCCAGCTCGGCGAAAATGCCGTCACGCCGCAATTGTTGGGCGAGTTCCAGCACCATAGCTTGATGTTCGGCGTTGTCGTGGCTGTAACTGATGAAGACGCGGGGGGCGGTTGGCATGGTGTCTGTGAGTTTATACCGGATGAGATGTCATTGTACTATTGAGAATCGCAAAAAAAAGCCTACAGCAAGTTCAACAGGGAGATAAATCCATGATAAGGTTTAACTCCCCATCCATTAAACAGCTAAGACTTTAGGGCATTCGCGCTTGCTGCTGACGGAATATCGAGAATTCACCGCAGTCGTGGCGCTTGCCGCCCGTTGGATAAGCTGACATCATACACTTAAGTTTTTGTTCACTATAGGGTAAGCACATGAAAAAATTAGCCTTGATCTTGATGTTTGTGTTGAGTGGCCAAGCCTATGCCGCACCGGCAAGCCACCGTTGTTCCACCGATGCTGTTGAACATGCCAAGAAGCTGTTGGAATTGCATTTCGGGCTGGATGATAGGATGGCTATCGACCCTTCAGTGGCCGTCTTGAAGCCTATCAAAAACCCGGCTAAACCAAGTCAGATATTTGAAGTGCTGGAGGTTTGGGGAAACATCTATAAAGGCCAATACCGTATGCGCTTCATCTACGCCAAAGAGCTTAAAGAATGCGTGTTGATGGGGCAGGAAATATTGGAATGGGCTAAATTATAAGAGGTTGGGTTGGAGTGCAAGGCTTGCCTTGCTTGGAACTGCCATCGCAAGGCAAACCTCGCACTCCTGCATCTATTTTAATCGCACTAGTAAGAGTATTTGGGTAAGCGGCAAACCCTGTCACACAATCTTCATATAAGCTGTTTATCATTGCGGCAAGCCATGCGTAAACCTATCGCATCGCAGCAGCAGAGTTAAGCAGATTATGACTAGCCATTCTTATCGAACCATCTGGATTTCCGATTTGCATATCGGCTCCACGCAATGCCAAGCCGATGTCCTGCTGGATTTCCTCAAATACAACGAGTGCGAGAAACTCTATCTCGTCGGGGACATCATCGATTTCTGGGCGCTTTCCAAAAAGGTTTATTGGCCTAGGGATCATAATACGATCATCCAAAAAATCCTGCGCAAGGCCAGACATGACACTCAAGTCGTCTATATTCCAGGCAACCATGACGAAAACATCAGGGATTATGAAAATTATGTCTTTGGTGACATCGTAGTGAAGACATCGGATATACACACCACAGTCTTGGGAAAGAAATTCTTGATTGTCCATGGCGATGAATATGACACCATCGCCAAATACCACAAATGGATCGCCAAACTAGGCAGTAAAGGCTATGACTTATTGCTGGACATCAACCGTTGGCTCAGGGCTATCAGGCGGTTGTTTGGCATACAGTCGCAGTTTTCACTGGCGGCTTTTGTCAAGTTTAAGGTCAAAAACGCCGTGCAGTTCATTTCCGATTATGAGGAAAGCATCGTCAACACGCTAAAAGACGGTAACTTGGATGGTGTCATCTGCGGACATATCCATCATGCCGAAATCAAAGACATAGGCGGGTTTCTATATGTCAACACTGGGGATTTCGTGGAGTCTTGTAGTGCAATTGTAGAGCATTTTGACGGTAATTTAGAACTGGTCAGATGGCAAAAGCAGGTGTTGGAAATCTGTCAGGAAGATACAGCACCCTTGGAAGCGTAAGCCCTGAGTGCAAGGCTTGCCTTGCTTGGAACCTCCCTCGCAAGGCAAGCCTTGCACTCCCGCAATACCTTTAATTGCACAGTGTGCAAACTATTCCTACGGATACGTTTCAGTTAAAATTGTTGTCACTCATAGATCATAAATCTAGGAGCTTCAAAGCTTGCTTTGATACCCCTCTTTTCGCAATTACCCGAGAATAAAATGCCCAAACCCGTCACCCCTCTGCTTGCCGCCGATGCCATTATCGAACTGACTGACTACCCAGATCGGCCGATTGTCTTAATCGAACGGGCCAATCCGCCTTATGGCTGGGCGATTCCGGGCGGGTTTGTCGATGTGGGCGAAATCATCGAACTTGCCGCCGTGCGTGAAGCCAAGGAAGAGGTTTGCTTGGATATAAGCCTAAAGGCATTATTGGGCATCTATTCCGACCCTCGCCGTGACAATCGAGGCCATACCATCACCGCTGTCTATGTTGCCGAGGCATCAGGAACACCCAAAGCCGCAGACGATGCCAAAAACTGTCAATTTTTCAATCTAAACGAACTGCCTGAGCCGTTAGCCTTCGATCATGCCCAAGTGTTGGCTGACTATAAGCGGTTTAGGGAAACAGGGCAGGTCACACCATTGCATGGAGTTTGATGGCCCATTACCAATAATGCGGGGATGGTTGGGGCAGTGACATACTCTTTGAGTTTGGTTTTTTGACTGATGATGAACCCACTAGGGTTCACGCCCCATCCCCGCCTTTTTGATAAAACAAGCGCACCAATTCGGCCACCGACCGGGTTTTTGTTTTGTCCATCACATTCTTGCGATGTTTCTCGACCGTCCTCTCGCTAAGACCTAGCTCCCCTGCGATGAACTTGTTAGACTGCCCTTGGATCATCCTCAACAAGACCTCATGTTCGCGGGGGGTTAAATGATCGAGCAACTTCTTGCACCTAAGCTTTTCGATCTCCCGCTCATGCATGGCCTTGCCTGCGAGCAAAGCATGTTGAACCCGCTCCAATATCAGGGGATGATCCGCAGTCTTCTCGATGAAATCGAACGCGCCCACTTTCAACGCCCTCACCGCCATCTCCACATCGCCATAGCCTGTGAACATGACTACAGGTAGTTGGGGATGGCTTGATTGCATAAATTCAAGCAGCCTCATCCCACCCATGCCGGGCATTCGCACATCCAATAACAAACACCCTGGCCGATGTTCGTCAAATGCCGTGAGGAATTGCTCCGCCGACTCGTACACACACACGGGTAAATGAACAGACTCCAAAAGCCATTTGATGGAATTTCGCATGTCTGCATCATCGTCAACAATATAAACTATTGCATCATCAGCCATGATTTTCCTCTGCATTATTGATGGGCATTATCACTTCAAACCGTGTACCCGGCCCATCCATGGGTCGGGTTGATATACTTCCGCCATTGGCTTCGGTGATAGTGCGGCAGATGCTCAAGCCCAAGCCTATGCCTTCGGTTTTTGTACTGACAAAGGGTTCAAACAAGCGTGCGGCAATTTCCGGGGCGATACCAGGACCGGTGTCGCTCACTGTAATCTCAAGCTTCTCGCCGCCCACTAACCTAGCGCCAATCATTAGCTTGCGCTGAGCCCAGCTTGGAATGTCCATAGCTTGCATAGCGTTGAGAATCAGGTTAAGCAATAATTGCTGCAAGTGAATTCTTTGGCACCAAATAGGGGGTAAAGCATCGGGAATGTCCATACTGAGTTTGATTTGCTTATTGTCAATTTCATTTTGCAAGGTCATCAGCACGTCCTTGGTCACGTCTTCGATAGATATCAGTTCAGGCTCACTTTTCTGTTTTCGAACGAGTGTTCGGATACCTTGGATCAGGGTAATGGCCCGTTGCGAAAGCTTCAACACTCTCTCCAATACTTCGGCCAATTCTGGGTTGGCTGACAATTGACTGCGAAAACGAAGAAGCGCCCCTCCCACATAATTGCTGATAGCCCCCAAGGGTTGATTCAATTCATGGGAAACAATCGCGGTCAATTCACCTGCGGCAGTCAAACGCTGCGCGTAATAAAGTTCTTCTTGTCTTTGGCGTAATAGCTCTTCCATTCGCTTTCGCTCTGAAACATCGACCCCGCAAGCCACAATTTGGGTGACATGGCCTAATTCGTCAAAAATAGGCTCCAAAGAAAAATCAACCATGACGATTCCCTGAGCCATCATCAAAGGCACATCATAACGCACGGTTTCGCCCCTTTGTGCGCTAACAACCGCCGCCTTGACTTTGGCACGAACCTGCGGATCGTAAGCCCAAGCTCGCGTATCGCCAAATTGTAGTCCAATGAATTCCTCCCGACTAATTCCAGAGAACCTCAATGGGGAGCGATTGGCTTCGATAATTTTGCCGTTTGCATCCATCAATACAACATAGACGAACAGACCATCCAAGGTCTTGCGCAACAGATTGCGTTCCAATTCCAACTTTGCGGCATTTTCCCTTTGCCTTTCTTCCATGTGTTTGCGCTCGATTTCCAAACCGACTCGCTGACCAAATATACGCAAAAGCTCTTTGTCTTCATTGGAAAACTCGCGGGGACGGTCATCCAGAAGACAAGTCACAGCGACAACCTTCCCATCATGATCCAGCGAGGGAAAGCCACAATACGAAAACGCATGATGATCCCTCAGAAAAACAGCCTGTGGAAACAACTCCATGACGTTTTGATAAACTTGAATGTCTTTGCTTTCCTTTACCGTCGCACACGGTGTGATTGCCAAGGGACATCCACCCGCATGGGTATAAATCTTCCCTTGCACATAGACACTCAAAAAATAGAGTTCCCGCCCCCGAATTTCCGACAGGCAGACAACTTTGACATCCATGGTCTCCCCTATGATTTTCGCCACTTTGACAAAAATGTCCATGGGATCGCCGGATAATTCCATACTCAGCTCATAAAGTTTTTTTAGCCGGTGTAGCTGAGCGTTTGCTGATGATTTCATTTGCATAGGTTACTACTTATCTGCCTACTCGGTTGCTTGGCTAGTATGAAAAGACTAATCGGCTGAGCAAAATAACCAACACTGAATTTTTTAATAGCACTCACAGCGCATCCTTATATTAATTTGTCTTGATATTTAATATCATATTTTGTTATCATAGAAAATACTAACACATTTATTCTGAATGACGTTGTTCTATGTTCATTTAAAGTGTGTAGATTGATCTTGGGGCAATTGGCGAATTGAGTATTTTAGGTCAGTTGAGTCTGTCAACAAGTAGCGTTAACGAATAACTTATCAGAGGTGTGTCATGAAGCTTAAACAATCAATCCTTGGGCTTTTGGGTTGCGTACTAGTGTCCAGCAGTTTCTGTGCCGATGCGGGTATTTATAATGGTCACAACCTATTTGAATGGACCGGGGAAGGCGGATATGTCGTCTCTGGCAATTTTAACTATGATAACACCATGCCTATCGTGGGTGCGGATGGATCGGGTGATGTCTTAGCGGGTGGAATTCAGAATCTGACAGTTTCATTCTTTAATCCAAATAAAGCATTATTGTACACGATCCAGAATATCAGCAATGGCGTTTCCAATTACGACTTTTTAAACTTCCACTTCGACACCGCCTTAAAACAAATCGTTGGCGACAATGCGAATGAGTTGTTTAATATCGGTCAAGATCTCGTATCAGGCGATTTGCATCTCAATGGCGCTATTGGCGGATATTCAAACCTCATCAATTATGCAGGTGTTACGCTAGACGAGATTCAAACTGGAACCAGTTTTACAGTCATTCCAGAACCTACCTCCCTAGCCTTATTCACAATCGGCCTCGCCGCCCTCGCCAGTCGCAAGTCGGTAAAAAAATAGAAAAATAGACTGATTTCCCCCGATAATGCCATTCGGGTTTATGGCCCGAATGGCGGATGACAGTCATTGCACCCAAGCCATTTGCCGTAGGCATATCCAATAAAAAAAGGGACGTGAAACTAAGATTTGCCAACCATGTTTAATCAGACGCTTATGCACCGACAAGTTACCATCCATGGCACTGGATTCCGGCAGTCCATGCCGGAATGACGGCGTTTTAGCCATCAGGCTATCTTGCAGCGCCTGAGCATTTGTTCCATCACCGTCAAACCACCAGAATGATGACTTGGGGAAACGGTTATGCCCCAACTTTCCAATTCACCCGCCACCTTTTCCAACAAATGGCTCAATTGTGCTTCCACCACGGGGGTTAGGCCAACCCCGGACTCCAATTTTTCAGGCACCACACCCCAGACAACCAATCGCGGGGGGACGGTCCCGCGCAAAGTGCTGAGTGCCATGATGTCCGCAAAACTAACTTGATGCATGGACAGCTTGAAACTTAAGCCCTTTGGAATTTCCTCACCCTCCAACCGCACCAAAGTCCCCGGTGCTTGACCGGTTTGCACGGCATCAATGACGAGTAAATGCGTCCTTCCTTCGACATAGGCCATCAATTCCAGTCCCAACACGCCCCCGTCTACACAATCGACAGTTTCAGGGAGATCATACCGTGCTTGCAACAGTTCCAGTGCCCGAATTCCCAACCCATCATCACCAAGCAGGAAATTGCCCAAACCCAAGATCAATATGTTCGGTTGCATGTAGGTCATAGGATGCGATTACGCGGTGACCAAGAAGACAATCTTAATTTCATAAGAATACCTGTCAATGAGTGCGTTAATTTGAATCGGTTGTGTCTTAAACCGCCAAAGACCGACTCGGTTTCCAAAGCCGAGCCGGTCTATGGCGTTTTACCTAGATGGACTTGCCAGCAGTATTATTGGCTGCAAGCCGCCGGCGCTCCGTTATTGCTGGAACAATTGGCTGTGCTGCCAGTGACCGCACGCACTCCGGTTGCCCCATTGATGACAGCCTTAACGCGACAGGGTGCGTTGGCACTGCCCACAACGGGATATGTATAAGTCCAAGTGGCATTGGGGGAGGGCACTACGGTAGTCGATCCTAATACGGTGGCTGCTTGGGTAACGGGGTCTAGTTTATAAACCGTCACCGTCGCGCCCACCGTGGCCTTGGAACCTTTCACCGTCAACTGGTCAGCACTCCAATTGGCGGAATCGATCCTGACCTGATTGTTCAGCTTCGCGCCTATGCAATCCGCCGGGGCATCGTTGGTAGGAGTGTAAAGGGGGCAGGCAGGGTCACTGTTGTCAGCCACGCCGTTGCAGTCGTCGTCAATCTTGTTCGTGCAGATTTCCTTGAGACCCGGATTCATCGTGGCTTGTTTGTCATTGCAGTCCTGCGGGCCGCACCGTCCGCCTTCCGGTGAATAGCCGTCATTGTCCTTATCCGTGCAAGCCCCAACATCAATGGTGACAGTGGCGGGTGCGCTATCGACACTACCATTGTTGACTACATAGCTAAAACTGTCAGTGCCGGTAAAGCCGGCAGTCGGCGTATAGCTAAACCCACCGTTACCATTCAGGTTCAGGGTTCCATGAGTTACATGGGTGGTTCCCAAAACGGCGGTCAACGTACCTGAACCCGTGTCGTTGGATAACACACCGGGATTGGAAACTGTCAACGTGACGTTCTTCGCCGTTGAATAGCTGTCAGCATTGGCGACCGGTGGCAATGAGGTAACATCGATTGTGACCGTAGCTACAGCGCTGGTGAGTACGCCATTAGAAGCGGTGTAGGTGAACGTGTCGCTTCCGACATAGCCTAGTGTTGGGGTGTAACTGAAACTACCATTGGGATTTAACAACAGCGACCCGTGCGAAACCGTGCTGACCAACGTAGCCTTCAAGGTTCCAACGCCTGAATCGCCTTGTAACACACCTGTCGATGAAGAAACTGACAAAGTATGGCCGGACTGCACTGTGTAAGAGTCATTATCGACGCTAACCGGGTCGTCGCTGATGGTGATGACCCGCGTTTCGGAGTCGCTGGTGGTATCCAAAGCACCTGTTGTACTCAAAGTAATCGTGAGGGTATTACCCGAGTTTGGCAGAGGCACATTACTGACCGAGGCAACCTGATTCGTCGGAGTCAAAACGATGGGTGCCCGACCGTCACTGAAGGTCCATGTATAGGTTAACTGCGATGTTTTACCTTTGGGTGAAAAGCCACGCGCCTTAAGATTCACCGTGGCGCCGCGACTGAGGGTCATGTCCGAGGCCGGTGTTTCAATAATCCCCTGCACTACGCAAAAATTCTCCCTGTCAGTGAAACTCGGACCCGAATTATACCAAGGCCATTCAGGCGACAGGCTTATCGAACGGTTGTTGGCGTTGTGGCAAATGTTACAGCGAGAAACGCCGTATGTAGCATAGTTGGTAACCGGTTTGACATTGCCATAGGTGGCCGTATTGCAAAGATTGTCAATCACCGTGGCATAGGCGGGTTCAGCCTGAAGATTTGCCGATGCCATGCCCAGCACGAACACGGCCAAAACGTGAGTGGTTCTCGAAATTAATGATGTTGTATCCATTTGAGTTCCTCGATTGTGCAAGCGCATAGTCGTTAGCCCTCCACCTTGACCGTTAGAGTTTCTTGCTCTTCGGTGTTGATGACATGCACGGCACAGGCCATGCAGGGATTGAAGCTATGGATGGTGCGCAAAATTTCCAAAGGCTGGTCTTCTATCGCCAGTTTGTGCTTGCCGTCTTGCAGCGCCGCCTCGTAGGCGCTAGGAACGCCGTCCGGGTCACGCGGGGCGGCATTCCACGTGGTCGGAACCACGCACTGGTAGTTTTCGATCAAACCGTTTTTGATCTTGACCCAGTGGCCTAAGGCTCCACGCGGCGCTTCGGTATAGCCCACACCAGTGGCTTCGGTCGGCCAAGTGGACGGGTCAAACAAGTCGGCATTGTGAGTCTCGAGGTCGCCACTGGCGATATTTTGCTGCAACTCGGTGAACCAAGTGCGGGTCATGTCACCAATGAGCTTGGTGTCCAAGCCTTCGGCCAGCAAGCGTCCAAAGGTGGAGAACATGCCTGACAGGGGTTGTTTGATTTCGGCCAGAGATTGATTTACCAATTCTACGGCGGCGGCATCACCCTGGGCATACATCAACATGACTCGTGCCAATGGGCCGACTTCCATCGGTTGGCCTTTCCAACGGGGTGTTTTCAGCCAAGAATACTCGCTCCGCTCGGATAAGGTATTGCCGGCACAGACCGAAGTGTGTGGGGGATAGGCTTGGGTCGGGCCAGTATAAAGTGGCGTGGTTTCCCCCTCGTAGGGGTGCAGTCCGCCCCCTTGCGAATATTTCTGGGTCTTGCCGACCTTTTGATAATCCAACCACGAACTGCTCACAAATTCTTGGATTTCTGCCGTGTTGTTCAAATCGACTGATTGGACTGCATCGGACAGGCGGAACTGTTTCAGTGCCAGTCGATTGCCGCCGCTGCGCGGCCAGATGATGGCACCGCGTGGCACGGCCAGCTTGGGTGCGACCGAACCCCAATCGGGATTGTCGTCTTGAGGAAAGTCGCCAAAGCTCAGGAAATTTCCCAAACCCTCGCCCAAAGTGAACCATTCGGGATAGAAGCGTGCCACGGCAATCATATCCGGCAAATGGACGCGGTTGACGAAGTCGTTCAATGAGGTGATGGTCGAATCAATCAGATTTAGGCGGTTTGGATCGGTTGCTGTATGACCGTTGACCATCTGACCATTTTCCGAACTGATCGCGCCCGGGGTTCCGCCAATGACAAAATTGGGGTGAGGGTTGCGACCGCCCAATATGGCATGAATCTTCACTACTTTTCGCTGCCAGTCCAACGCTTCCAGATAATGGGCGAACAGGATCAGGTTCAACTCCGGCGGCAATTTATAAGCCGGATGCCCCCAATACGCATTGCCGAATATGCCCAATTGACCGGCAGTGACAAAATTGGACAATGTGTCTTTGATGGTCTGGAAATACGCGGGCGAATTGTTTTCCCAAGTGGACATGCATTTCTGCAAGTTGGAGGCTGCTGTCGGATCAGCGCTCAAGGCTGAAACCACATCCATCCAATCGGGTGAAGTCAATTGATAGAAGTGTACGACTTGATCCTGCACAGTTTGCACACCGCAGAGGATGTTGCGTATCAGCCTGGCATTTTTCGGGATGGGATAATGCAAGGCATTTTCCACTGCGCGAACGGATGCCATCGCGTGGACGATGGTGCAGACACCACAGATGCGCTGGGTGAAAGCCCATGCGTCGCGTGGGTCGCGACCTTGCAGAATGGTCTCGATACCGCGAAACATGGTTCCGCTGCTCCAAGCCTTGGTGATAGTGCCGTCCGAAGCCACATCGGTTTCAATGTGCAAATGGCCTTCGATTCGGGTGATGGGGTCTACGATTACTTTACTCATAGGTGATGCTCTTATAATTCAGTTATTTGCTGTTCAGCCTTGCCGCTGGTTTGAAATGTCGGCGCCAGGTTTCACTGCTGGATGGTGTAAAAACCCTTGCTGAACCTGCCACTCAAACCCGTGTCCCAAAAATCCGGTTCGGAACAGCCAATGCATCCGTGACCCGTGTGCATGGGGGAATTGTTCAGGATCGTCGCAGGATTGTCAGATGGGTCTTTATTCCATCCGAGACTGGTGCAAGCATTACGCACTTCTGGACCCCGGCAACCGAGATTTAACAGACACCAACCCTTTCTGGCTTTCTCGTCCCCATGGCTAGTGGCGAATTCATTGGCTAACCAGTGTGAGTAGCGCGGACAGGTCGCATGGACCGATGTCCCGTAAAATACTGCAGGCCGTCTCAATGCGGCCGAGTCGAATGTCGGTAGGGCACGATAAGCCAGATAGTAGGCGATGGTTCCAGTGATCACTTGAGCCATTGGTGGGCAGCCTGACAAGTTGATTAAGGGCGGGCTATTCACGGTGACACCGGGAAGCAAACCAGCGGTAATCAGGTCTTGGTAACCCTTGGCATTGCTGGGGTTTGGATTGGCTTTAGGAATGCCGCCATAGGTGGCGCAGGTTCCAAGCGCAATCACTAATGCCGCGCCAGAAACCGCTTCCTTCAAGGTAGCCAGATTGGAATTGCCCGCAGCGCAAGACCAGTACTCAGCCGCACCAGTGGGAATGCTACCGTCCACGATCAACACGTACCCCGGAGTTTCCAAGGAGTCTTTACGAGCTTTTTCAGCCTGATAGCCAGCCGCCACTTGCAAGGTTTCGTGGTAATCAAGCGATATGAAGTTAAGCATCAGGTTGTCAAATGAAATGCTGGCCGCCTGTGGGGGAACGTTAGCATCACATGGGCTAGGGGGTGGGGACAGCGGGTTGTTGAAAGAGCGCAATAATGACTCGGAACAACCTGTGCATTGCTGAAATGACAGCCAAATCACCCTAGGTTTGACCGCACATGACAAATAGTCGGCAAACACCTTGGCTTGCTGGCCAGTCAAGGCCAGCGAGGAGGCGGTGATGGCTGCGAATTTCATAAATGCTCGCCGCGATATGCCGCGTTCTTGCATGGCTTCGAGAAACGTTTGTTGATTACTCATAAATGTAACTCCCTATTGAATGTTGCTTACATGGAAGAAAATGAATTAGGCGTGTCAAGCTGGCTGCTACGAACACGGAGTTCGGCAAGCCCTTTTTGAATGCACTGTCGGTCGGAACGGAGTAGATCGGGAACTTCGGCGATTTCGATGAATTCCCCTTGGCGGCTACCGTCGAAGTCACGGTGAGAAATCCACCAGACACAGGGTACGGCAGTTTCTTGCACCAAAGTTTTGCCAATATTGTCGATACTCGCCGAAACCTCGCCTTCGCCTAATAGTTTGCGCAGTAGCTCTATGTCTTGCGGCATTCCAATCAGGCAGCGCAAATCAATGTTCGACTCTTCACCGCTGCCGAGCAAAGCCTCTAACTTGGCTTCGATCTCATTGAGCAGGGCGAGGACAACTGAATTCGTCGGAGCGCCGAAAGTGGACTCAGTGACCCTGTCTCCGACCACAACGATAGGAATATCTTGAATGTTAGTCATGAGGATGAGACTCCTTCCTCTGAGATGGTGTATTGAATAGATTGATCGGGTTCAATGCGAATCTGTGAAATTGAAAGCCAAATGCACAAATGACGGGTGAAGTATGCTCCACTTGTGGAAAGACAATAAGTAGTAGTAGGCACACTGATTTGATGCACTTTGTGAAACAATCAATTTATCCACTTGAAACTTGCCTTGTCAAACGCCATTGCGAGCCAAAAACCAGTCATTGCAGATGCAATCAATGGACATCCTTCAAAATGAAATCGGTTCATGGTTGACCTGATGCAATTTTCTTGCTTCCATGCCCACTCCACCAACCAAATGACGGTTTGCCCAGCATGAAATGGCCCTTCTCGATAAGAAAAAAAACCCAAAACTCCAATCAGGATTTAATCGAACACTACAAACAAGTCCGAGCATTTGGCCGTGACTTGAACCTAACCCTAATAAAGCAATTGCCAAAGGTGGCAGTGCCCGAATGCGGCAAAAAACTGGGGATATTCAAAGCCGGGACATTGATTTTGAATAATGATGATGAAATTGCTATCTTATATGATTATTGCCTTTATCATTATAGGCGAGGGGGAAAGAACACTATAGAACGTTATATCGATAATTCCAATCCTTTGCCCGATTCAATGCAATCCACTGTATTGCAAGCAATGCTGGCATCTTTTTATTCGATATTCAGAGTTATTGAGATTATTCCTAATCAAGGGGCAAGAATTCTTGACCTATTAACCAACAGAGAAATCACATTAACCGACATAAGCCTCAGTGAAACTGGCTATTTGGGACTGACCATTGCTGGAAGAATAGTGCCGTTTGCAGAATTTCACATGTCCTCTGGCACCTTGATTCCATTGCCGGATGGCGTTTATGAAGAAAAAATAACGCCCATCATTAAAAAGTTCTTCAAAACTGACGATCCGAGCCAAATGGCGGTATTATCAGCCGGTCAAGAAGCTTCGTTCACAGCTGAGATAATCCGTATATCATTACATGCGGGAGGCGAAGACAATGTGTTTTATACCGATATGGAATAAGCATCTATCTCCATGTTTTGTAGATGCATGACTTTTCATTAGTCAATTTGACTACACCCCGACTACACTTTTTTTACGCGCTTGCATGAGTTTTTTATGATTTCTCATGATCAATACCTTCGACAAAAATCAGGCTGCTTTAGCATGAATCCTGCCGATTTCCGGCTTACAAATCCGTGCCAGTGCGAGTCTTGAGAACGATTCCGTAATACAGTAGGGGACGCAACGCTGCTTCGGACGGCTATGCAGATCTCTGCATACCTTCCCAACGCCTCGAATATGCGGAACACAGCCTATTCGAGGTGTTGGGTAAAAACAGCCAAATTAAGGCCCGACCCGGAAAAGAACCCCAGGTTCGTTGTCCCTTGAGGACTTCGAGAATTGCTATTGAATAGCACACAGCAATCAACCCTCGCTCGTTAATCCCGCTGAGTTGCACTTCACTTTTGAATCCGCCAAAATAAATTGTCAGACGATACAAAACCACTATCAACCCATCAAAGGAAAAAATCTTGAAACAAAAACGAGTTAATTATGTGCTGATTGTTTTGTCGGTGCTGACAATCGCATTCGTTACGCCAGAGGCGCTTGCAGAAAAACCCCAAAGCAAAGCTGACAAGACGATTGCCCAAAAAGACCCTATACAAAAGGGTTCAATACAGGTGACCGGCACACTGGGTTCGCCCAACGCCACCACCACAATACAGGGTAGCCAGCTTCCGGCTCCCGATCCGAAATTCGGCGGCGTGATAAACTACGATGCCTTGCAATCGAAACCCTGGTGGGCACCGCGCATCGTGCCGCCCAAGGATGCTCCCAATGTGCTGCTCATCATCACAGATGACGCCGGATTTGGCGTGCCGAGCACCTTCGGTGGCGTCATCCCGACGCCTACGATGGATCGCATTGCCAATAACGGTCTGCGCTATAACAACATTCACTCTACCGCGCTGTGCTCGCCGACGCGGGCCGCGCTTATCACCGGACGGAACCATCACTCAGCCGGTTTTGGCGTGATCTCCGAGCAGTCCACGGGCTTTCCCGGCTACAACAGCATCATCACCAAGGACAAAGCGACCATCGGTCGGATGCTGCTGGAAAATGGCTACGCGACCGCCTGGTTCGGCAAGGATCACAACACCCCTGCCTTCGCAGCCAGCCAAGTCGGGCCATTCGACCAGTGGCCGACCGGCATGGGCTTCGAGTACTTTTATGGCTTCGTCGGTGGTGACGCGAACCAGTGGCAGCCGAATCTATTCCGCAACACCACGCAAATTTTTCCGTTTCAGGGTAAGCCAGAATGGAATCTGATTACTGGAATGGCCGACGAGGCCATCGATTACCTCAATCGTGTTAACCAGACGATGCCCAGCAAGCCGTTCTTCGTCAAGTACGCACCGGGTGCCACCCACGCGCCACATCATCCGACCAAAGAATGGGT
>CAIOOA010000130.1 GCA_903859815.1 uncultured Methylococcaceae bacterium | reverse complement strand
GGCCCAAGGTAAAAAAGGACCAACGCACCCCAGCCGGTGGCGACGACCAAGGCGAGGCAGGCAAGGGCCAGAGCAACAACCACGCCGATGCGATGCTTCACGGCAAGTAGCCAGACACCAGCAGCCGACACGGGTTAGGGCAAGGTAATTTGAAGTCGGTCATGCGGGTGATCTGGTCGGCGTTGGGTGGGCTGCATAGTTTACCGAAACTCTGACTCCCTTTGCCAACTACGCGGCAGAGCCGAAATCAAGGTTGTGTTGCGTTAATTGGTACTTTGACAATTTCCAAAGTGGTTCCAGCACCGGATTCCGAATTCCAAGATCGGCGCAATGATGCGGATTTTTGGTTTAAGTAATCGATTAAACGCTGATAAATGCAATCCAATGATTAATGCCAGGCAATCGGCCTTGCCTGATGTTGGTAATCCACGGTAATTCCCCTTGCCCGGCTTTATTGGTTCGTGCGCTTGCATGGATACCCCTTGCGCGCAAGCCCCCTGCCCTAGCCTTTTCCCCTTGCCTGACACTGCGGTTACCCATAGATTTCCACCAAGCGCAGGCGGCAAGGATGCCCGAAATCCGTAGTCGCTTTCATCGCCGCACTGAAGGTTTCCGGAACTCGGCTTACCCATGTCATCGCCCCCAATTCCTGCAACGACTTCGCGGTGTACAGGGCGCTGTAGGCCACTTGGTATTGCAGCCCGCCGACCTCAAGCTGCCCCTTGTACCGATGAATGAGGCTATGGCTTCAACACACCCAGACTTTTTTATACCCTCCAACCCCGGAAAAACTGTTACCCTGATTTGAAGCACGCCGAAATATTTTACAACCCCTAACCTCGGCACTTGCGGCTCAGCAACCTGACCCCGTGTTCGCACAAAAAACACTGCAAATAAAAGAAGGCTGCTTGAAGCAGCAGAGTCCACTATCACCGGAAAATCACGAACTTTTGTTGATCGCCAAAATCTAGCCTTGAAATTTGCATGAAATCAGGTAACGATAATGGGATGGAATCCGGTGGAATTGCAACCGAAAAAAAACAATCAAAAGCACTGCATACCGTTTTTTCATGGCTTTCCGAACAAAAGTTCACTATCAACGCAAGGGCATTATCTAATGGTCAGAAAAGCAAGCAAGGCTCCTACCACTATCCCGTCAACATCATCACCGCCATCCCCCAATGCTGATGCGTTCCGCTGCCGACAAATTGATCTATTTCAAACATTCCTATGTAACACCAAAGACGAAAAGGAACGATTGTCCAATGCCCTAGACCTATGGGACTGCATTCCCCGCTACTCTGTGTCGCGTCAAGAAATGAACAAGCGCCGTAACTCGGATGGTATATTACCCATATTAAATATCCCATTTGAGTATAAGGGACAACGTTACATAGCTAAAATTCAGCCTGCCATGATTGAAGATGGCGATGGCTTCATCCATTACTACCCAAGCGCGAATGAGGAACTGGTCGAAGATGCCCTGCGTAAAATTTCGGCACTGCAAAATCAAGGTTTTTTTGATGGCGAAAGAGACAAATCCAGTGGTGTGACATTTTCTCTTTACGGGCTACGGGAGGAACTGGCTGCACGCAAACATACTCGATCCTACCAAGAAATCGTCCTCAGTCTAGAGATAATGCGAAAAAGCCATATTGAAATCAGGTCAGGCGAAGGACGTGGCGAATCGCTCGTCGCAGCTAATTACCTTCCTGCCATGGCAGCCGTTTCGAAAAGCAAACTGGCGGAAGACCCTTACGCACGATGGATTGCACAGTTTCACCCCTTGGTGACTCGATGCATCGACCATGTCGCCTACCGGCAATACAATTATGCGGTAATGATGTCCTTACCAACGCAACTTGCGCGCTGGCTACACAAGCAACTTGCTGTCAAATTCACCTTCGCTGGCATGATGGCAAATCCGTTTGAGATGCGCTATTCCACAATCAAGCGTGATAGCGCTTTGCTCAACCGTGGGAGGGAAAGAGACAACATACGCGACGTAGAAGAGGCGATGAGGCAACTTGCTCACTCAGGAGTCCTGCGAGATGTTCAAAAAGAATTAATCACAGCAGAAAGAGGACGTATAAGCGAAGTAATTTATCGGCTCTACCCAACTGCTGAATTCGTAAGGGAAGTCAAAGCCGCCAACAAACGATTACAAACAGCAAACAATAAAACATCAGGAGAATCGAAAGAATTACCCAAGTCCTAGGAATGGCTAATAGTAGCATGTTATCCACAGGACTTAATCGGACTCGGTAGGTTTAGCACGCGGGATACGGTAGGTTTAGGGCGCGAGTTAGCCCATTATTCAGTAGGTTTAGTACGCGGGATACGGTAGGTTTAGGGCGCGGGGGCAAGTTATCCACAGATTCTGCCAACCACATCAGTAGGTTTAGCACGCGGATCAGCGATTTTTCAGTAGGTTTAGCACGCGGGTCAGCGATTTTTCAGTAGGTTTAGCACGCGGATCAGCGATTTTTCAGTAGGTTTAGCACGCGGGTCAGCGTAATAGCACCATTCTATGACGCTATTTCAGTAGGTATAGCACGCGGGTTAAGCGATTTTATTTTTATTTTTCAAACATATAAAGAACTCTAATCTTTAATCTTTATTTAACCTTCTTATATTAATCTTACTTAATTAGCCATAACCAGCAACAGCTTTCCAGCCGACCTTCATACCCCACTATGACACAAGAACTCGAAGTGGTAGGCGGTGTTTAATTTAATTGTGGATATTGCGTGATCCTTCTTAATCGATGAAAATGAGCTATTACCCAATAAATTTAACGTCATTTCAATGGTTTGTTTCCCGCTTTACAAAGAAAACAACATGCCGAAGTACGACAATACGTTGCAAGGCAAACAGCGTTATTTGTATATGAGTGGGAAATGCGCTAAAACAGAGTTACCATCACAAGAGTGATGCGAACGCGACGGACGTCAAGTCATTCAAGGAAGAGACAATCGACGAGATTAAGATACGCCAGACAAGTGCCAGCCCTTTCAAGGTAATCACTCACATGACAAAAAGCAATCAGCGCAACCCTATGATTTTACTATAGCCTCTGTAAATGATGGAGTTCTAATCCTCCCCCAATACAAAGGATTGACCTACAAGGCATCTAACTCGTACACATGATCAAGAAAGAGCGAAAAGTAGAATTAACCAAGCACTGCAGTTAAAAAATATCGGATGTCCGATATTTCTCTCATCAGAAATAAAGTGTAGCTTCGGTTCAATTTGTTAACCTCCTGACATTGACATTACCATCACACTATATATCATTGAATGTTAAGACATAGACATGTTACGCACAAACACCAGCATCAGCTTCACCATTTCGCGCTGCATGACAAAGGAGCATTTAGGTGGTTTGTGCGCAAGTATAAGAGCAAAATACGAACTTTCATTGCTTTAGAAGACTATTTAACTCAGCATGCAAAACACCATAAATTATATTATTCAATTTGCAACCACTTAATTACACGAACACTATGGTCAAAATTATCGCCTTGGCGAACCAAAAAGGAGGGGTCGGGAAAACCACCTCCACTATCAATCTAGCTTATGCGCTTGTGCAGAAAGGGCAAAAAGTACTCATGGTAGACATGGACCCTCAAAGCAGCCTAACCATCTATTGTGGTCATGATCCAAGGGTTTTGGAACAGCAACAGAAGACCGTTTATTGGGCTCTTATGAAAGAAAAAGAAATGTCTGAGATTTTAATCTCAGACAATCCTTCTGTAATAGCTTCCAGTATCCATTTAGCCAGTGCAGAGCCGGAGTTGGTTACACTGTGGGATAGCGCTACAGTTCTCAGGGACAAATTAAGCAGTATCAAGAACAACTACGATTTTATTCTCATTGACTGCCCTCCGTCTTTAACCCTACTTACTATCAATGCCCTAGCTTCCGCCGATACTGTCCTTATTCCTGTCAAAACGGATTATCTATCTATCATGGGGATCCCGTTGTTATTAGATACAGTCGAAAAATTACAAAAACGCACCAATACGAGGCTCAAAGTGTTTGGTGTTCTCCCCACGATGTTCAACAGTCGCAACACACATGACAATGACTGTTTAAACGATCTCAAGCAGTCATTGGAACCCCGTATCCGAATTTTCGACCCTGTGAAACGCTCAACCAGCTTTGACCGCAGCGCCGCCGAAGGTAAATCTACCCTAGAATTGTCTCCTGGAACACCGGGAACAGAAGTATATAACTCACTAGCTGAAGCCATCATCGCTTATGGAAAAGAAAATTAAACCATCAACTTTATCGGGAAAGTTACGACCAGATGTTTTTTTTGGTATTTCAGAGGACTTGCCCAAAGTAGTCGAACTTGACGTTGACGCAATCAGGCAAAATCCCGATCAACCCCGCAAGACGTTCAACAAAGAATCACTGAACGAACTTGCCAATTCCATTGATAAGCACGGACTAATCCAACCGATTACCGTCAAACAGGAAGGAGAAAACGAGTATCTGTTGGTGGCGGGTGAACGTCGGTATCGAGCCCATTTGCTTTTGAAGCGCCAAACAATACCGGCAATTATCACTAAGGGCAATGTAGATGAAATCGCCTTGATTGAGAATATTCAACGGGAAAATTTAAATCCATTGGAAACTGCTGAAGCATTTCAACAAATGATCGAGCGCCATAGCTACACTCAAGAAGAATTAGGCAAGGTCATAGGAAAAGCACAGAACACAGTAAGCGAGTTTTTAAAGATTAACAGCTTGCCACAGCAGATCAAGGAAGAGTATCGGACGTCCGATACTTCAAATATCACCAAATCTGTACTCATTGAGATCACCCGACTTAAAACACTCGAAGATCAATTGACAATTTGGGAAGAGGTGAAACGAGGTGGTTTGACCGTTCGGAGTGCACGTACCAAAAAAAGCAAAAATTCCTCAACACATCTAAAATCATTAACCGATCAATCCTTGTCGGCCGGTCGGAAGTTTGTTCAAGTTTTAGAAACGCTACAAATCAATGACATCGTAACCAACGAAGCTGCTCGCACTGAACTTCTGGCGATTCGCCGACAAGTAAATACTCTGATTGAGAGCATTTGGCCTCATGAAAACTGATATGAATGTTTACCAAACTTCTCCTCACTTCAATAAACCAAAATAACAATAGGTATCATCGTTTCTATGAACAAAGCCGAACTGATAAACTCCATCTCTGAGAAAACGGGCCACACCCAAGTCGATACCATCAAGACCCTTGATGCCTTGCTAGAGATCATTGAGGCTACTGTTGCGGGTGGAGACAAGGTGCAATTGGTCGGATTCGGAACCTTCGAGCCACAGCACCGGGCCGCAAGGTCAGGGCGCAACCCACAGACCGGCGAACCCATGGAGATCGCCGAGGCGACTCTTCCGAAATTCACCCCCGGCAAATTATTCAAGGATAAAGTGGTGGATGCACATAAACCCAAGCCAAAGCCCAAAGCGACCACGACAGCAAAAACCAAGACAACCGAAAAGCCCAAGGCTAAACCCAAAAAAGTTTAGAATCCAAAAGTGGATAAGACTTGGGCAAATAGGGGGTCTATGATCACCCCTCAAGGTGTAGCCGCAGGATGGTCGCCAGACTTGTTGGTTTGCCCTCGAAGTAGCCAGTGTGTCGACACATGAGAATTATGAGGAAGCCGTAACCTCAATCCATCGTGGCATGCCGTTTAGATCGACAGCCAATAATTCCCGCCTGACATAGAAGGCCAGCGCTTTTCTGCATGTGACGGTCAGGTTTTCCGATTCTTTCAAACCGTAGTCCATTCGGATGGCAACGACCGACGGATGTGGCAGGGAATGGTTTACGGTGAAGACAATGTCGGCGTATTCATTCCATTCGCCATCCTGTGACGAGGGAACCCAAGGTTTCTCGCTTACCCTGAAATTATCGATCCTCGAAATCACCAAATCGAGGAAGTGCCCCGACAAGTGGCAGTAGGCCCGGACATGGTAGCGGTTGCTCGCGAAAATGATGGAATGCGGGCAAATGTCCCTGTCCAGGTGCCTGGTCTTTGCCCGGTACGCCACCCTGAGGCTGTGCCGGTTTCGCAGGGACGCCAGCAATTCCCGCGTATTTGAAAAATTTAACTTGGGCCGCGTAAACCGGTCCACGTCGACGAGTGAAAGCTCGCTCCATTCGGACTGGTCCAAGTAATAGCCCACCAG
>CAIOOA010000129.1 GCA_903859815.1 uncultured Methylococcaceae bacterium | reverse complement strand
TAATAATATCATTGAGGTCTTTCCGATGGAAATACCGGGCATTGGGGCCGAAAGGCATTTAATAGCAATTGAGGTCCGCAGTTAGTATGGGCAAAATTATCGCAGTCGCCAATCAGAAGGGTGGGGTGGGTAAGACTACCACGAGTGTCAACTTAGCCGCTTCTTTGGCTGCCACACGTCACCCCGTATTGTTGGTCGATATTGATCCACAAGGTAATGCCACTATGGGTTGTGGGGTTGATAAAAAGCACTTGCAACTTTCTTCTTATGAAGTTTTACTCAAACAATCACCCGCAAAACAAGCCATTGTCACTTTGGGTGGCGAACTCAATTTCCATCTTCTTCCGGGTAATGGCGATTTGACCGCAGCACAAGTGGAGTTATTGAAAATAGATGATCGCGAACGAGCGTTGGCTAATGCTTTGGAGCATTGTCGAAGTGACTATCACTACATCATCATTGACTGTCCTCCTTCCCTCAACATGCTGACCCTCAATGCACTGGTGGCAGCGGACAGTGTCTTGATTCCAATGCAATGCGAGTATTACGCATTGGAGGGACTGTCCGACTTAATGGATACGGTTAGAAATATACGTAATACCGTTAATCCGAGTTTGGCTATTGAGGGGCTTCTTAGGACTATGTATGATCCTCGAAATCGACTCACTAACGAGGTTTCAGAACAATTATCCAAGCATTTTGCAGATAAACTGATGAAAACTGTAATACCCCGTAACATTAGACTTGCGGAAGCACCCAGCCACGGATTACCGGTCATGTACTATGACAAATCTTCAAGTGGAGCTTTGGCATATATTGCCTTGGCGGGTGAAATTGTCAGCCGTAATGGATAAGATTGAGCCTAGGGGACGCAAGTAAATGAATATCAAAAAACGAGGTTTGGGACGTGGGCTGGATGCCTTGCTGGGAAACGTAAATGTCTCTGAAGATGCAGTTGTCGTTTCAGAGAAGGAAAAGATACATCTGTTACCGATAGAATATTTGAAGAGTAGTCGTTTTCAACCGCGCAAGGACTTTGACCCTGCCAAATTACAGGAGCTGGCGGATTCCATCAGTTCACAAGGCATCATACAGCCGGTTGTGGTGCGGCCCATCGCAGAAAACAGCTATGAAATCGTTGCTGGCGAGAGGCGGTGGAGAGCAGCCCAACTGGCTCGGTTACATGATATTCCTGTTGTGGTTCGCCAAGTCTCTGATCAATCGGCTTTGGCTATTGCTTTGATTGAAAATCTACAGCGCGAAGATCTCAATCCCTTGGAAGAAGCTGAAGCGCTAAAACGCTTACAAGACGAGTTTTCGCTTACCCACCAGCAGATTGCCGATGCAGTCAGCAAGTCACGCGCTACCGTCACCAACTTGTTACGCCTTAATGAGTTGCATCCTGAGGCAAAGGATTTATTATTGAAGCGTAAGATTGAGATGGGTCATGCTCGCGCCATTCTTTCGTTGGAGCATCCACGACAAGCCGAACTGGCCAATAAAATTGCTGAAAAACAATTAAATGTAAGGGAAACTGAGGCAATTGTCCGCAAAATACAGGAAGAAAACCAAAACATTCCTAAACAGAAATTCAAATCTAGAGATCCCGACATAGCTCGGCTTGAAGAGCGAGTCACTCAATCAATCGGTGCAAAAGCCCAGATTCAGCATAGTGATAAGGGGTCTGGCAAACTAGTCATAATATATGATAGTTTGGAACATTTAGAAGGTGTATTGGAACGAATAAAGTGAACCGATTTTTTCGGTAATAAACTACTCAAGCAAGGAAATTTATCATCACTCATCATTTGGAGGTCAAATGAAAATACCTTCCCAATTCGATTCAATCCGCAAAGCTGTCATTGAAGCGTGGATCAAACTTTCCAAGTTCTTAGGTTTAAATTCAAAACCTGAAAATGAAATCAACCCGCAGAGGAAAAAAGGCCAATGGGGTAATAAGGAATTTTTTGGCTACTTCATGCTTTTGTTTTTTGGAATATGGTTGTGGTTGGGTATCAACGATCTCAAGCAGAGCGAAATACCTTATAGTGATTTTTTACGTTTGGTAAATGAGCATAAAATTGATAGTGCCGTTGTAACTGAACAAAATATTAGCGGTTTGATTAAACCTGACACTGATGGCCAATCAGGCAAGTCCTTTGTTACTGTTCCTCTGTGGAATCAAGATTTGGCTGAGAATCTTGAAAAGCAGGGTGTCAATTATACTGTACGTTATGGAAGTAGTTGGTTAGGCAATTTCATTATCAATTGGTTACTTCCTTTAGGATTGATTTTTTTAATTTGGGGTTGGATGGCACGCCGCACGGGTGGTGGCGGTGGAGGAATTTTGGGTTTAGGCAAAAGCCGGGTACACATCCATCCTGAGTCCTTGCCTAAAGTGACCTTTAGCGATGTGGCAGGTGCTGAGGATGCCAAGCAAGAATTAGGCGAAACCATTGAATTCCTTCAAAACCCTACTCGCATTCAACGTTTGGGTGGACGAATGCCTAAAGGCGTGTTGTTGGTTGGTCAGCCCGGCACTGGTAAAACACTTCTGGCACGGGCAGTTTCTGGTGAAGCTGGGGTTCCTTTCTTTAATATCAGTGGATCAGAGTTTATAGAGATGTTTGTCGGGCTTGGGGCCTCTCGTGTTCGCGACTTGTTTGAGCAGGCCCGACAAAAAGCACCCTGCATTATTTTTATTGATGAACTCGATGCAATTGGACGTTCTCGCGGCGGTCCTGTCGTGATGGGAGGCCATGATGAGAGAGAGCAAACGTTGAACCAACTGTTAACGGAGATGGATGGATTTGACCCTTCTGTTGGCGTAGTTGTTATGGCTGCCACTAATAGACCGGAAATTTTGGACAAGGCGCTTTTACGCTCGGGCCGGTTTGATCGTCAAATTGTTGTGGATAAACCGAACTTGGAAGACCGTATCGAAATACTTAAGCTTCACACACAGTCTATGACGCTTGGACCCGATATTAATCTTCGGGTGATTGCTCAGCGCACGCCTGGTTTCGTAGGTGCTGATTTGGCCAATATAGCCAATGAAGCAGCCATTATTGCTGTTCGTCAAAATCATGATAATGTTGATATGCATGATTTTGAGGCTGCCATCGATCGTGTCATGGCCGGCCCAGAAAAAAAGAATCGTGTCTTGAATGAAAACGAAAAGCGACGGGTTGCCTACCATGAAGCAGGCCATGCTTTAGTTGCTGAAAGCGTTCCAACAGGTGAACCAATCCATAAAGTATCAATCATTCCTCGCGGGGTGATGGCTTTGGGATACACCCTTCAGTTGCCCGTGGAGGAAAAATTCCTTTCCACGGAACCTGAACTGAGGGATCAAATTGCCATTCTATTAGCGGGCCAAACTGCCGAGGCTATTGTGTTCGGATCGGTTTCGTCTGGTGCGCAGAACGATTTGCAACGCGCTTCTGAAATTGCACGGGCGATGGTTTGCCAGCTTGGTATGAACAAAAGGCTTGGGCCTCTTGCATATGGTAAGCGACAGCAACTTGCTTATTTGGGTGTCGAAGGAACAGAGGAGCGCAACTTTAGCGAAGAGACTGCCCGTGCCATAGATGCTGAGGTAAAGGAAATTATCGAAGAGGGTAAACATAGAGCCGAGCAAATTCTTATTCAAAACCGTTCGGCATTGGATAATATCGCCGAATGCTTACAGGATAAGGAAGTGGTCAGTGGCGAAGAAATTAAGCAATTGATCGAACACAGTAGTGGTATCGCCTAAATAGACCTACCTAGGTTGGCAATATCTCAGCCACCTCTGTCTGATTCATAAGTAATCGTCGAAGTCGAAACGGGTTTCCCTATTCAACTTCGACGATTTCAAAGTCATGGGTTAACTCGGCGGATTTTCCTAGCATGATAGAAGCGGAGCAGTATTTTTCCGCTGATAGTTCAATAGCTCTTTTTACTACCGAATCTGTCAATTGCTTGCCCTTAACAACATAGTGCAAGTGAATTCGAGTGAATACTTTCGGATCAGTTTCGGCCCTCTCGGCTTCTAGTTGGATTTCACAATGTCTGATGTCGTGACGTCCCTTGGTAAGGATATGAACTATATCAAACGCTGTACAACCCCCCATTCCCATTAGTAACATTTCCATAGGCCGTACACCTATATTTTGTCCCCCACTTTCTGGTGGCCCATCTAATACAACACTGTGCCCACTGCCTGATTCAGCAACAAATTTCTTGTTTTCAACCCATAATATACGTGCTTTCATGAATCATCTTACCTACAAAATATTGTGAATAGATTAACACAATTTTTTGCCTGTACTCATCAATTTTAGGTAAATTGTATGGATTAGCATTTTGATATTAACCCACTTTCCAATTCAGTTTTCAACACGACAGAACATTGAACTGCAATGAAACATTCAACTCTATTGCCCCAGGCTGTACGCCGCATCACTGAATCTATCATTTCAGCCGGCGGTCGCCCAGTGCTAGTCGGTGGCGCTGTTCGTGATTATCTGATTAAACTTGATCCAAAGGATTTTGATATAGAGGTCTATGGTCTTAAAGCAAACGAATTAATTTTAGCGCTTGAACGTGTGGCAAAAGTTTATGCGGTTGGGAAATCATTTGGGGTTCTAAAAGTTTCAATTGATGGCATGGATATTGATGTCTCGCTTCCACGCAGTGAAAAAAAAGTCAGTTCCGGTCATCGGGGTTTTATCATTGATTATGACCATACAATGTCATTTACTGATGCAGCCAAGCGCCGGGACTTTACAATCAATGCAATGGGTATTGATTTGCGCTCAGGTGATATTCTTGACCCTTGGGGTGGATTGATAGACCTTGAGTCCGGCTACATACGACATGTTTCAGATTCTTTTGATGAAGATCCGTTACGACCATTGCGCGCATGTCAATTTGCGGCACGTTTTGGATTTGCCATTGCCGAAGAAACTTTGGTCAAATGCCGTTCTTTACAAGTAGAGATGTCAGATCTTTCTAGGGAACGAATTTGGGAAGAGATAAAAAAACTGCTTTTGAAGTCGCCGAATCCATCCATCGGCATTAAAGCAATGGAATCCACTGGGGTTCTTATACTATTCCCTGAATTGGAACGATTGCGTGGTGTCTTTCATAATCCCATATCACATCCCGAAGGTGATGTTTGGACTCACAATAACATAGTGTTGGATTCTTGCGCCGCAATTTGCAGAGAATTGAAATTGAATGATGACGAAGCCTTGGTTTTGTTGTTATCTGCACTGTGTCACGATCTTGGTAAACCGGAAACTGCGATAATGGTTGACGGGGTTTGGAAAAACCCAGAACATGAAATGGTGGGGGTTGTGCCTTCCCAAACATTGCTGACTAGGTTGGGGTGTCCGATTAATATGATTCAACGTGTCCTACCGCTAGTACGTGAACATGGCCAACCTTTACACCTGTGGAGGCAGAATCAAATTCATCCTGTCGCTGATGGAATTATTCGGCGATTGGCATTACGGGTGCCTATTCAAACATTATGCCAACTAGCTCTGGCTGACTTTCATGGGCGTACCTCATCTGAAGCGGGCGGATCTTGCCCCATGATTGAATGGTTGTCGGACCGGGCTTCTAGTCTTGGCGTTTTGTATAATAAGCCAGTGCCAATTTTATTGGGTCGACATTTGCAAGATATGGGTGTAAAACCAGGGCCTCACATGGGGCAGATACTCAATGATGCATTTCAAGCTCAATTAGATGGTGATTTTGGCACTTTATCGGGAGCCATTGCTTGGGTTCAATCGCATTCTTTCATCAAATCGACTTAGATGCCAATATCAAGTCGTCTCATTATTGTAGTCACAATAGTCATCATCAATGAACCATAATTCCAAAGACACAATTGCAGCAGTTTCCACTCCTTCAGGCAAGGGAGGGATCGGAGTCATCCGTGTTTCAGGCGATCAAGTCGATTTTGTCATCAAACAAGTGCTGGGCAGAAAGATTGATGCAAGAATCGCCAAATTCCTCCCTTTTATCGATAAAGACGGTTCAATTTTAGATTCAGGTTTAGCGCTTTATTTTCCTGCACCCCATTCGTTCACGGGAGAGGATGTTTTGGAACTGCAAGCGCACGGAAGTCCAGTGGTTCTTGATTTGATTATGCGCCGCATTCTTTCGCTGGGTGTTCGCATGGCACGTCCAGGAGAGTTTTCTGAACGTGCTTTCATGAACGATAAAATTGATTTGGCTCAAGCCGAAGCTATCGCGGACTTAATTGAAAGTAGTACCGAGCAGTCCGCTCGATCAGCTCAGCGCTCGTTGCAAGGTGATTTTTCAAAGTTAGTCAATGAATTGGTGGAAGAGTTAATCTATCTGCGCATATTTGTGGAATCCGCTATCGACTTTGTCGATGAAGAAATTACATTTCTTAGCAATGACGATCTTTTTCAACAACTGACTGGCCTGATTTCTCGTTTGGAAAATATTCAACGCTCAGCTAAACAAGGCAGTGTTCTGCGACAGGGGCTTACCGTCGTCATAGCGGGACGTCCTAACTCTGGAAAATCAAGCTTATTAAATTTATTGGCTGGACGTGAGGCCGCCATAGTAACTGAGTTTGAAGGGACAACTCGTGATCTTCTCAGGGAATACATTCAGATTGATGGGATGCCGTTACATATTATCGATACTGCTGGTTTGCGTGAGGCATCGGACGCTGTGGAAATCGAAGGTATTCGTCGTGCCCGAGAGGCAATAAATCTTGCCGATCTTGTGTTGTTGATGATGGATGACCGTCAATCGGAGCATGATGAAAGCTTATTCTTCAATTGTCCTGTCAGTCTACCTGTTATTCGCATACGAAATAAAATCGATTTGACTGGAAACAAATCTGCCCTGAAACAAGATGGCAAAGGGTTTGAGATAAGCCTTTCTGTTAAAACAGGCGAAGGAATTGATTTGCTGCTGCGTCATCTAAAATCATGCGCTGGCTATGATACTATGGTTGAAAATGTCTTCGTTGCCCGCCGCCGTCATCTCGATGCCCTTTCCCGTGCGCATCATTCTGTCGAGAGGGGTCTGCATCAGCTTCAAACTGTTTGTTCGCCTGAGTTACTGGCTGAAGATCTTCGCCAAGCTCAATTTGCCTTGTCGGAAATCACAGGTGCGTTTACCAATGATGAATTGCTTGACAGGGTCTTCAGTAGCTTTTGTATCGGAAAATAATGAGTTGCAGCATATCCATAATAAATGCTTCATTTCAAAATACGGACAATCTTTTTCCTGGCCGCCAACCACTTCAATTGCCTTGTTGACTTAGTGATGGGTTTCGAAGTCTCTTGATCGTAATATTTATTGAAATTGTTTCACGTGGAACATTTTTGGAGCTTGATGCGTTTCAAATCGTAGAAGCCGCAAAGGTGGACATCGAGTCTTGTAGTATGCACGCTAAACCTACCCAAAAATTCATAGCTATTGCCAGAATGACAATTCCTGAAACTTGGTCGTTATAAATATACAGGTAGTGCAAGTATGGGTTAAAATTGGCTATCAATATAGCCTTTGATGGATGGATTCTGAGGCAATCACCCATACCTAATTCAACAACTCATCCAATATGAATTCTGTTCAGGAAAACTCAGTGCTAGGCAAGGCCAACACGCTCAATGATATGAATACAAATCAAAGCTTCTCCACAGCCATAGACTGGGGCCGTTGGGTATTTATCGCCGTGATGGTGGTGTTTTTAATTGGTTTGGGATATCGGACAATTTATAGCGTGGCATGGAACGATATTGAGCGAACCGACTACACGGTCTATCGTGCCGCCGGTCAAGCAGTGATTGATCATGCCAATATTTATGAAGCACATAACATCCGTGGGTGGCTTTATGTATATCCGCCTCCATTTGCAATTTTAATGATCCCATTTGCGAAACTTTCGCTGGTTTGGGGGAGTGGGCTTTGGTATCTGCTTTCAATCTTTTGTTTGGCTCAAGCGACCGTAATGTCGGTAAGATTGGCGAATGATGCTTTGCCAGTCGGGTCAAAATCCATCGATCAATGGACGCTATACGAAGTGCCCTTGCTGTTGGCATCGCCATGGTTGGTTTCTGGGTTGATGCGCTGTCAAGCCTCGGGATATATGGTTTGGTTGATGATTGCGTCAATCTATTTTTATTGCCGCGGTCGCCCTGTATTGGGTGGCATGGGTTTGGCGGCGGCAGCTTTGATCAAAGCTTTTCCCATTGCGATGTTGGCTTATTTTATATGGCAGCGGCAATGGCGCTTCGTAGGAGCTTGCTTTGTCTTTCTAGTGTTAGGTGGCTTATTGCTGCCATCACTGGTGTACGGTTGGCATCAAACCTTGGATTATTGGAACCAGTGGCTCCACATTGTCGCAGGCCCGGCGCTTTCCTCCAATGATTCGCGTGAAAGCAATTTGCTTTACGCTCAGTTGTTGGATAGCCAAAAACCACGCAATCAATCCTTGGAGGCTTTATTGCTAAGTTTAAATATTCCATCGCAACAGACCAAACCAATTTTGGCATTTATGGCT
The DNA here is from genome assembly GCA_903859815.1 of uncultured Methylococcaceae bacterium. Classification (GTDB taxonomy): domain Bacteria; phylum Pseudomonadota; class Gammaproteobacteria; order Methylococcales; family Methylococcaceae; genus Methylumidiphilus. Next base: position 15,401 of record CAIOOA010000129.1, on the reverse strand, counting down.
GTTGGGATGTTTTCCGTGATGGCATGGCTGGCGACAAGGGCAAATGCAAAAACCCATATCCTTATTCTTTCGGCTTTTGTGATGTGGAATCTGCTGATTCCTCCGATTTCGGAAACTCATTACTTTGGCTTGATGTTATTGCCATTGGCAGTGTTGACTGCCACGTGGTTGGCTGGTACAGACTCATTCTCACGCAGGATGTCTGCTGGAGTGTTGATCCTTTGCTTTATTTTCACATTATGGGTGAATATCGACAAACCCATGGAATTATATCGCTTGTTGTGTTGGGCCAGCTTGGGCATTTGGTTTTGTTTGTTGCTTTTAGCCCATAGACAAACCCTTGCAGAATCCCGTCATACCCAATGAATTCTATCTTTAGTGAATATCAAGTTTTGAAAACAGTCGGAAAACAATTTGGCAAAGTCATCAACGGCCTAAGCCCTGTCATTGGATTGGGCTCAGAGTTATTGGCTATCATATTTATTATTAGGCTGGTTACCCTATTTTTTTATCCACTGATTGATCCCACCGAAAGCCGCTATGCGGAGATGGCTCGTAAGATGGTGGAGACAGGAAATTGGGTTACCCCTCAAATTGCTTATGGTGTGCCGTTTTGGGGGAAACCCCCTTTGGCCGTTTGGCTCAATGCCATCAATATCAGTCTATTGGGTGTCAACGAGTTTGCAGCACGGCTTTCTGCCTTGTTGCTCTGTGCCGGGACAGTTTGGGTTGTCTATCGCCTGTGCTTGACGCGGACGGATAAAAGCCAAGCCTTGATTGCCCCAATCATTTACACCAGCATGACCCTACCATTTGTCATGGCTGGCAGTGTCGCAATGGATCAATGCCTCACCTTTGGCGTCACCTTGGCTTTGGTATCATTCTGGCTATCGTTGCGCATGGAAGGTAGGGTTTATGGCTATTTGTTTTTCATAGGTCTTTCCATTGGTATCTTGGCGAAAGGTCCGATTGCATTGATATTGGTAGGCATACCGGCTGGGTTGTGGACTTTAATTAGGCATGAATGGAATCTTGTCTGGCAACGCATTCCTTGGATAAGTGGCACATTATTGATGCTTGCCATTACCGTACCGTGGTTTTTGATCGCCGAAAAGCGAACACCGGGCTTTTTAGAATACTTTTTTGTTGGCGAACACTGGAAGCGTTTTACCGAAAAAGGTTGGCAGGGGGATTTGTATGGCAGTGGACGTGCCCATCCCTTGGGGACTATTTGGCTGTTTTGGTTAGGTGCAGCACTGCCTTGGTCATTGGTATTTCTCAGTGTCGTAAGCGTTGCGATTTGGCGTAAACAAGCAGCCAATTTGCTGAAGGGTATTGATGGATGGCGGTTATTTTGCCTATTGTGGATGCTTTCACCCTTGTTGTTTTTCTCCCTTTCGGCCAATATCATCTGGACTTACGCCCTACCCGGTTTACCCGGTTGTGCGTTATTGTTGGCCGAATGGCGGCGTGATCAGTGGTTGGGGTGGCTGAGCAATAATAAAATTGGATTTGCACTAGGCGTTTTGCTGCCTTCCTTGTTTTTGATTGCTGTTGTGGTCTGGCAGATTAAGCCAATTCAGTTCGTCCGAACTCAGAAAACCTTGATCGACCAGTACATGGAGCTTCGTAAAGGCAGTGAGGACAGATTGGTTTACCTGTGGGAAAAGCCATTCTCAGCCCAGTTTTACACCTTGGGCACTGTCGGCGAGTTAGCCAATGTCGAGGAATTCCAAGCCGCAATGGATAATCCCAAGCAGATATTTTATGCTTGCCCAAAGCGTAGCTGGGCCGACATGCCCGATGCCATCCGAAGCCATTTGCAGCCAGTGGGTGTGCATAATGGATACTTACTACTTTATCGCTTTAACCGACCCGAGTGACAGTGACTAGATTACCGATCAACCTTATCGTCAATGCCGATGACTACGGATATTATTCTTGCGTCAGTCGAGGCATATTGCAAGCAGTGACCAACGGCAGGGTTACTGCCACGGGTATTCTCGCCAATGCACCGGGTTTGGAAGAACAAGTCAGTAGGCTGATAAGCCATGAAAGCCTCGATTTGGGCATACATCTTAATTTGACTAGCCGCCATCCATTGAATGCCAAAATGGCAGAAAGGCTGGGAAAATGGAATGGTCAGTTTCCAAGTGCCTATGTCATGGCGGGTGAAATAGTGTCTCGGAGAATTGGATTGGATACGGTGTATATGGAATGGAGTGCCCAGGTCGAAACTCTGTTAGGTTTGGGTTTGAAACTCCGGTTCATCAATTCACATGAACATATGCACATGTTGCCACAGTTGTTCAAACTGACTAAGGAACTTGCCGAAGAATATCAGATTCCCCATATACGCCTGACCCGTGCAGAATGGATGATGCCATTAAGTTTGGCATCCTTCTTAAGAAACACGCCGCTGCAAATGCTGGAATGGATAAATGCTAGGCATCAATCTGCCCATACACCTCTATTCATCGGTTTAAACCGCAGTGGCAAGCTGGACTTGAGCTATCTTAAACAACGGTTTTCAACCCTAAAACCGGGTCTTACGTATGAATTAATGTGTCACCCCGGTCAATTCAACCCAGCCGAGATAACTGATCCCAAGCTATTGGCTTATCATGCCTGGGAATCTGAACTAGCTATGCTAAACTGCAATGAATTCATGATCTTGTTAAATGAATATAATATTCGCTTGATAAATTATCGAGATTTAACCTGAGTTATCCATTTTGTGGAGGAAGAAAGGTAGCCTCAAGCTTCCACAATTGTACCTAACCCATTAGTTATAAAATATTAAACGTGGTTAACAACCGCTCCCACCTTGAGCTTTTGCTTTCAAACCAACCGTGTAAAAACCATGAATGTCACCTCACTCGCAAAACCTGAAATCAGCCTATTAATCCCGGCTTATAACGAAGGGGAAGGGATGGAACGGGCGTTGAACACGATTGTGAACATACTAGACACTATAGGTAATGATTGGGAGATCATTGTCATCGACGATGGCAGCAAAGACAATACCTATGAGCGGATAGGCTTGTATTCCCAATCCGAACCTAGAGTCAAAGGTGTGTCGTTTAGCCGTAACTTTGGCAAAGAGGCGGCATTGTTGGCCGGTTTGAAATACTCACAGGGCAAGGCCGTCATTGCAATCGATGCGGATTTGCAACATCCCCCCGAATTAATCCCCGACATGATCGCCAAATGGCGTGAAGGGGCCAAAATCGTCCATGCCGTCAAACGAAGTCGAAACACCGACAGCCTTGCCAAACGCTTAGCCGCATTTAGCATCAATCAAATCATTTCCCGCTTAGGCGGCATCAATATTCACAATGCCTCCGACTATAAATTGTTAGATCGGGAAATTGTCGATATATTGGTGTATCAACTTCCCGAGCGGGAGCGCTTTTTCCGTGGATTGTCCAGTTGGATAGGGTTCCAAGAAGAGTACATTGAATTCGATGTGTCTGAGCGCATTGAAGATGAGAGCAAATGGTCGTTTTGGTCCTTGGTGGAATTATCCATCACCGCCTTGACTTCGTTCACCAGCGTGCCCTTGCGCATCGTCACATTTTTGGGGCTAATGACCTTGGTTTTGGGATTCGCCATCGCCAGTGAGGCGCTCTGGTCTTGGTATCATGGTCAGGCAGTTTCAGGATTTGCCACGATCATCATCACTTTGTTGTTGATAGGCAGTTTTATCATGATTAGCCTTGGCATTATTGGTGAGTACATTGCCAAGATATACGAGGAAATCAAAGCCAGACCGCCCTATTTGGTCAAGTCTACTGTGGGGTTTGCCGAACCCAATGGAAAGGCTTAGGTGCGCATGGGCTATTCTGCTCTTTAAGTTCTTAACTTTGTGCTGACCGTAACCTGACAAAGGCACAAGGAAATGTCTTAAAATGCTCTATAACGCATCTCCTATCAATCCTCAATCTCGGACTAGTGCATTGGAAAACCAAGACATCCTCAAGCAACTCGCAGCGGTGTTGGAAGAACGCAAATCCCAAGACCCGCAACAATCCTATGTAGCCAGCCTTTATGCCAAAGGCTTGGATCATATCCTAAAGAAGATCGGCGAAGAAGCCACCGAAACCGTCATTGCCGCCAAAGATGGCGATGCCAGCAAAATTGTTTATGAAATGGCCGATCTATGGTTTCATTGCATGGTACTGTTGGCGCAGCAAGGTTTAGGGCCGGAAGCGGTCACCGCCGAATTGCAACGCCGGTTTGGGTTGTCCGGGTTGGAAGAGAAAGCTTCGCGCAAATGAAGCCAGATAAACCCGGCAATACTTAAAATGATTAGAGGTTCCGCTTGGTCTATATCGCAACGACAGTTTTGCGGAATGACCTGAAGAGCGCAAAAAACTGAGGGCATGAATCATGTTTAAACAGCCAAAGTCATCCCTTTTTCTGTTTTTATTCCTATTTCTTTCTTGCAACTTGAGGGCTGGCCCAAATCAAGCCGCCATTGCCAGCGCCCATCCTTTGGCAACAGCGGCAGGGTTTGAGATTTTAGCGCAAGGTGGCAATGCTTTCGATGCGGCGGTAGCGGTCTCTGCAACATTGGCAGTGGTGGAGCCTTCCGGTTCGGGTTTGGGTGGAGGAGGATTCTGGTTGCTCAAACGGGCTAAAGACGGCAAGGAAATCATCATTGATGGACGCGAAAAAGCTCCCTTGGCTGCCCATTCCAGCATGTATTTGGATGGACAAGGCAATCCCACTGCTAAGCTTTCCTTGGATGGGCCATTGGCGGCCGGAATACCCGGCTTGCCGGCTGGATTGGCCCATTTGGCAAAACAATATGGAAGGCTTCCTTTGTCCAAATCTTTAGCCCCCGCGATATATCACGCCGAGACAGGCTTTGAGGTTGGCGACCATTATCTGCGAGCCATCGCATCGAGAGAAAGCATTCTGCAACGCTATGCGGCCTCGGCTGACATTTTTTTGGAGCAACACGCTACGCCAAAACCGGGGTTTCGCTTGGTTCAACCGGGCTTGGCTATGACCTTAAAGCGCTTAGCCGTCGGCGGTCATGCCGGCTTTTATCGTGGGGAGACGGCTAGACAATTGGTGGAAGCCGTTCGCAAGGCAGGCGGTGTCTGGACACTCGACGATTTGCAACAGTACAAGATTATTGAACGCCGGCCGCTAATCGGCGAATACCATGGCATCCGTGTTGTCAGCGCCCCGCCGCCTTCCAGCGGTGGCATTGTGTTGGTGGAAATATTAAACATCCTGTCCGCTTACGATTTGCCACAGTTTGATTCCGTGACCCGCAAACATCTCATCATCGAAGCCAAACGCAGGGCTTATCGGGATCGGGATATATATTTGGGCGACCCCGATTTTGTCGAGATACCGACCAAGCGATTGACCAGCCCGGATTATGCCGCTGGCTTGCGGGTAGCCATCAGAGCCGATCACGCCCTGTCCAGTGAAAGCCTGAGTGACACTCCAAGCATCAACCCACAAGGTGACAACACTACCCACTTGTCCATTATCGATAGGCAAGGCAATCAAGTTGCGGCAACCCTAAGCATCAACCAAGCCATGGGTTCTGGCTTTGTGGCTGAAGGAACCGGGGTGTTGCTGAATGATGAAATGGATGATTTTGCCGTCAGTCCCGGCAAGCCGAATGCTTACGGTTTGGTGGGGGGCAATGCCAATAGTATTGAGCCGGGTAAGCGCATGTTATCCAGCATGACACCCACATTCCTGCAAACCAAAGACCGCATCGCCATTTTGGGAACCCCTGGGGGTAGCCGAATCATTTCCATGGTACTATTGGCTGTGTTGGATTTTGCCGAAGGCAATGGGCCTGTGTCTTGGGTGAACATTGGACGCTTCCACCACCAATACCTACCCGATGTGGTTGAACACGAACCCGATGCATTGACGATAGAGGAAATGCATGGGCTGGAAAAGCTGGGTCACAAACTTAAAGCCACCGCCAAACGATACGGCAATATGCAAGCAATCTTATGGGACAAATCCACAGGACAACTGGAAGCTGCCAGTGATCCGCGAGGGGAAGGCGCGGCATGGGTGCGCTAATGACTTCTTAGAAGATCGTCCATGTCCGCAAGAATGAACAAAAATGCTTTTTGCGGGGATGGCCGATAACGACTGACTATGAACACAAACCGGCTTGAAGCCGGTTTGTGCGTTTGAACAGTTTGGGTCAATGGCTATCAGGCGTGTACGGCCCTTGGCGATAGACCATGTTTTGCCACGCCGCCGTGGACCAAGGGCTGCGCGGATCGGTCATGTTGAGGTTGTTGTAAGTATCTGCGTTCCCGAGTGACATGACTATTTCCTTGCCCATATGATCGCCCACCTTTTTCACAAAATGGCCCAGCTTCGTCGTCTTAGTGGGTGAACTAGGCTTTGCTTCCGTTGCATGACCCGCATTACCGGCTGGCTCATGCACTGACTGATGGGGGGATTTAACCTCGGATGCCCCCTTTGGTTCGTTGCCATGGGCTGCGCCGCCCTCATCGGCCGCAGCCCCCGCGTCGGCACTCGATCCTGCACCGGCTCCTGCCGCCTCGCCCTCGGCCGCCACCTCACCTCCGGCATCTTCCGGCGCTACGGCCATCCCCACCAATAAAGCGCTGTTCATGCCAAATGCAAAACCGGCCTCGTAATATTCGCCATGGGCAATATCCATAGGCATGTCGTAGCACAAGCCAATCGCCACGCCGACCGTGCTGATGACCATGTTTTCCACAAAATCCAACAAGCCTTTGCCAAAGTATTCTAAGTGGGTCCACCGGCTTTGCCCGGAATGGACTTGCACCTCCCCATTCGCCGACATATTGAGGTAGCCGAGCGACATAAGGCCAAGACAATTACCCACCCCACGTGTATTCAAACCACCCAGCCCGGTTTGCGGGTTGTATTGCACAGTGCCCAGCGTTTTGGCGCTTAAGATGGCTGATTCACAGCCGGCATAGGCACCGGACATGAATGCGCCCACTGCCGACTCATGGCCAATTTCACCCACGATGGTGGAGACTAGCGGGGCGGATGGATTATAGGCCAGCATCGCTGCCGCGATGTAACCGCTGGGGTTGGTCGGATGCTTGATAATATTGATGGCAACCGACAGATAGGATTTCCCCACCTGGCTCCAGAAGCTTCCTCGCCGTTCGGCGGCTCGCTTAATCGCCTCTTTGGCAACATTGTAGCTCTGGTAGGTGTAGGTGTAATGCCCGGTTGGGTCGGAGCAGCCAACAAACTTGCCAGACGTATAGGCATAGGGGTTGATGCCGCCGATTCCGGGGGAGGCACTATCTGGCTGCAAGAACCGGCCCGACACCGGGTCATAGCTGCGATAACTGCCTAGTAGTTGATACCCCGTTGTGGGGTCGGTGATTTCCGTGTTATAGCCAACGCCCCCCCCTGTCGAATTCTCCACCAACAGCGGTGATGTGTCGTCTGCAGGTTGCAGGTTCTCCGGATAGCCGGCTGCCGGGTTAGCACTGGCCAAATTAGTTTGGATGCCAGTGGGGCTGAATAGATTCTTTGCATCGACAACTTCAGTTACCGCCTGGAATTGGCTGTCATAGTACGCATCCTTGATCAACACCGGATTGCCCAACAAATCGGTGGTAGTCCATGTGGTGTCAGCCCCCAGGCCGATCAACGTCTTAAACGTACTGGTTCCGGTCTGGTCTTGGCGACCGACGAGCTTGCCGCCTTCATAGTAGTTGTACAGCGCCGAACCATCAATGAGCGATTGTCTAATTAACTCCCGGTTAGGCCCGTAGGTAAAGTCGATCACCATGCCATTCTTCAATGTGACACTGGACACATAGCCCAAGGCATCATAGGCAATGGCATTGCCCGAAGCATCGAGAATCACCCGTCCCAAGGCATCATAAGCAAAGTTGCCAACACCGGAGACCGCTTCCAACTGGCATGGATATAGGCTATTGTATTGGTAAGTGCTGGTGTTCTGCACCTGATTCTCCACCAGGGTGGTGGAAAGGGTTTGCAGGTTGTCCCAGCCATCATAGGCAAATGCCTGCGAACTGATGCCTCCATCACCATTGAAAGCACAGGGGTAGCTGGTGCTGCCCTGCTGATCGGCATCCCAGCCGGTCAAACGGTCAAACTCATCGTAGGTGTAGGCTTGATTGGATTGGTTGAATGGGTTGCCCGCCGAATCGATAAAGCTTTGGCTGTTGCCAATGATGTTGCCCCATAGGTCATAACTGAGGCTTTGCGAAAAGCCCAACAGAGGACTGCCCAAATTTGGCTTATCGGTGAAAGCTAAAAACTGGCTGGAAAGCTTAGTGGTTTGCATCAGATCATCGTAGTCATAAGTTAAGGTCTCCACGACAGACGATAGTCCACCTTGTTTGGGAAGGATATAGGTTTTAGTGAGGGCGCTTGGCCTGCCGAGACTGTCATAGGCATAGCTCACCTGATGCAGCACGTTCGATTCCGAGACATTTTGCAACTGCGATTTTCTGCCATATTGATCCAAGCTGACACCGACAGACTGGCCGAAGGCATTGCTGAACACGTTCATATTACCAAAGCTGTCATAGCTATAGCTAGTGGTTTTGGCGGCTTGCCCGGCATATTGCACGGTTTTGGACTCTAACTGTCCGTCGCCATTGTAGGTGTAAGTGTAAATGGCATCGGATGTGGACGGAGTCAGGTTGGTGAGGGTCGGCTCGGTGGCAATTGGCCCGTTTTGCTGGGTAATGATCGCTCCGTAGCGGTCATAGGTGAGCGAACTCCACAGATAATACCCGCTGCCGGTTTGGCTATAAGCCGCCGCCAGCCAACCAGTGGGGTAGTACAAGTAGTTGATTGTATTGCCCAACACATCGGTCTCGCTGGTAGCCAGGCCCGATGTGGCATCAAAGGTGTAAGTTTTGACATTGGGGCTGTTGCCGCCTGTGGCGACCGGGGTGTAGGCATACCGGGTTGGCTGGCCGGCGGCATTGTACAGTGCCGTGGCAAGTGTATACTGCGACCCCTTGCCGGATTCGGTGGTCAGCGATAGCTGGGCCGGGAACCCCTCGACGGTGTGTTCCAAGTTGAATTGGTTGCCCTTCGGGTCGAGCATCTGAGTCAGCCGCCCGTTAACATCGTACCCTCGTTGGGTGGTCAAGGTGTTGCCGTCACCCGTCAAGCTTTCACTCACTAGGCGGAACAGGCTGTCATAGCCAAAGGCCGTGTAGCTGGCTTGATTGGTGGCGGTCATCGCCGCCATGTTGACCGAGCCATCGGTTGCCAACAGTCCGGCGATGATGGATGAGTTGGAAAGCAATGCGTTGTAGTTGGGTCCGCTCAGCCCGGACAGTTGCAGCAAACTGCTGTTGAAGGTGTAGACAGCCGCCGTGCCGCCGGTCAGCGCGTCCATTTCCGCAAGACTCGCCAAGCCATAGGCGGTGATTGAGTAGGTGGGTCCGGGAGCGTAGATAAAATTGAAGCTCAACGCATACACTGCGTCGCCCGTGCTAAAGCCCAACATGGCCTGCGCCAAGCCAGTCGGCGGCACGGTGGCGATTTTCGCGCCCACAGTGTTGTAGCAATACTGTGTCGTGATGCTGCTATCCTCCGCTATCTGGGTTGTTGCCGTGATTGCCTGTCCGCCGCAGGGTCCGCCGTCGGCGGTGTTGTTTGCATAAGTGAAGGATCGGATGGTCCGTAATGCACCGCTGACCGGTTGGATCTGAATACGGGTTTCCCGCCCTAGGCTGTCATAGCTGTAAATGAGTTGCGCCCCAGTCGGCGTAGTCACGGTCATGCCGGAGCCGCCCGTTTGAACGCTGTATTGATAGCTTGTGACGAGTTGCTGGTCTTGCGGCAGGTTGGCGAGTTCGGTTTTCTGTGTCATTCGGCCTAGGCTGTCGTATTCGGTGTTCGTCACCCGGCCCAGGCTGTCCGTGGTGGACACGGTGCGGCCCAAAAAGTCCAGCACTTCCACCGTGGGCAAGCTCGGCCCTACGCCGCCTTCCCCATAGGTGGTGGTAGAGGTGATGGTCTGGTTGCCACTGCCATCCACGCTGTAAATCATCGTTTTCGTACTGGAAAAGCCCGTGCCAGACTCGGTGATGGCGGTGGCTTGGCCTATACTGTTGTAGGTGTAGCTACGGGTCAACGGCCCGGCGTTGCCGTTGACAAAGCCAGTTTGGTTAATCGGCACCAGCAGTCCGTTGATAACTTTGTAAGCCGTGCAGGTTTGGGATTGGGTGATGGCCACCTCCCCTTGGGTTGGGTCTAAATACTGTGCGGTGCTGAGTTTCCCAAGCGCCCCCACACTGGTGTTGCCCGTTGGCATGGTGGTGATGCTGGTGATATACGGGTTGAGGTTGCACGGCAATTCGGTCTGCGTGTAATATTCGAAACTTTTAGTAATGCCGCTGGCGGCGGTGGAACTCAGTGCATTGCCGCCGTCGTCGTAAGCGTGGGTTGTTATGCTGATGGAGGATGAACCCGTTTGGACAACTCCATTAAACATGGGGTAGCTGGTGACCTTCACCTCGCTGGGTTTATCAAAGCTAGCGGGTAAAATTTGGTAGTTTGGATAAGGCAAATCATAGGGGTTTCCGTCACTAGTAGTGGTCATGCCCAACTCACCCACCGTAACCTGATAGCTGTAATCGGTCTGCGCAAACAATTGTCCATCCAACCAATGCCCGTTGCAATAATTTTGTTCACAGTACAAGCGTTGCAAGGCATCGTAGGTTTTCACCGTGCTGGTTTTCGTCCCGTCGGCATAAGTAGTGGCCTCATAGACGGTGAAGGTTTGTGGAGCGATTAATTGCGAGACATTGCCCGACCGGTAATTTGACCCCATCTGGTCGGAATAGCCGCTCCAGTTATGCTCGGTGCTATTGAATAGCGGGTCCAACCAGTTGTTGGTAGGGTCCACCCCGTTAGCCATTTCGTCGGTGTCGTACATGTTCAGGTTGGGGCACAGGTAGGTGGCACTATTGTTGTCGCCGCCACTGTCCTCGCCATTCGCTTGGGCTGTGCTGTAATTGTGCAAGCGATACCACAGCCAGTTGCCGTTGCTGTCATAGTAATATTGCGTGTCCACTGGCGCGAAGGAATAGGTGAAGGTGTGGTCAATGTTGGATTCACCACTAGCGGTTATATGCTGCACACCATAATTCACGTTATACCCGTTTTCCAGCCAGTTGAAGACGGTGTAGGCTCCCGTCGGGTAAGTCATTTGAGAGACTTTTGTGCTGATGGCTGTGGCCGTGTAGGCGAAGCAATACGGCTGCTCTGGATATTCCGCAAAGGCATACTGCGAGACATTCTGCCATTGCGCGTAAACTGCTGAAAATGAAATGACAATGTCATACTGGCTGCTGCTGGCCGACACGTTGGGATTGGAGTAATTGACATACATAACCGGCGTGATGGCTTGTTGCCCGTTAATCGGCGGATACACGGAAACCATGCTGAGGACTTGCTTCCCGGCGCTGTCAGTCACGGAGATTGACCCGTTTAGGATAGTGTTAGTGTCTGTGCTGGAAATAGTCGGTCGTACATAGCTAAATGTTAATGATCGGCCATTCTTCTTACTGATGCTGCCAATGAGAGGGAGACCTTCGATGGATTGCATCTCATAAACCGTACCGTCAGGGGTGGTGACTGATAGGTCGGATGCGTTATAGCTAAGGCTGTTATTGTTTTCCAGTGCCTTGGCATAATAAAACGCTGTCTTGGCGGGTGAGGTGTCTGCACTATTATTATTAAATTGGAAGCTTTGCCCTTGAAAGCGCAGCATTTGTGCCGAGTTATTCCAATAAATGGCGGGCAAGTCCAAATCCCAGTCTGAAGTGAGCGGACTGAACCCATAACCAGTCGGTACCTGCATGAGCATGGGTGCAATATAATCCAGATAGGGTCCGACTTTGTTAACCGAACTCGTGCTATTGTAGGCCAAATTTATTTCCAAATCCGGCCCTAAGCCCTGCATCGTCGGCATTTTCACTAGGGGCAGGATGATGGAGACTTCCCCGGTCATGCTGTTGACACTGGCATTGGCTCCGAAGGAGTTCAGCGTGCTGCCCAAATACGGTTGGTCGTTGTCGGTGTCGCCAAGCGTGGTGGCTGCTGGTGTGGTTTTTGGCAAGGGCTGGCTGGTTGCGCTCGCTGTGGGTGACACCGATGATGTGGGTTTGCTATCGGCTGGATTAGCTGGTGGCGAACGGGTTGCGTTTTGGTCATTCAAATGATTGTCAGACATGGTCTTTTCTCGGTTTTGGGTATCAGTATGGGTATCAGACGGTGCTGGTTTAATCTATCCTAGGCTATAGATTGAGGCTTAGTTTTTCATACTGGTAACGGAGTTGCATATCAGCAAAAATCTGATATTGTTGTCCTCGGTGACATTTGTTTTGTCCAAAATGACGTTGTTTGAGAAAATTCGTGAAATCCATCTTAAATATTGGCTGGCTAACCGAAGCTCACGCTGAGCCTGTGCAACCAATTGAGTTGACTCAGGATAGTATGAGCATCTCGGCAGCGCCTATGGCCCATGGCGCGGGGCATAGCTCCTGTGATTACATGCACTTGGCTTTAAATATGGATTTAACCCAAGTCACTCATCATTTTACGCCGGGGTTGCCGGTGCATTGGCTGCCCATGGCAGAAGTTGTCGGCAAATCCAGTGAACCGCAGTTTTTAGTCCGCGAATTCCTGACCGGGAAATCATTTCTCCATGATCGGCAATTGGATAAAAAGCTTCATGATGGGCTTGCTGGTAGCACTTTTCATTTGTTTGAGCAGATTGACCTGCAAATTTGGTTGGATTCTGGGGAGGATGTGGAAATGGCAATGCTCAAGATGGACATTTCGACACTGTACAGTCTGATTGGGGAAGCCACTGCGCAAGCCCTGCTGGACGGGTTAAACCTAGGCAAGGCTCAGGTGACGAGTTTGCAACGAGTCCCCCCTGAGATATCGAGACTCTTGCATTCCAGCTTTTCCAAGCATTTGGCCGGTAGCTTGCGCAGACTCCATGCCCAAGCCAAGGTTTTGGAATACCTCGTCACTTTGACGGAACATTTTGTGGAAGGGAAAGGAAATCGACGGGAAAACATTAAAACGCAGGTGGTTCGTGAACTGCGTGAGGAGTTGCAACGTATGGAGGGAAGCTCGCCAAATTTGAAGGAATTGGCTGAAAGCTACGGCATCTCGACCCGGACCCTGAACGAGCAATTCAAACATGAATACCGGCAGTCCCTTTATTCATTTATCGCCGAGGAAAGGCTCAAAACGGCCCACGCCGCGCTGACGCGAAGCCGACAGGCAATCAAAGTCATTGCGGCACAGTTAGGTTTTAGCGATGTCAGCAGTTTCACCAAAGCATTTACCAAGCGTTTTGGCTACCCGCCCGGAAGCTTGCGCAGGGAAAGGGGGTTCTAGGCCCGCACTGGCAAGAAGCATCTGCCTACTGGCAAGTTCGGTTGGGATGAAACTCATGCTGTTGATCTACCTTGCAGAGGTCTGATCGTCCAGACCAGTCTGGCGTTTGCATAACCAAACGCGGACATTCAATCCAGATTCTGATCTGACTTAATGGCAGTAACCCAAACCGTGGGAACGAAAGAATTCCTCAATCCCCCGCCTCATCCTGCAAATAAACCCGCTCTCGATAAAACCGGCTATACCCGAAAAATCCAATGGCGGTCAGTAGCATCAAGCCGGCAAAGAACCAAAAATAAGCCGCGCCGGCGAGTTTGCTGGAACCGTCAGGGTTTTCGATGAAGAAATTCACCGCGCTGGTGAACAAATTGCCCAAAGCCACCGCCGCCAAATAAAATGACATCACGAAAGATTTCATCGTGCGCGGTGCTTGGGTATAGGAAAACTCCAAACAGGTGATGGAGACCATCACTTCGGCAGAGGTCAGCAACAGATAAGCCAATAATTGCCAGACAATACTCGGTTTTGACCCTGCATCAATCAGTGTCTGAATCCAAGCCACTAGCATAAAAGAAAATACGGTGATGAATAAGCCGATGGCGATTTTGTTCAGATAGCTCAAATTAACGTATCGGCCTAACAGCGGATACACCACGCGGTAAAACAAAGGCGTGAGCAATACAATCAATAAAGGGTTGGCGGCTTGGATTTGCGAGGGCAATATTTCAATGCCCAATAAGTTTCTATCCATGTGCTGCGACTGCAATACCCAGGAAGACCCATTTTGATCGAACAAGGCCCAAAACATGGCGATGAACAAATAGATACCAGAGAGTTTGCCCAAACAACGCAATCCTTCCCCGCTCAATACCTCGCGGACAAACCTCATGCCACCCGGCGGTATATGCACAAACCGATGCCTGCCCGACCAGAATATGACAGTCGCCAACAGCATTAATAAACCCGGCAAACCAAACGCCACTGAAGAGCCATAGCGTTTAAGCAGCCATGGAATCAACAACATGGAGACAAAAGCCCCAAGATTGATGGCGAGATAAAACCAACTAAATACCCGGCTTAGATAATGCTGGTTGGAAGCGCCAAACTGGTCGCCCACATGGGCGGACACGCAAGGCTTTATCCCTCCCGCTCCCAAGGCAATTAGGGATTGCCCGACCAATAAACCCGTGCGGGTGTCATCCAACGCGAGGGAGAAATGGCCTAGGCAATACACTAGTGAGAGGACGATGATAGTCCGGTATTTGCCGAGCAAGCCATCCGAAATCAATGCGCCAAAAAACGGGGTGAAATAGGTAATGGAAACGAATAAGTGAAAATAGCCCGTGGCTTCGCTTTCACTCATCAAGTCCGGTTTACCAGTGGCATCCATCAAGTATTGCGTCATGAAAACGACCAGAATCGCCCTCATACCGTAATAACTAAATCGCTCGGCCAGTTCATTGCCGATGATGAAGGGAATGCCGGCAGGGATTTGCTCAGAAGCGATGGGGGCTGTGCGGTAGGTTTTCATGATAAAAGTGACAATGGGTGGTTTTAACTTTCTGCCTAAAGGGGTTATCTCAGTCAATAATGACAGAGGCATTCTGTGAACTAGCATTATTCTAAATTGACGCTGCCTAAGTATACAGTTTGCCATCCTTGGACGCTGGATTTTGGCATCCATGCCGAAATGACGAGTCACCCAATCCTTATCTTAATGGCAGTGTAGCTTCAGCAATTCTCATTATGAGGTAAAAAATTGACATGTAACCCGTCATTCCTGCCGGGAAGCAGGACAAATCGGCAGGACAGCCGATTTGCTTAGGCCAGCCGCCCGAAGGGTTCGGGACAGGGATGTTCCGAATGCATCCAGTCACAGGGACGTGAAACTAGGATTTGCCAATCATGTTTAATCAGACGCTTATGCACCGACAAGTTACCATCCATGGCACTGGATTCCGGCAGTCCATGCCGGAATGACG
>CAIOOA010000128.1 GCA_903859815.1 uncultured Methylococcaceae bacterium | reverse complement strand
ACCGTAGTCACTTTCAATGACATCCTGCCCATCACCCTTGCCAAACAGATAAGTGTCGTTGCCCAGCCCCCCCGACAAATGATCTGCACCCACGCCACCGTCTATAATGTCATCGCCAGCGTTTCCATAGATCGTATCGTCTCCTGCTTGACCGCTGATGATGTCTGCGTTGATCGTTCCATTCAACACCTCCGCCCCGTCCTTGCCGGAAAATGACTTGCTTGTCAGTATGGCTATGTCCCAGTGTGTGCCGTCAGCAAACTTCACCTGTTGAATTGGACTGTAATCATTAAATTGCGTGTTACCCAAAAAGAAGCCATTTAACTTGATAGTGTCCGTTGAGCCACTGAACGATAATAAAAGATTAGTGGCATCCATACTCGTGACAATCACTTCGCCCGGCGCAATGTCGCTCTTGAACTGCAACACATTTAGTTTGCCTTCCTCCATATCGTAATCGATTCCGATCACGTCCTGACCATCTCCCTTGCCAAATAAATAGGTGTCGTTGCCTAGTCCTCCTGACAAGTAATCTGCCCCTGTTCCACCTTCCAGCATGTCAGCGCCATTATTGCCATATAGTGCGTCTGTGCCAGGGCCTCCAAAAACAACATCGTTACCATCATCACCGCTCAGATTATCAGACCCGTCGCCACCATTTAGAACATCTTCCCCATCCCTTCCAGATAAAGTGTCATTTCCTGCCCTCCCTTCGATAGTGTCTGCGCCCGTGGTACCACTAATCGAGTCGTTTCCACTCGTACCGGCAAATAGCTTTGCTTTGATGGTGTTCAAATCCCAACTTGTTCCATCGGCGAATTTAATCTGCTGTAACGGATTGTATGCGTTCGTCAAATTGTCTTGATAGAGAAAATACTGCGCCGTGATTTTATCCGTCGTACTGGCAATCGAAATCACCAATGACGAACCCGATTGGGTCAGAATCACATCAGATGGCGCTATGCCCACCTTAAATAGCAGTGTGTTTAACTTATTCGGTGTAGTGTCATAGGTTATGCCTAATATATCTTGACCGTCACCTTTGCCAAATACATATATGTTGTTACCTAGCCCACCATAAAAAGAATCTGCACCTACACCACCTTCTAGCGTATCTCCACCGTTGCCACCATACAGTGAATCTTCTCCAGAACCTCCCAACAGTAAATCGTCTCCATCGCCTCCGATCAAACTATCGTTGCCGTCCATCCCATCAATTAGGTCATCGCCTGCGCCACCATTAAAGTTATTGGTTGTAGTATCACCGGCAAAGGCATCGTTTCCATCGCTACCATTATTTGAACTGGGCAGAATGAAATTGATACCAGTTTCTTCGAAAGCACTACGAACATCGGCATTAGTAATACCGCGTTGAATTAGCAAATGCAAATGCTCGCTACCATTCCAACCGATACTATTCAAAAATCCCCCATAGAAATTTTGAATATCCAAGCTCAGCATCGCCCCTTCATGCACATTAGCCGAATTTGCCGAAGCAATGGCGGCATCAAGGCGATCAAAATTAAAATTTACACCTTTATCTGAAAATGTTAAATCAACCATGTCAAGATATTTAGACAAACGCAAGGTTGGCATTAGATTGTTGCTAGCGTTATCGACCAGGCGACTCCACAGCGCAATGACATACGACGACTCTGGCATCAATGGGGGGGGTAGAGGGATGGTTACTAGAATATAGCTTGACTGGCTTGATGGGGTTGCAGTGCGAGCCTCAATAATTCTCTTTGAGAAAGGAACCAAAACTTCGACAGGAATACGCCCTTGGGGGGAGTTCCATCTCAGGGGGGTATAGTGGAATGCATCCTTGTATATTTTATCCCACGTAATAAAGCTAAAGCCCGTGAATGCCTCATATGCCGAAATCTGTTCTAGGCGGCCTACCATACGCTCCCTCATGGCATCAAACTTCACTTGGTCAGTTTGACTGAGAGTGGCGCGGAAAGCAATTCTGTCGGTCGACTTAGCCTTGATCGCGGCATCCATCCAACTACGCTCATCATCGTCTATAGGCTCAGAAAGAATCAGGCCATAGCCCTCACTCAAAGCTCGCTTGCTGGCGCTGGCATAAGCCGAATCATTGCCCCATTCGCGTAATAGATTAGCCACAGCGTCTTTGAAGGCAGCGCGAGTGGGTGCGTCTTTGGCTTGATTCAATGCGCTGATGAGTTCTGGGTTTATGCTTGCGGCTTCTTGCAGATCGCGGACCCATCCACTACCGCCAATTGCTGGCAATGCTTTTGCGGCATTACTGACGACAATTGGAATGAAGGAACGCACAAAATTGTTTTGTGCCAACACAAAGCTGCCTGCTACCCCACTGCTACCGTCGAAGCGCGTAAAAGTGGCGCTTTGGCTCAGTAAGGCATCCTTAAAGTTACTATTGTTGGGTTCAGTGCTGTTAAGTTGAATACTGGCAACACCGCTATCCACAAGGTTTGTGAATTCACTTACCTGACTGATGCCGTCTTGGTTCTTATCTTGCCAAATATTTAAGTTGGCATATTCTGTATCGCTGGCATCGAATTGACCGTCCGCATTACTGTCGAGATCAGCCAAAGCCATAAACCCATTCGCCGCCTTCTTGCCCGCATTCACACCATGAGTCAGGATGGTTTCATCACCAAATAATTCCGCACCGGAGTCGATTAAACCATTGCCATTAATATCGCGAACCAGAATCCCGTCCGTTGCACTGATCCAAGCCGTCCCAGTTTTCACCAAGTCTCCATTGGCATCGAAGAGAATGTTTTGCGATAGCGGTGTAATGTCGAAGCCATTACCATTTAAGTCCAACACTAACGGATCGACATAAATGATAGTCTTCACCAGTGGGTCTGGGGTAGTACCAAGTGAGGAAGAAACGGCAGGAGTGATTCCATTTTCGAGGTCTTGTAGTTGCCTCTCCCTATTTCTTATAGCCGCTATAGCCCCACCAAGCAATCCACCAAATTGATCGGCTATATCATCGACACTTATATGTCCTTTTGTTTCATTTTCAAAAAGTGTATTATCACCTATTTTAATAGATCCTTCTAAATTGTAATTCAAACCACCGTTTGGATCAGCTTGTATTGTCAGTTTTTCAGAAGCTCCTATTGCACCTATTTCCGCCTTTGCCTCTGCAAAAAAGGAAGAATTACCAGAAGAGTCTATATCCTGTCCAATACTAAATGGACCCTTTGAATAAGAGACACCTCGTGAACCATCAGGAGAAAAATAAAACCCAATACCATTCAAATTTCCAGAGATATTTCCAGTATTGTAATTATAAGATGCAGAACCTTCAGGAGTTTTAAATGTTACATTATTATCTTTAGGATTACCTGTTACGGTTACATCACCAAAAGACCCTGTCACACTGCCATCACCTTTAATATTCCAGCTCATAGTCGATGAAACCTATAATAATTGTTTAAATAATAATTTTTCATAGTGAATATTTGTATATTCAAACGCTTCAAACACTATGAAAACCACCCAAAGTGCCATTTCGCTTATTTGGCTTTTCAGTAAAAGTATCTCTGTTTTCTTAAAACAAACTTAAGAACTGACGACAATACAAAGCTTGTCCTTCAACAACTTATCGTTTTGCGTTTGACTTGCGGTTTATCCAAACTAAAAAAAAGCTGCGCCTAATTCGCCACATCCATTAGAGTGGGCTTGCATCAAACAATGTGCCAAGATAGAAACTATCAATCATTTAGGCGAGTTTTTGACAGAGATAGTGGTTTTGGTTGGATTTATTGTCGTTGTTTGCAGACGCATCTCCCATAGATTTCAACCACACTATGGGTTTTTGTCAGTCTTAAGGTTGGGGATGACAAGGCTATTGGCAAAATAGCTCGATTTGAAGGATGGCCTATGTTGTCGCTGATTGGCAACAGTTGATGCCCCGGCGGGACATTGATTTGGCTGATTTGTATTTACATGGTTATTGGCTCTTCGACTGGGTCATTCAATGCGGTAGGATTAATCTTATCAATATCCCCAACAAACTCAAGCTATCCATGGCTTTTTCCTGTCATCGCAGATTACGCCATCGCCGACGGGTTCGCACCCAACCGCACCGTCGCATCCACCAACAAACCCTTTGGCAACTGATGGGCGATGAACAGGATGCTGACTTGGCCTTTCAAGCGATTGATGGTGTCGGCAAATTGCTCGGCGGTGGGGGTGTCAAGGTTGCTGGTGGCCTCGTCGAAAATCAGCACACGCGGACGCTTCAGCAAAGCGCGGGCGATGGCGAGACGTTGCTTCTGCCCGCCGGACAGCCCTACGCCATGTTCGCCGATGGGGGTTTGGTAGCCTTGAGGCAGTTGCTCCAAGGTGTCGTGGATTTCCGCCCAGCGGCAAGCTTGGATGATTTGCTCAAAACTGGCATGGGGGTTGGCAAGTATCAAATTGTCGTAAATCGTGCCGGAAAACAGCAAGGTTTCTTGCGGCACCACGCCGAAATGGCGGCGCAGTTCGTTGGCGGAGAGGTGGCGGATGTCTTGCCCGTCCAGGGTGATGCCACCCTCTTGCGGCTGATAAAAGCCCAGCAGGAGTTTCGCCAAGGTGCTTTTGCCGCAACCGGACGGCCCGGTGAGGACGACGCATTGGCCGGGCGGGATATCCAAGTTCAACTCGCGGTACAGCCATGGGCGTTCATCGCTATAGCGGAAGGATACCCCCCGCACTTCGATGCGGGCCTGTTGCACGTCGGTGCGCGAAGGCAAGATGGTGTAAGGCTCGACTGGCGCGTTCATCACATCGCCCAAGCGCTTAACGGCAATGTCGGCCTGTTGGAATTCCTGCCACAGGCCGACTAAGCGCAATACCGGCCCGGACAGTCGCGCCGAGAACATTTGGAAGGCAACCAACATGCCGACCGTGAAATTATTGTCGTGCATCACCAACCATGCGCCCGCACAGAGGATAGCCAGGGTTTGCGCTTGGTCCACTGCATTGGAGGCCGTATTATACGTGTTGGCAAGTGTGCGGGCTTCGAAGCCGGCCTTTAGGTAGCTGGCGAGAAAATCGCCATAGCGCTGATTGAGTTGGGGTTCCAGTTGCAGGGACTTCACCGTCTCCATGCCTGATAAATATTCGGTGACGAAAGCTTGATTGCGCGCACCGAGCAGGAATTGGTGATTGAGCCGCTCGCGGAACAGTGGCGTGACGACCAGGCTGAACAAGGAGATGATGGCCAGCGAGGCCAGCGCGATCAGAGTCAGCCGCCAACTGTACCAGAACATGATGGCAAGGAAGACAATCAAGAAAGGGAAATCCAACAACAGAGTGACCAACCCGCCGGCGAGGAATTGGCGGATGGTCTCCACCCCTTGTAAACGCGCCACCAACACCCCGGTTGGGCGGTTCTCAAAATAGCGCATCGGCAATTCCAACAAATGCCCAAAGACTTTATGGCCCAGCACCGCGTCGATGCGGTTGCCGGTATGCAGCACCAAGTATTGCCGCACCCAGCCCATGGCGGCATTGAATACGAGGAAAATCCCCAAGGCGACGGCAATCACCACCAAGGTGCTGACGGTGTGGTGAACCACGACCTTGTCGATGATAATTTGGGTACACACGGGAACCGCCAACCCTACTAACTGGATGGCAAACGAGGCCAGCAACACCTCGCCCCAGATGTGGCGGTACTTCAACAATTCGGGGACAAACCAACGAAAGCCAAACTGACCGGTTGCCGAGTCCGGGTCGGTGACATCTTCGAGTTTCTTACGAGCCAGCAGCACATGGCCTTCGAAACGGTGGGCGAATTCCTCCCCCGTGCAAGGGCGCGGGCTTTCCTGCCCCGGCTCCAACACCAGCAGCCGTTCGCCATCGGATTTCAGGATCAATGCAATCGGATAGGTTGCGGGGCCGGTTTCCGAGGTTTGAGCCGAGGTGGCCGGTTTGAGCAAAGCTAGGCAAGGGAGGGTGGCGGAGGGTAAGCGGTGCGGCTTGATTTTTTTGAAAGCCACCTTCATGCCTAGCGCTTTCAGTGCTTGCTGCAACGTGGAAACGGTATAAGGGGGCGGAAACCGGCCTAGAACCAAGTCTGGCTGGAACGGGATTCGGTGCAATTGACAAAGCGCAGCCAAAGACGAAACAAACGTATCACGACTAATCGAATAAACCATTAATTATCCTTAAGCTATTGACTAAAAACGCTTATCCAATGAAGACACCACACCATGACCGCCAATAGAGTTTATCACCGGCCTGTTCTGCCGGGTAGACGGCCGCGTGAAAAACATCCCCAACAACCACGCGCTTCTCACCGGACCCCGCTAAGTCGCAAGGTGAAAATTATTGCCCGCCTGACAGCTTTTGCTTAAAATTGCACCATAAGGGTTCAACCCTATTTATTCAGCATCCCAGAAAAACGAAAACATTGCCAGAAACCATGCCCCAGTACTGCCGACCACGGTACTGGGGACCTGTGAGAGAGGAAAAGTTTTGCTCGAAAAATATCAGCCGCGGAGGGGAAATGCTCCACAAGCCCACACCGTGTGCGGCGGGGTTGGGAAGGGGGAGTGGGTAACCCTCATAGCACTTTAACCCCATTCATTTATTCATTTGCAATTTCAACTTGGAGAGGATTTACATGAGTGGCTCCACAAAAACCTTTGAAGACGGCCAAGGAAACTCTGTCAAATACGACACATCGACAGGCACCTTCAGTTTTTCCACCCCAGGAAATTTTGGCGGCTCCATAGGCCCTAATGGATATTCCTTGGTAGCTCCTTTGCCGGTAGGCGATTCCAAGATAGGGGGTGGCATAGATCAAAATGGGAAAATATATTCTAGCGTTTCATATGGAAACTATACGTTCAAACAATACGAAGATGGCAGCAATACTTTTTCGGCAAGGTATGGTATCGCCACTGTTTGGACTGGCGGGCCGAGAATTGGAGAGACCACCTCGGGTGGCATATCGATAGGCATAAATACACCTGTTGGAGGGTTATCCATTTCGGACAAGTTTTACATAGATTCGAATGGGCATATGATTAGTGAAGAGTCATATACTCTGCCGGGCGAAGGCACAGTAACAACCAAACACGATCTTTCCACGCCGGAAGGGGTCGCGAGCAGTTGGGCTGGTCGGCTAGTCAACGAGCTGACCGGTGGTCTGGTTGATAAAATCAGACAGCACTGGCGTGATATTGACAATGCGATGGATTACGATATCGACCCCAATGTCGCCAACAACTACAACGCCTCCGCCCGCTTTGTCCAACCCCGCCGCGACCCCCTGACTCTAGACCTCGACGGCGACGGCCTCGAAACCGTAGGCACCGCTGCCGGTGTCTTGTTCGACCAGACCGGCTCCGGGATGAAGCAAGGCACCGGTTGGGTCAAAGCGGACGACGGCTTTCTGGTTCTCGACCGCAACGGCAACGGCCTCATCGACAATGGCAAAGAACTCTTCGGCGACAGTACGCTCAAGAGCAACGGCCAGAAAGCAGTGGATGGCTTCGACGCCCTGCGCGACCTCGACAGCAACGGCGACGGCAAGATTAGCAGTGCCGACACGCAATTTAACAGCTTGCGCGTCTGGCGCGACCTCAACCAGGACGGCATCAGCCAAGGCGGCGAACTCGCCACCCTCGCCAGCCTCAATATCGCCAGCATCAACGTCGGCAGTACCGACCACAGCCAAGTTCTCGCCAACGGCAACCAGATTGCCGACCTTGGCACCTACACCCGCACCGACGGCAGCACCGGCGCCACCGCCGAAGTCAGCGGCACGCTAGGCGACATCAATCTCGGTGCCGATGTCTTCCACCGCCAGTTCACCGACCCGCTGAACACCAGCGGGGTCTCGGGCTTGCCCGACATGCGGGGCAGCGGCGCCGTGCGCGACCTCAGGGAAGCCGCCAGCCAATCCGGCGCACTGGCCGCCACGCTCGCCAGCCTCGGCCCCAACACCACCCACGACCAACTGAAGGCCGCTATTCCGACCGTCTTGCAACAATGGGCGGACAGCAACGGCTTCAAGAATTCCGTCGAACGGGCCAAATCGCAGGGGTATGAACTCATCTATGCGCCGCCGGGCGTCAGCGCACAGGATGCCTACGAAGCGCTTCACCCGCCAATGTTTGGCATAGGCGGAGGGGGTGACGGTACCGCCACACTTGATCCCGCCGCTGCGGCCGCGCGCGCTGCGCGGTATGCCGATATCCGCGG
This sequence comes from uncultured Methylococcaceae bacterium, assembly GCA_903859815.1. Classification (GTDB taxonomy): domain Bacteria; phylum Pseudomonadota; class Gammaproteobacteria; order Methylococcales; family Methylococcaceae; genus Methylumidiphilus. The sequence goes on along the minus strand of CAIOOA010000128.1, from coordinate 1,137 downwards.
CAGGATGGCGGCCATTGAAAATCTGTTGGACGTGCTGGAAGCCTTTAACGGCAGGCCCTTTGTCAATCTTTCCAACGGCAGGCCGGACAACCCGACCCTCGTTTTTGCCAACCAAAGTAACGGCGGCAGTTCCTGGGCCAGCTTTGGTGGCATCCAAGTGGCGGTGGTCAACATGGAACAAGGCCGTCTGGATTTGCTGCAACAAAGCTACAACGCGTTGTTTCAGTCCGCTTTTGGCGCACTTATGCTGCAAACCCGCCTCCAGCCGCTGCTGGATATGATCAACCTCACCATTGATGAAAAAGGTATCCGGCTTGATTTCAGCACGCTTGACACCGAACTGGATCGCCGCATTGCCGCCAACTCAGAATCCGGTGCTGCTGACCTGGTGGACTTTGCTGTGTTTACCCGCGGTATGCTGCAAGACAGCGGTTGGCAAGGTTGGGCGAAGGTTTCAAATTATCTCGAAACTCATGGTATGTCCGACTTCATCCGTAAAGTACTAAACGATGACGGTGCGCTGGTCAAAGGTTCGCCCGGATATAGCCCATCCGGCACCAACGGTAATGACGTTATCGTTGGTGACAGTTCGGGGGAGGCTATCTACGGAAGCGATGGCAGCGATGTGATATTGGGGCTGTCAGGCAACGACCAGGTGTATGGCGGTGCTGGCAATGACCTGATCGAAGGCGGCAGCGGCAATGACAACCTCTCCGGCTATGCTGGCAATGACCTGATCGAAGGCGGCAACGGCGATGATACGGTGTCTGGCGACGATGGCGACGATCTGATCGAAGGCGGCAACGGCAATGACTACCTCTACGGCTATTCTGGCAATGACCTGATCGAAGGCGGTAACGGCGATGATACGGTGTCTGGTGGCGATGGCAACGACAGCCTCAATGGGGGGGCCGGCAGCGACAAACTGGTGGGTGGTGCGGGCAAGGATGTTTACGTATTCAACCGCGGCACCGACATTGACTGGATTTACACCAACAGCAGCACCTCGGGGGCCGATGATGCCATCCGGCTGGGCGAGGACATCGCGCCGGAGCAGATGGAACTGCGGCGCTATGCCAACAACCTTGATGTCATTCTCAACAAGGCAGACGGCACCACGGAGCGGCAGGTGGTGGT
>CAIOOA010000127.1 GCA_903859815.1 uncultured Methylococcaceae bacterium | reverse complement strand
TGAGTGGATGCCTTTTTCCGCCTACGAATCCTTTCAGTCCCTACAAGAAAACCTGTTCGATATTCTCGCCAATATCGGCAAGACTTACACCGTCAACTTTGCTTGAAAATATGTTAAAGAATTTATGAACGACCACTTAAGCGCGAGCCATCAAATCTTCAAAAAATGTTTGGAAGCTATCGCCCTTGGACCTCAAATAGGCATTTTCAAATTTAGCTTCAAAATAAGCTTGTTCCAGTGAATCCATAATATCGAGTTTTTTTGACAATGTCCGTTAAGCTGTTAGATGAAGAATGAACGAATTTGCCCCGGAATTCAAGCAGAAAATGGATAAGCGATTTGCCCTCACTCCTCCTCCAGCGCCGCCTGAGCCAAGGCCACGTCCCCTTGCGCCAAGTCGTACTCGATTTCCGCCGGCGTGCCGAAAACCAAGGCGCGGGATTCGTCAAATTCGCCTTCCCATTTTGCGATGACGACGGTCGCCAAACAGTTGCCCAACACATTCACCGAGGTGCGCGCCATGTCCATGACCTCATCGACGGCAAAGATCACCGCCACGCCTTCCACCGGCAAGCCAAAGGATGCCAAAGCAGCAAACAACACCACTAATGAAGCCCTAGGCACGGCGGCAATGCCTTTGGAGGTGACCATTAAGGTCAGCATTAAGGCAATTTGCTGGCCTAGGTCAAAATGCGGCCCGCCCGCCGATTCCGCCGCCTGCGCGACAAACACCGAGGCCACCGCCAAATACAAGGTGCTGCCGTCAAGATTGAAACTGTAACCCGTCGGCAGCACGAACCCGACAATGGACTTGGGTACGCCGAAACGTTCCATGACTTCCATCGCCTTGGGCAAGGCCGACTCGCTGCTGGTCGTCACGAACCCTAAGATGAAAGGCTCCTTGACGGCTGCAATGAATGGTTTTAGCGGCAATTTGATCAAATAGGCCACCGAACCAAACACCAACACGACAAATATCACTAATGCCAGATACAAAGTGCCAATCAACATGCCCAGGTTGACCAGTACACCAATGCCCATTTTGCTGATCGTCACCGCCATCGCCGCACCGACGCCAAACGGTGCAAAATGCATCACATAGCTGGTGAATCGGAACATGACCTGGGCCAAGGATTCGCAAAACACGAGTATGGGCTTGCCTTTTTCACCAATGGCAGACACCGCGAAGGCAAACATCACGGAAAACACAACAATTTGCAACACATCGTTATGCACCATGGACCCGAGAATATTGGCTGGAAACGCATAGACTAGGGTTTCTGGAAGGGTTTTCGGATGGTTTTGACTGATCGCCCCCAAGTTGACGGCATCGCCCTTCAACGCAACCCCATTACCCGGTTCGATTAGATTGACGACAATCAAGCCAATCACCAAGGCCAATGAGGTCACCACCTCAAAATAAACCAAGGCTTTGACGCCCATGCGCCCGACCTTGGCATGGTCGCCGCCCCCGGCAATGCCCGAGACGATGCTGGCAAAAATCAGCGGGGCGATGATGGATTTCACCATATTCAAGAAAATCGTCCGCAGAAACTCGGTCTTCACCGCCCATTCGGGAAGCAACCAACCGAGCAATACACCGATGACTAAGCCTAGGAAAATCTGTTTGGCCAGAGAAAGATGCCACCAAGGTTTCAATGAGGGTGTGTTCATGTACAAGATTTCCTGGAAGTTATCAAAGGTATTGGTTCAAACATGAAGAAGATGGACCTTCTCCGTCAAACCGCTCAGTCCCCTGTTTTTCAAGCCCGGTTGCAATTCCAAGGCATCAATGCTTGAGAGCTTTTCAATCGAATACACCTGCCCGAATAATTCATTAACCCGTTGTTCGGTGACACTGAATGGCGGCCCTTGCATTTCAGTTTCACTATATTCAAAGGTAATGAGTAATATTGGAGGATGGTGGGGCAGCACCGACAATAAATGTTGAGCGTATCGGATTTGCAAGTGCGGCGGCATGGCTATCAAAGCAGCCCGGTCATAAACCGCCGTTACCTTTGCCAAATGATGGGATCGTAGCTCGAAAAAATCTCCACTCAATAGTGCATATCCGTCACTTTCATACCCTTGAAAATCTTCAGTCGATAGGATGGAAACTGGCAAGCCTTGTTCTTCAAAAAAGTCAGCCACTGCGAGCGAACTCAGTTCTACCCCTAGAATGTCATGGCCTCTTTCGCGCAACCATACCATATCCAAACTTTTACCGCATAGCGGGACAAAAACTTGACCCTTGCCCGAAGCCACCCTCGGCCAATATTCACGCAGAAAGGGATGAATATTACGTTGATGGAAACCGATTTGGTTGAGTTCCCATTGTTCGTGCCAAAATTTCGGGTCCATACTGTGTCACCAAAACCTATTTGACTGGTACGGTCAAAGGCGCGATTTCGAAGATGATAAATTCCGCGTCCGCCCCTCCGACGTTCTCAACGGTCATGGGTTGGCCCGATTCCCAAAAGACATCGCCAGGCCCAACAATTTGAGATTTTCCAGAGTCCTCAATCTTCAAATGGCCTTTTACAACATAGCGGGGGCCTTGGCCTTCATGCGTGTGGGTAGGGGTTTTAAAACCTGGAGGAAATTCAACCCGAATGACATTAGTCAGCATTTGAGTCGAAGGGAGTGTCACTTCTTTCTTCAATAAGGTTTGCCTAGAGGGCATGGCATGAGTTTCTTCAGCGTATGCACTCAAGCTTGTGAGGGTGAAAACTGCCAGCAGGCAGGAAAAAATCAGGGTTGGTTTCATCGGCTGAATCTCAAAAAGGTTGGCATCAGATGATGCGGATGGTTGGTATAGAAAGGAAATTCTACACTGCCTACCTCATTAGGACAGATCATTGTGTTATCCGTTCTGGATTCCATTCGACACAGGAATTGACTTGAGGTGCTGTGTCTTGTGCTTGGTTGTGATATTTTAAACATCTTTGACGGGATGTGGCATCAAAGGAAGCGGGACCATCCATCCTAAGCCTGCTCCCGCTCGCTTCATTCTTTTTCTGTTGTTCAATTTTGTAGAGAATCATGATGGAATACCGTACACAATATTGGTTATCGATATCCCTAGCCGGCATTTTGCTGGTCCTAATTATCGCCAACATCTGGCTTTATCAGGGTAATGTAAGCCGCCAAATGGAAGTCAACGAACGCCAGGCGCTAATTCAGCAAGCGGCGCAATTAGAGGGGCTTAACCGTGAGCTACTGCAAGCGCTGGCAGGCTTTACCATTGCTCAAGCGGACAAGCCTGCCGACAAACAAATCGAACAAATGCTTGGCAATCTAGGCATTAAAATCACCCCGACCCCAGCCCAACCCGCAGCACAAACGGCTGGCCCAAAACCAAAGTAAACTAAGGAGAAAGCCGATCATGCAAGCCAATATTCGATTTGAAAACCCACCTCACCGCCATTCAAACCATGAAAACGGAAATATCCCTTTTCTTCTAGTAGCTTTGTCACTGGTTCTTTGGTTTTCTTTTCAATTGTTTCAAACGGTGAAAACTCACCGATCATTGACTGAAGTCTATAAAAATCAAGAGCCAAAAGTTCAAACGGCTAATAAAATAAGGGCATCCTTGGCGGCTTTGGCGAGTGGCACCAAACAACTGGCCAATCAAGGCAACCCGAATGCCGCCCAAATTGTTAAAGCACTGGCACAACGCGGAATCAATATTTCCGATCCAAAAATTCCTCCTGAACAAGCCAACAAGGAGGCCAAGCCAGAAGCCCAACCCCCACAGCCGACAAAGTAGCTGGTTCGTATAATTTGTCTTTTGTGAAGCCTAGCGATTTTGGTTGATAAATCAGCAGCCCAGAGATGCCTTATGTTTAGAAAATTCGTGCGTTTGATTCTGACACTCTGTTACCGTGTCAAGCTGGTCGGCAGTGAACATTTGGATCAGATCGAAGGGCGCGCTTTGATTGTCGCCAATCATGCTTCCTTCCTTGATCCAATCCTGTTATGGGCGTATTTGCCCGATGACGTGACCTTTGCCATCAACACGCATATTGCCAAGAAATTTTGGGCCAAGCCCGCCCTGCGATTCTGCCGGGTGTTACCTGTCGACACTGGCAACCCCATGTCGGTCAAAACCTTGACCCACCATTTAAAGGAAAATCAACGTGTGGTGCTTTTCCCCGAAGGCCGCATTACCGTGACCGGTGCGTTGATGAAAATCTACGACGGGGCTGGGCTGATTGCCGACAAATCTGATTCGCCGCTATTGCCGGTACGCATTGATGGTGCCCAATACACCCCGTTTTCCCGCCTACGGGGCATTGTGCGCTTGCGCTGGTTTCCCACCATCACCCTCAATATTTTGCCGCCCGTGCGTCTGGAAGTTCCGCCTGAGGTGACTGGCGACCAACGCCGGATGAAACTTGGGGCAATGCTGGAACAATTGATGACAGACATGGTGTTCTCCACGGGCGACCACCGACGCACACTGTTTCAAGCCGTGTTGGATGCCCGCAAAATTCACGGCAACCGCAGGGTCATCATGGAAGACATGCAGCGAATGCCCGTGACCTATAGCGCACTCGTCACGCGCATTTTGGCACTCGGAGGAAAGCTTGGCAAAATGACCGATGAAAAAGAGGCGGTGGGATTGCTACTGCCCTCCACCATCACCACGGTGTCAGTCCTATTAGGACTCAGCAGCCGTGGACGAATTCCAGCCATGCTCAATTACACGGCTGGAAGCACAAACTTGCTTTCCGCCTGCGCTGCCGCAGAAATCAAAACCGTCATCACGGCCAAGCGCTTCATCGAAATGGCTAAGCTGGAAAATGATTTGGCGCAACTGGCAACACAAGTGAAAATAGTATTCCTTGAAGACGTGGCGGCATCCATCACATTCATCGACAAAGCTATGGCCCTGCTGGGTAGCCTAGGATTATACAAACGCCATGATCACTCCGCTGATGTCGATGGGCCGGCCGTCATCTTGTTCACCTCTGGCTCGGAAGGAAGGCCCAAAGGCGTAGTCCTCAGCCATGTCAATCTGCTATCCAACTGTCACCAACTGTCTTCCAAAATTGATTTTAACGCGCATGACCGCCTACTTAATGTTCTGCCTCTGTTTCACTCGTTTGGCCTGACAGCGGGAACCTTAACCCCCCTATTTTCAGGCATGTATTGCTTTCTCTATCCCTCGCCGCTGCATTACCGAGTCATTCCAGAAGTCTCCTATGACATCAACGCGACCATTCTATTTGCCACCAACACTTTTTTGGCCGGCTATGCCAAACACGCCCACGCTTATGACTTTTATAGTGTGCGCCTAGTGTTCGCCGGCGCCGAAAAACTGATGCCAGAAACCCGCCGGCTGTGGTCGGAGAAATTTGGCATTCGCATTTTGGAAGGCTATGGCGTGACGGAAACCAGCCCTGCCCTAGCGGCCAACACAGCGATGCATTGCCGAACCGGTTCAGTGGGACGGTTATTGCCGGGGATACGCCATCAACTGGAACGGGTGGAAGGCATTGCCGAAGGTGGCAAGTTGCATGTGTCCGGGCCAAATGTGATGTTAGGCTATTATCTGTCGACCGAACCCGGCAAGCTCAAGCCCCCCAGTTCCGTGTTTGGACCCGGATGGCATGATACCGGCGATTTGGTGACCATTGATGAGGAAGGGTATGTGTTCATACGTGGAAGGGTGAAGCGGTTTGCCAAGATTGGCGGGGAAATGGTTTCGCTGACAGCGGTTGAGGAAATGGCGGCCAAGCTATGGCCCGACAACCTACACATGGCGGCGAGCTTGCCCGACCCTCAGAAAGGCGAAAGGATTTTACTCATCACCGACCGCCCCAAGGCAGAACGGGCCGAATTGATCGAACACGCCCGCAAGGAAGGTTATAGTGAGATACATCTCCCCCGCTCCATTCATGTGGTCGATCACATGCCGCTGTTGGTCACCGGAAAGATTGACATGCAAGCCGCATTGACGTGGTTGAAACAAAAAGAGGCGGCTTGAATAACTGAGGTTACGCAGCGGACTAGATTTGGAGCGTCAAAGCTTGCTTTGACAGGCGAAGCAAGCTTCGCATTTATAATTGTTTTGTCAAAGCAAGTTTTGATGCTCTTGTCAAAGCAAGCTTTGACGCTCCCGTCATAGCTAACCCTACCATGCCCCAGAGAGAGGATTTTGATTTAAGTTGGTGCAATCATGATTGACGCAATGCCTAATTCAGATTGCCAGCGGACAACAACCCACTATGAATGGGTGCTTTAACCGGTCATTATTCAAATCGTTGACACATTTGCCTAACCAAATCCAGAGATTGCAAGCTAAGTGTGGACATTGGTACGAGTCCTGCACAGAACTTAATGCATCTTGGTTTTTTTCACAATGGGGTATGGCCATGTACAACGGGATCATTCTGAACTGTTTCAAGAAATCAATCTTTTCTAGAATCACCCTTTCTTCTTTCAAATCTGACGGAAGCTTTTATTCTTTCCATAGAAAATCACGGGTTTTGAGGTCTAGAACAAGGGTTGCCCGATATTAATGACAGTGGGTACTAGGCAGAAACGGCATATCAGATGATAATAGCTTCTAATTCATGCGATGGTGCGCCAAGGACGGTGACATCGCATTGCCATTGAGGGCATCAATCAAAAAGAAAAGATAGATAATTACGTGGGTTGCTGTCATCGTTAGAGATCGAATTGATAGATTACAGATCAATACACGTTTAAAAAACAAAAAATTAAAATTCCTGTGAAACCGCCTTACTTTAGTATAACTGTCAAGTTAATACTGTTAGTGATCCTTCTGTGGATGATTTTCGCTTGGTCAATGGCTTATCTCTATTTGATAAATGCCAGTTTCTATTCCTTCATTGCATTATCGCTGGCTCTGACTTGGTTGGCTTGGCTGGCTCTGAAAAAATTGTTTGACCCTTTGGTCATTGCGGCCAAACACATCACCGCGATGGCAGCGGGGACACGGTCTGTCGAGCCATTCCCAATCCAAACCCAAGACGAAGTCGGGCAATTGCTGGCGGGCATTAATTTTCTGATCAATCAAGGCAAAAACGCCGAGGATCACGCTTCCCGACTCACTCAAGTCAATCAAGCCTTAAGCCATATCAACCAAGCCATTGTTCGGCTTGATTCCGAGTCTGAACTTTTTCAAGCCGTTTGCCGCATTGCGGTGGATTACGGCGGCATGAAAATGGTTTGGGTGGGTGAACATGACCCGCACACCCTACACATTGTTCCCATTGCCTGTGGAGGCGTAGGCTGCGAATATCTCGACAACATTATCATTTCTTCACGCGAGGACATACCCGAAGGGCAAGGCCCGACCGGCACTGCTTTTCGGGAAAATCGAACCTATCTTTGCCAAGACTTCAACAACGACCCAGTCGTAAGCCCATGGCAAGCAAGGGGGAGAAAGTTTGGTTGGGGTTCATCTGCCGTGTTTCCCATCAAACAGGGTGGAAACCCGCGCTATGTCGTGACACTCTATTCCGACAAATCCTATGCATTTGACACGCAAGTCGTCCAGTTGCTCAATGAAATCGTTGGGGATATTGCCTATGCATTGGATAATTTTGACCGTGAGGAGCAAAAACACAGAGCAATCAATGCCCTAAGAGAAAATACATTGCGCTTGAACCAAGCCGTCGATCTAGCTCATCTGGCGACTTGGGAATATGACATTGAAAGCGGTTTGTTTTCTTTTGATGATCGCTATTATGCTCTGCACGGAACGAGCGCAGAGCGTGAAGGGGGCAATCAAATGTCGGCACTCCGGTTTGCACAAGAATTATTGCCTCCTGAAGAAGCTCCAATCGTTGCAGAGGAAATCAAGAAAGCCCTAGCCAGTCCTGATGCAAATTACAAACGTCATTTCCATACACAAATCCTGCGCAGGGACGGCAATATTCGTCAAATTCTGTTGGATATCGGCATCATCAAAGATACAGCGGGCAATACGGTCAAATTGTTCGGGGCCAGCCAAGATATAACGGATCGCAAGTTGGAGGAGGAGAAATACACTCGCATCATTCAAGCCTCTCTGGATGCCTTCTTTTACGGCAATGGAAAAGGCGAGTTTCTGGATGTCAACGCGGCGGCCTGCAAAATGACAGGCTATGACCGCGAACAATTGTTAAGCATGAGAATACAAGAGCTAGAAGCCATTCAAAGTGATGAAGACATTGCCTATAACATGGAAAAAATGAGCAACATTGGCTATGACCGTTTTGAAAGCCAATGGCGGGTCTGCCAAGGCAACATTCTCGATATCGATGTCAGTGTCAATTTCATCGGGGAAAATGACGATATCCGGTTTTTCGCTTTTGTACGCGACATCACCGAGCGGAAAATGCATGAAAGCAAGCTACTCCTCCTCGGTGAAATCACCGAAAGCGCCGCCGACGGGGTGAATCTAGTCAAAGCATCGGACGGCCTGATCCAATATGCCAACCGCAGATTCCATGAAATGTTCGGCTATGAGCAGGGAGAACTGGAGGGCAAACCTGTCTCCATCCTCAATGCGCCCATGGATAAATCTCCCGTGGATATCGCTGCTGCCATCATGCGATCCCTTGAAAAGGATGGCATTTGGAGAGGGGAACTGGCCAACCAAAAAAGGGACGGGGCGGTATTCTGGACCAACGCCTCCATTTCCACGTTCAACCATCCAGAACATGGGCTTTTATGGATTAGCCATCAGACCGACATCACCGCTCGAAAGTTGGCGGAGGAGCAATTGCGGCTTTCCGCCAAGGTGTTTGACAGTAGCACGGAGGCCATCATAGTCACCGACGCAGCCGTCAACATCATCTCGGTGAACCCGGCCTTCACCGAAATCACGGGCTATGGCTTTGACGAAGTGGCGGGGAAAAACCCCAGACTGTTAGCCTCCGGGCTTCACGACAGTCAATTCTTCGCAGACTTTTGGCAAACCTTGGAAGAAAACGGATGCTGGCAAGGGGAAATTTGGAACCGCAGAAAAAATGGCGAGATTTACCCGGAATGGCTTAGCATCACCATGGTCAGAAATTCAATGAGTGAGGCATCAAACTTTGTGGGCTTTTTCTCCGATATTTCCGACCGAAAAGCGGCTCAGCAAAAAATCGATTTCCTCAGTTTCCATGACAGCCTGACCGGACTGCCGAACCGGCAATTTGCCATGGACAGGATCAACCAAAGCATAGCCCATGCTCAGCGCACGCATTCCAAATTCGCCGTTCTCGTCATTGACATGGATAACTTCAAATCCATCAACGATTCTTTAGGCCATCCAGCCGGAGATTTCATCCTAGCGGCGGTTGCCACTCGCCTTCGCGAATCCATGCGGGAATTGGACATGGTAAGCCGCCTAGGCGCAGACGAGTTTTTAGCCGTTCTGCTGGATGTCAACACCAGTGACGAGATCATCAGAATCTCCGAAAAAATGCTGGAAATCATGGCACTGCCTTTCAGCTTCCAAAATCAAGAGATTTCCATGTCGGTTTCCATCGGCATCGCCGTATTCCCCAGTGACGGCGGCGACTTTGAAACCTTGCTGAAGAATGGCGATTTAGCCATGTACCGCGCCAAGGAGGCAGGCCGCAACACCTACCTGTTTTTTGACGAGTCTATCAACACCAATGCCTTCGAATATCTTTACCTGCGCAACGGTTTGCGCCGGGCATTGGAAAGGGGCGATTTTGTATTGCATTACCAGCCCCAGATAAACCTCTATACCGGCGAACTCATCGGAGCCGAGGCACTGTTAAGATGGCTAGACCCGGAACTAGGCTTGATCCTGCCTGACCGCTTCATTGCCGTCGCCGAGGAAAGCGGGCTGATTATTGCCATTGGGGAATGGGTTTTGTTTGAGGCTTGTCGGCAAGCGATGGAGTGGCAACAAGCCGGTTTGCCCAAATGCCTGATCGGCGTGAACTTATCGGCGGTGCAATTCAAACGCGGTGACTTGGCAAAAACAGTCAAAATGGCATTGGACAAAACGGGGCTTAACCCCGCTTGCTTGGAACTTGAATTGACTGAATCGATTCTAATTCGAGAAACCGAAAACATCCTGTCACGGGTGAGAGACTTGAAAATGTTGGGCGTGAAACTCTCCATTGATGACTTTGGCACGGGTTATTCCAGCCTTTCCTATCTGAAGCGTTTCAATGTGGACAGGATTAAAATAGACAAGTCATTTGTGATGGATTTGAAATCTGACGCGGGGGACTTGGCTATAGTCCAAGCGATCATCCAAATTGCCAAAAGCCTGTCCATGAAAACCATTGCAGAAGGGGTTGAAAATCAAGAGATCGTGGAACTACTGCGAAGCTTGCATTGTGATGAAGCCCAAGGCTATTTTTATGCCCGCCCCATGCCCAAGGATGAATTTGCCGATTATCTCTCCCACTATCAACCCTACGAAACCGCAATTTACCATTAAGGCATCAACACCCATCATGCAAACTAACTCCCGACGACTCGCCTTACTCCTTCCCTTCTTGCTCGGTCCCGCCGCCCAAGCCGCTGAGCAAACGGTAGCAGGGGTGCAAACCTGTCCATCCTCGCCCAACTGCGTATCCAGCAACCCCTTGACCGATGACGATCATCACGTCCTGCCGTTCCGCATTGAAGGCTCGCCAACGGCAAGCATGGAACAATTAAGACAAGCTTTGCTGGCCGAAGCCGGGCTCAGAATTGTGGAGGATACCGGCACGCTCATTCGCGCACAAGCCACCTCCAAACTGTTTCATTTCGTGGACGACCTCGTGTTTCAACTGGACCCGGAGAAGCGCGTCATCCAAGTCCGCTCGGCTTCCCGCGTCGGCTATTGGGATATGGGGGTCAATCGCAAGCGGATCGAAACGCTACGCCAAAAAATAGCCCAAACCAGTCTGGCAAAACCCTAGTGCGCGTGAGACTGCTTTTACAATATCATTGGGCTTTTACACCCAAACTGCATTAAAATCCCTAATTTGACCAAAACCCCTGAGGGGATAGAGAACATCGATGTCATTACAAGATTCATTGGCGCTGATTCGGCGTGGCGCGGAGGAAATCCTGCGCGAGGAAGAATTGGAAAAGAAACTGGCGGAAGGCCGTCCATTGCGCATCAAAGCCGGGTTTGACCCCACCGCGCCCGATCTGCACCTAGGCCATACCGTCTTGCTGAACAAACTGAAACAACTTCAAGACTTGGGCCACGAGGCCATTTTCCTGATTGGCGATTTCACCGGCATGATCGGCGACCCCACCGGCAAAAATGTCACCCGCAAGCCCTTGTCGCGGGAGGAAGTGATCGAAAACGGCAAGACTTACGAGCAACAAATATTTAAAATCCTCGACCCCGACAAAACCCAAATTCGCTTCAATTCGTCATGGATGAATGCCATGACCCCTGCCGACATGATTCAATTGGCCGCCAAACACACCGTGGCGAGGATGTTGGAACGGGAAGATTTCAATACCCGTTATAAAAACGGCCAACCCATCGCCATTCACGAATTCCTCTATCCACTGATCCAAGGCTATGATTCCGTTGAACTGAAGGCCGACATGGAATTGGGCGGGACGGATCAAAAATTCAATTTGTTGGTGGGTCGGCAATTGCAGGAAGTTTACGGGCAGAAGCCCCAAGTCGTGCTGACCATGCCCTTGCTGGAAGGCTTGGACGGGATACAGAAAATGTCGAAATCCTTGGGCAATTACATCGGCATCGCCGACCCCATCGACGACATGTTCGGCAAAATCATGTCGATTTCCGACGAATTGATGTGGCGTTATTTGGAACTGTTGAGCTTCACGCCCATGAGTGAAATCGCCCAATGGAAAAAACAATGTAACGATGGGGCCAATCCACGGGATGTGAAAGTGCGTTTTGGTCAAGAAATCGTCCAGCGCTTCCACGGAGTGGCTGCGGCCAAGCAAGCCTTGGACAATTTCGAAGCCCGCTTCAAACAGGGGTTGATACCGGAAGACTTGGAAGAGATTGTGTTGACGACCCCGGCAAGCGGCTACCCGATTGCCGTTTTGCTGAAAGACCTAGGGCTTACGTCCAGCACTTCGGACTCCAACCGGATGATCCAACAAGGCGGGGTAAAATTGGACGGCGAAAAAATCTCCGATCAAAAGCTGACCATTGCAGCGGGCGGAACGCACATCGCTCAAGTCGGCAAACGAAAAATTGCCAAGGTGCGTTTGGAAATCGAATAATAAGGCTATCCCTTGATTTGCGTGGGCTTGATAACTTAGGCAAACTCATTAAGAATGGACTGACAACGATCCGATTCCGTTATTGTCGGACACCCGGTTCGCAACGCAATAAATTAATGTTTTTTCTAACAGGAGACGAAAAATGATAAAAATCGGCGATGTTTTCCCCATTGCAAAACTGACCACGCCTAAAGGGCCCGTCAGCTTGGACGGCAGCGCATACACCGTGCTGTATTTTTACCCCAAGGATGACACCCCCGGCTGCACCATCGAAGCCAATGAATTCCAAAAGCTCAAACCGAAATATGATGCCGGCAAAATTCGCATTTTGGGTGTGAGCGTAGACGATGCCGAGTCTCATGCGGCGTTTTGTGACAAATTTTCGCTGGCGTTTGAACTCGTCACCGACAAAGATGCCGCTTTAGGCACTGAATTGGGTATCTTGCGCCCGTCCGGCCCTCGTCATTTGCGAGTGACTTGGGTTTTGGACTCGGCTGGCAAAGTCGTCCTGTATTACCCGGATGTCGTACCCGATAATCACGCCCAGCAAATCCTTGACGATATTGCGGCTCTTTAATAAAAAAATTGTAGAGGCGAATTCATTCGCCATGGGCGGCTAAAAGCCGCCCCTACATTCAATTGATTCGCGGCTTTAGCCGCCCCTTCAATTTAATGAACTCCAATGCTTAACGTTTTCGCCCACCGAGTGCGCCTCGGATAATTTTTTTCATCTCGCTTTTCGCCAGAGATTCCAACAAACCTTCCTTACGCCCTCCTCGCGGCCCGGTGCTGCCTAGCAAATAATCCTTCAATGTGTCGAACACCATGGAACCGAGATCTTCCTCTTTTCCCGCTGGCTTGCTGGCATTCTGACTTTCCCCGGAAGCGGCTTGCTCTATCGGGGTGCGTTTAGCCAACATTTCATAGGCCGATTCACGATCAACGGCATTTTCATAATGCCCAAAAATCGTCGAAGCTTTGATGATTGAATTGCGCTCTTCAAGGCTGATGGGTCCGATCTGGCTACCCGGCGGTATCACAAAAGCCCGCTCGGTAATGGTCGGCCTGCCCTCTTCGTCCAAAAAAGAAACCAAGGCTTCGCCAACCGCCAATTCGGTGATCGCCTGTTCTATATCTAAACCAGGGTTGGGGCGCATCGTCGTTGCGGCAGTCTTCACGGCTTTTTGATCGCGTGGCGTGAAGGCGCGTAAGGCATGTTGCACCCGGTTTCCCAATTGGCCCAGCACCGTATCCGGGACATCCAACGGATTCTGCGTCACAAAATACACCCCCACGCCTTTGGAACGGATCAAGCGAACCACCTGCTCGATCTTATCCAGCAATGCCTTGGGCGCGTCATTAAACAGCAGATGCGCCTCGTCAAAAAAGAATACCAATTTAGGTTTGTCCAAGTCGCCCACTTCAGGCAATTGTTCAAACAACTCCGACAACATCCATAACAAAAACGTCGAATAAAGCTTAGGCGAATTCATTAGTTGCTCGGCGGCAAGGATGTTGACAACGCCACGACCATGATCGGTTTGTATCAAATCATTGATGTCCAGGGCGGGTTCACCAAAAAACAATTCTGCGCCTTGTTGTTCGAGTTCGAGCAAACCGCGCTGAATCGCACCAATTGAAGCGGCGGACACATTGCCATAGGCTGTTTGGAATTGTTTGGCATTTTCGCCGACATATTGCAGCATCGCCCGCAAATCTTTCATGTCCAGTAGCAGCAAGCCTTGGTCATCGGCCACTTTAAACACCAAGGTCAACACACCCTGTTGGGTGTCATTCAAATCCAACAATCGACCAAACAGCAATGGACCCATGTCTGAAACAGATGTGCGCACCGGATGACCGGCTTTGCCGTAGACATCCCAAAATGCAACCGGACAACGCATGATTTCAAATTGGGTTTGCAATTGCTCGACACGCTCCTTGACCTTGCCAGCCAATTGCCCTTCGTTTGCCAAACCAGCCAAATCGCCTTTGACATCGGCCATGAACACCGGCACCCCGATTTGGCAAAAAGCCTCGGCTATGCGTTGCAGGGTGACGGTCTTGCCGGTTCCTGTTGCGCCGGTGACGAGTCCGTGGCGATTGCCGAGTGCCGGGAGGAGGTGGATTTCTGCTTGTGCTTTCGCGATTAATAAAGGATTAGCCATGGGGAATATTAAAATTTAAAGAAGGGGTGGAAAGGGATCATTGGGAATTTTGGATTTTTTCTCGATTCCCATTATAATGCACTTGACCGGTAAATGGTTTTTGACAGTCTTGGAACAAAGACGATGACAAATTTAAACAAATCTCCCTCAATCTCTCAACATACACGTTCTTCGATTGTTGAAGAACTCCATGCTTGGTATAGGCTAATCATCACTGAATGGAAATGGATTTCCATGATTATCATTAGCATAATTTTATTTCTCCTTTATACCCATCCACTACCCCCTCGTCATGTCGTTCTGGTCGTAGGGCAACAAGATTCGACTTTTGACACCATTGGACAACGTTTCATTCCTTATTTTAAAGCAGAAGGAATTGAATTGGAACTCAGGTATACCGCCGGTTCGGCTGAAAACCTCAAACAGGTCTCAGATATTAATGATGTTAATGCGGCCTTGTTGGTTGGAGGTTTAGCCCATAAAGGGGATTATCCTAGATTGGCTTCCCTTGGCAGCATTGAATTTACCCCTTTATGGGTTTTTTATCGAGGGGAAGAATATCGCGGTAAAGAAGGATTCACTTATTTTTCAAACAAGCGTATTGCCATTGGCAAGCAAGGTAGCGGAACGCATATTATCCTAAAGAAAATCCTTGAACTTAGAGGTTTATTTCTTGACGATAGAAAAAACTTCATCAATATTCCCCATCATGAAGCCATGGAAAGACTCCTAAAAGGCGATATTGATGCCATGTGCATACTAGACGGGATAGATTCCCCAACGGTAAGAGAACTATTGGCTCATAAAGAGATTCACATTTATAGCTTCATTTACGCCCCTGCCTATGAAAAAAAACTTCCATTTTTGGAAACGGTTGTCATTCCAAAAGGTTCTTTGGATTTGAAAACGCTTCACCCAGAAAATGATATTCAAATGTTGGCTTCCACCGTGACATTATTGGTCGAAAAAGACCTACATCCTGCCATTCAGCAATTGTTTCTGATGGCGACAGAAAAAATTAGCCGCGAACAAGATCAATTTTTTGCGCGACCTGATTTCTTTCCTGCCTATATGGATCATACCATTGAACTGAGTCCCGTGGCGAGGCGGTTTTATGATTCAGGCCCACCCCCGATGAAGGGGCTTTTGCCGCATTGGTTAACCAGTTATCTTGACAGAATATGGTTTCTCATTTTAGGTGGAATAGCGATCATTTATCCACTGTTCAAGTTATTCCCAAGTTACCGGCGAGTACATTCGGTCATGCTGATTTCTGATGGGTTTGAGCAAATAAAGGAAATAGAAAAAAAGGCAGTTCAGGCCCGGACGGTGGATGAATTAAAATCATTGCTTGATGAACTCAACGAGATGGATATCGAAACCTGTGATAATTGGATTTCAACGGATGAGATACATAAACTCTATGCCATGAAAAGCGCACTGAATCTAATCAGACAGAAGATAGCCCTTCAAATTAATAACTTAGAGCGCTAATAGATAAAGCACTAGGTAGCATTCAGCACGACGGAGGGGTGCAACAGCAATTCTCATTATGAAGCAAAGCGTTGACAGGTAACCCGTCATTCCTGCCGGGAAGCAGGAATCCAGTCACAGGGACGTGAAACTTGGGTTCACTCACAGCGCTTAATCAAAGACTTACCCAGCCGACCCGTTACCGTCCATGGCACTGGATTCCGGCAGTCCATGCCGGAATGACGGCTTCCACATCAAAATGAGAATTGCTGGGGGTGCAAGGCCTGCCTTGCCAGTGTTGAAATCCGCTGGTAAACACCAGCAAAGCAAGCCTTGCACTCCAATGATTAGGCAAGTCCAAACTCCTAACTGAATGGCAGTGAGGCGGGAGTTTGGGAACCAGCCAATTTATCCAATCAACAACCTAAACCCGATTATTCCGGCAAGGCCACCATCCGGCTGGATTTAGGCCCATTAATCAGCTTTTCCCACAACAGGTTGTTTTTATAGACCCAGATGCCATAAGGCGCGAAGTCTATCACCAAATCCTGCTGGTTATTGTTGTCCAAATAAGCGGCGGCCATGGTGACGGGGGACAGGGGGTGCCGTTGCACCCAAAATTGGTTGTTCATGAACACCCAAAGCCCGGTTTTGTTGCCGAAGTTAAACGCCACATCGGTCTTCCCGTTCCCGTCCAAGTCGGCTGTGACCATGCCCAGCGGTGACAAAGGATGCAACTTCACCCAAGTGCTGTTGTTCATCCATTTCCACGACCCGTCAGCGCCGAAGCTGAACACCACGTCTTCATGCCCGTTGCCGTCCAAATCGCCGACCACGCTCAAGCCGGGCGAGCGGTTGTGGTCCAGCTCCATCCAAGCCGGTTCGCTGCACCGGTTGTTCAAATGTTGCCACAAGCCATAGGGGGCGAAGTCGAGCAACAAATCCTGACAGTCGTTCTCGTCCAGATAGACGGCAGTGACAGATTTTGCCAAAGGCCCAAACAAGGTTTGCCAAGGTTGCTGATTGTTTAGCAAGGCATTGATCTTCCTTGACTCGGCAAAACTGGCGACCAACTCCATGCTGGCATTGGCATCCAAATCGGCGGCAGTGATCGACACCGGCGACACGTCCCGCAGTTGCGTCCATTCCTTGCGGTTCATCCAAGCCCAGATGCCGTAGGGTTTAAAATCGACGACCAGATCAAATGCCCCGTTGCCGTCCAAGTCGGTGGACACCAGTTGGCTAGTCGTCAGTGGATGCAGTTGCTCCCAGATGCCATTGGCATGGCGTATCCACAAGCCATTGGGTTTGTTGAAGTCGATGGCCAGCGCATCCATGCGGACCGCGCCGAAGCGGGCCGTCACCGACTTGGCCTTGTCCATGGTCACCTGGCAAGTCGCGCCCTTGCCGTGGCACACGCCGGACCAGCCGGTGAAAACCCAGCCATTGTCGGCGAGGGGGCTTAACGTGACCACGGTATCCTTATCGAAAGCATAAGCGCAATTCGTTCCGCAATCGATGCCTGCCGGAATGCTGCTTACTTTCCCCGAACCGCTTCCAACTTTGCTAACCGTCAATATCGCCGTATCCACTTGCACAAGAAAAGTGACCGAATCAGGAAGGCTGAAGTCTTGCTCGTCGCTGACCATCAGGCTGAAGGTATAAAGCCCCGTTTGCGTGGGGGTGAAGTTTGGCGTGGTGCTGGTTGGGTTGGTAAGCGTAACAGCGGGTCCGGCGGTTTGCCGCCAATCGTAGGTCAGTGGCAAAGGGCTACTATCTGGGTCAATGCTGGCACTGCCGTTTAGTGTGACCACTTGGCCAACCAATACCGTTCTATCCATCCCCGCATTGGCAATGGGGGCGAGGTTAGGCGGATACACCGTTATCGTCACAATCGCAGGGGCACTACTAGTCTGACCGTCATTGACGATCAACTGAAATTGAACAATGCCGGATTGCGCGGGCGTGAAACTTGGGGTTGCCGAGGTCTGGCCGGTCAATGTCACTGAAGGGCCAGAAGTTTGCGTCCAAGCATAAGTCAATGGCGAAGGGCCATTATCGGGGTCGTTGCTTGCTGTTCCATTCAATGTAACTAGGCTGCCTTGGAACACAGTCTGGTCGATATCAGCGTTGGCTAGAGGAGGTGTATTTACTACGTCCACTACTTTTACGTTACCGACTTTAATATTAGATATTTCAATTACCGATTGGGTTTCAGTGAATGGGTCGATGCGGAAAGAAATTGAATGCACACCCGGCTCGACCTTGCCAATCGGAACATTATTATCGACGTTCAATCCATCAGAATCATAACGCTCATCAGCCTTGTACACCAGTTGGTTGTCAAAAAAAACCGAAAGCAAACCCTCAGCATTCGACAGGAATTGGTAATCAAAAAATAAGGTATTAACGGATTCAGGCACGTTAATTTGCCTAGTTGCCCATACCGGCGAACCTAAGGTATTTACGGATTCAGCCATATTGATATTACT
Source organism: uncultured Methylococcaceae bacterium (assembly GCA_903859815.1). Taxonomy (GTDB): domain Bacteria; phylum Pseudomonadota; class Gammaproteobacteria; order Methylococcales; family Methylococcaceae; genus Methylumidiphilus. The sequence goes on along the minus strand of CAIOOA010000127.1, from coordinate 1,813 downwards.
ACTCAACCCAGCTGCCGAACCTGATGATAAACGCAATGTATCTTCTAGGTTTTCGGGATTCAACTCGACCTTTCCCGTGCCACTAGTGAACGGGTTGCCTGTATACATGTTTGGGCAAAGGCTAAGGTTTGGACAAACAATATCTTTCTTGATTTGAGAGGATGTAAAATCACTTGAAGGGCAGAGGAATGAGGAAGATGATAGCGAGCATATTTGTCCACGCTTGTAAAACTTGTGACTTGGGAGATCGCTTCGCTGCCTTGATTCTATGGATAATGGAAAACCATAAGTTCTATCTCCAATGGTGCTTTCATACCATTCATAGGGTATGGCATGGGCACTCACTGGATCAATAGCTAGGTCGGTGTTTGTGACATCTATGTTATATGAATTTTTTAAGAAAATGTCTGAATCCTTTAAAATCAACTCTAAGTCGAATTCAAGATTTGGTGGCCAAACTCCCCTTCCATGTTCTGCCCAAATATCAACATACTGCTCTGCCCAATCAGATGTGAGACCATACAGCGAATTACTTCCAAGTACATCATAAGCATCGAAAAAGGTGCTATGGATTTTCGGTACTTTCAAGTGATTGTTTATAGCTTGAACGCGCAAGTAAGTAGCCGCTTTATCAATTAAATTAGAACCCGCGCTGTGTCCAATAAAATGAATATAATCATATTGGTTTTTTGCTAGATTTTTTCCTAGGGTTCTGCCAATGGTTCCTGCATGAGTGTAAGCATCCCACGGGACTTTACATGATATCGCAAAAGGGGGTATTGTTTCCTTCTCAATGCAACCAGAATATCCACTGTCAATAGCCCACGCATAAGGTAGAATAGTCCAATCAACATTCGGATCATCTTTTGTTATAGCTTTTATTTTCTCCGCCATTCGATTGGGCCATACGCTGACATCACTATTCCAGCCATGTGCAATCAACACCAAACCTTTCAGTTTATTGCTCTGTGGTGGCGGTTGAATAGGGCTTATATTAGGTCTGATTTGTGTTGTTTCAACTGTATTCGGTTTGGACTTGTTGGCTAATGAGCGTATTTCTGTTTCAGAGAGTGAACGATTATAGATAAGTAGTTCATCGACAGATCCATTAAGTGGAAACCAAGTGTCAGAAAACTTTCCGATGTATATGTCATTTGAATTTATCGACACAAAACTTTGGCTGAAATTTGTTTTTGTACTGGCTAAAGAACCGTTTATGTATATTTTAATTATATGGCTACTATTAGAGAAAACGTATACAATATTTATCCAATTACCTATAGAATAGTTTGGATTGACATATGTGTCTCCACTGCAAAGAAAGCCCCACTCATATGAAGCAGGGCAGACAAACATTTTATTCCCATTGGGAGTCACTAATGCCAAATCTGTCCCCACAGCTATAGCCATGCCGCTTCGATCATGTCTTTTTGCAAAAATAGAATGTGTTCCAAATTTATTGTAATACCCATATCCATTCATACCATCCCATCCCGTCAAATTGACGGCAAAAGCAACAGTAAAATCACTTTTAAACTGAAGCGATGGAGAATTAGGTATGCGTATACTACCCGGATGATAGAACCCACCAAATAATGCAGCCTTTCCATTCCATCCATCTATTTGGGTGACACTACCAATAACCATACCATAATTATTCCCGTAACAATCCCCTGAATCCGTGCTGAACGCCTGAGTATGGCCATCCATGCTGCCATGTTGAATTTTAAAAAACCGATAACCGGTCCTTTTCATTCCAAATGAGAATAACAAGCGCCCATTCATTGGCTTTCTGGCATCCACTACCCCGATT
>CAIOOA010000126.1 GCA_903859815.1 uncultured Methylococcaceae bacterium | reverse complement strand
GGTCTTCTCGGCATTTTCGGCAAACGCACGCGCTACGGTGATGACTTGGCTTCGGCTGACCCCAGTGATTTTCTCCTGCCAAGCGGGAGTGTAAGGCACGTCATCATCAAACGAATCCGCAACATTGCCGCCGCCTAGTCCTCGACCAATACCATAATTGGCGACCAACAGATCAAACACTGTCGCCACTAATACTTGCGAACCATCGACCAAGGTGATTTTTTTGACGGGTACGTTACGGCGCTGAATGACATCATGGGTGGAACAGGTGAAATGTGGATGCTCGGACCCGCCGAAATACGGGAAGCCCACCGAAACGACCTCATCGCGGTCGTCGATTAAGCTCAAACGCAACCGCACCGATTGACCATCGGCAGTTTTTTGTTCGATATTCCATTGCCCAGTTTCGCCCCAGCGAAAACCTATCGAACCCTTCGGAACCACGATGTTGCCGCTAATTTCATCAACGGCGACAGTTTTCCAATCCGGGTTATTGGCTTGGCTTAAGCTACCGCTGAAATCGCTGGCTCTAAGAAATCGATCTTGGACATAAACACCGTTCTGCTCTTTCAGTAAGACCAGGTTGGGCAAATCAGTATTTTCGCGGATATACTGAGTGAAATACTCACTCTGCCGTTGAATATGGAACTCATTTAAAATCACATGCCCCATTGCCATCGCCAAAGCCGCATCCGTGCCTTGTTTGGGATGCAGCCAAACATCGGCAAATTTACTGGCTTCGGAATAATCCGGGCAAACTGTCACAATCTTAGTGCCTTTATATCGCACCTCGGTCATGAAATGCGCATCCGGGGTGCGCGTTTGCGGAACATTGGAACCCCATAACATAATAAACCCAGAGTTATACCAATCAGCGGATTCTGGCACGTCGGTTTGTTCGCCCCAAGTTTGTGGGGAGGCGGGTGGCAAGTCGCAATACCAATCGTAAAAACTCATGCATACCCCACCAATCAGCGAGAGATACCTCGATCCTGCCGCATACGATACCATGGACATGGCGGGAATCGGCGAGAATCCAATAATTCTATCCGGGCCGTATTGCTTGGCGGTATAAATATTCGATGCGGCAATCAATTCATTGGCTTCTTCCCACTCCACCCGGATAAACCCGCCTAAGCCGCGCTTTGATTTATAGGCTTTAGCTTTCTCCGGGTTTTCGACGATTGATTCCCACGCATCAACCGGGCCTAGGGATTTCCGTGCTTCGCGCCAGAGTTTCACCAATGGCCCACGTATCATCGGATATTTCAGCCGATTGGCACTATATAAATACCATGAATAACTCGCTCCACGCGAACAGCCACGAGGTTCATGATCGGGTAAGTCTGGCCGGGTGCGGGGATAATCGGTTTGTTGGGTTTCCCAAGTGACCAAACCATTTTTGACATAGATTTTCCAACTGCACGAACCGGTGCAATTCACTCCGTGGGTGGAGCGGACAATCTTGTCGTGCTGCCAGCGTTGCCGATACCCATCTTCCCAGGTTCGGGATTCATCGGTGAGTATGCCGTGTCCACCAGAAAAGGTTTCGGTGGACTTTTTGAAGAACATCAAGCGATCTAAGAAATGGCTCATGGTGTTGCCTTAATTTTTCTTGTTACTGTGCATAACGCTTACGGAACTCTTCCGATGCCTTCTTACGAGCATCTTTTTCCTCTGCGGTCATTTTGCCGATGAACCAACGGTGATTCTCAGAGTTCAACACTTGATCCAGTTCCACCTGTACTTTCTTGGCACCGTCCACCTTGGCCAGATCGGTGGATTTCAGCCCCTTTTCGATGACATCGCGCAATTGCGGCACGAACTCCATATAGAAGCGGTGGGCCACTTCGTAATTGCCGTGCCATTGGGTATAGTCCGGTCCCATCATAGATGCACCGTGACGGGCGCGACGGCCTTCGTGATGCCACAGGAAGTAATAGGTGAATTCCAACGGATCGTCGAACTCGATGTCATTGGTGATGAGTCCGGCGGCGCGGGTCATCTTGTAGAGTTTGGTGGCGGGGATGCCGAACTTGTCGTTGTACAGGCCCACCGATTTGTCGAATTGTTCATACCAATTGCCTACCCATTGATCGGCGTGGCAAGCCAAGCAGACTTGTTTCATATCGTCGCGGCGTTCTTCCCACGGTTTGACTTTCTTGCCAGCAGCAATCGCTGCCGCGTCGATTTTTTCCGAAATGGCCGGTCGCAAGGTCCACGAAATGCGCGAGCCAACATCATGAGTCAACGGCAGAGTGGAGGTTGCGCTCATGTGGCAAGTGGAACAGGTTGGTCCTTGTTCGTAGTCCTTGCCCGGTATCCAGTCCTTCTTTTCCATCAATGGCTCGAAGCGGGTGCGATTGGCGGCGAAGGCGATGCCATGCTTGGATTCGTTGTAGATTTCAATTTGCGGATGATCCGGGCCCATGTGGCAGCGACCGCAGTTTTCCGGCATCCTCGCTTGGGCGCGGCTGAAGTTGTGCCTAAAGTGGCAAGCCGAGCAAGAGCCTTTGGAACCGTCCGGGTTCAACCGGCCCACACCCGTGTTCGGCCAAGTCGTCGGGTCCAGCTTGCCGCCCGCCAACACCTTGACTTCCGAACCGTGGCATTGCCAGCACCCGCTGACGGCGGCGGGCGAGTCGTGATGCATATTGCCCTCCACCACTTCCGCTAGCACATTGTCCAAGCTTCCCAAAATCTTGGCGGCTTCGGC
>CAIOOA010000125.1 GCA_903859815.1 uncultured Methylococcaceae bacterium | reverse complement strand
GGGTTGCTATGATTTCAGTCATGGTCAGATTGGGATCAGATGCCGGACGTTGTGGTAAACACCGGTATTCTACCTTTTCTGACCACCCACCCTTGCCCCGAACCTCAAAAATCACTCATGCTGATTGGCGAAGGTATTGCTGCCCGAATCAATGACATTACTCGGCTTCCCATACGTGTTGGCTGGCCCTGACTAATTCACGGACGGCGGATAAATTCCGTTTCAGGGAATCCCCCATTCGATTATTTTGTTATTCCGGTGGTAAAGGAGAAGAAGCAACAGGCGGATACGATCAATACGATTCATGCGCTTAAGCAGTTGGGCATTCCGAAGCATAAAATCCGGGTGGTGTTTAACAAGGCCGAAGTGGATGATGATGTGGAGGTCGAGTTTGAGTCGGTCATCGGCTATGCCGAGAGGGATAAGGGTTTTATCGCCAATCCAAAGGCGGTGATCCATGTCAACGAGGTGTTTGAGCGGTTAAAGTCAGTGGGTATATCCTTGGGTGACATTACCGCCGACCCGACCGATTACCGGACGAAGTTGAGGGAGGCGAAGGACGATGCGGAAAAGGATCATTGTGTCCGCATGGTGGCGTTGAAGCGTTTGGGGGTCACGGCTAATAAGAATCTGGATGCGGCGTTCAATGCCATTTTCAACTAGACACCGATTGATTTGTTAAAGCTGGCAAGTTTAAGGATTTTCAATGAATGCGCCCCGACCGAACACGACCCGCGAGATTCTGATTGCCGAAGTCTTGGGCGAGCTTGACGGCCTTCTTGCCCGTGTCGAGGCGTTGCCGGATAAGGTTGCCAGTTCCGAGCGGCGGATGGCGGTCACGGTCGATGCGCTGGCCGGTGCCAGCGACCAGTACCGAATGGCAGTCACGGCATTCAACGAGGAGGCCAAGCGGGATTTGACGGAATACCTTGAACGCAAGGCCAGCCAGATCGCGGCAAAAACCGTCGAGGAACAACGCGCCGCGATGCAGGAGTCGGCGCGGCTGGCGTTTCGGTCTGAGGCATCGGACAAGGCGGCAAGCCTAGGTATTGCCTTGGGCCATGCCGCCAAGGAAATCAAACAGGCAAGGTGGTCAAGGCTGTTTGAACATGCCTTGACTGCCTTGCTTACGTCGATGTTGACCGCTGGTTTGGTCTATGGCATTTTGAAGCATCACTAAAGCCAAAGTCCAAACTGGCTTGGATGAAAGGCTAGAAAATTCACGCCTAAGCTGCTATGTTGATAGATGTTTATACGCCAAATAATGAGGCTCCCCATGACAGGTGACAACACCACGCGCTGGACGGTCACGGTGTCGAAAGATACCGACATCGCTGTGCGTAGCTTGCTGGCTCAACGCGGCATGAAGAAAGGCGATCTGTCCAAGTTCATTGAAGATGCCGTCAAATGGCGGGTGTTCGACCAGACACTTGCCGAGACGCGAAGCGAGTTTGCCGACCTTGGGCCGGAGGCTTTGCAAGACCTTATTGCCGAAGCCACTGAAGCTGTTCGCAACGACATGCGGGAGGCGTTTGCCCTTACCCGCCCGAAAGATTCCTAATCCATGCGGGTGGTTCTGGATACCAATGTCCTTGTCAGCGCCTTGTTGCTGGAGTCCTCGCCGCCAGGCCAACTCATCATAAATTGGCGGCAGGGCCGCTTTGTCCTGTTGACCGCTGCCCCTCAACTTGACGAACTGATGCGGGTGACGCGCTACCCAAAAATCCGCGCCCGTCTGAAACCGGCCCTAGCCGGTCGCCTCGTCAACGATTTGCGGGAGGTGGCGGTTGTGGTGAAGTCATTGCCGCCGGTTGATGTTTCCCCTGACCCTTATGACAATTATTTGCTGTCCATCGCGTCGGGTGGCGAAGCGGATTACCTGGTCAGCGGAGACAAGCCTGACCTTCTCGCCCTTGGACACCACCAAGGAACCAAGATTGTTTCCGTGCGTGACTTCATCACGCTGGCTAGGTTGCCATCATAATCCAGCTATCGCGTAGGGCAATCGCATGAAGCAATTCGTACCGTAAAAAAAGGAAAAAGTGCCGTCATTCCGATCAGAGCCTGCCCCGGCATGGATTGCCGGGGGATGTCGGAATCCATCGTCCAAGGATGGCAAACTCTCCCGAAGGACAAGGGCTTGTAGCTTCCCTGCAATCTGGATTCCGGCAATCCCTGCCGGAATGACGAGGTTTTAACCTTCATGCGACTTCTGCCAGTGCCGGGGACAGGGTTTCGTGCAGCACGGCTTCCAGTAGGCGGCGGCTGTCGGCTTCGGTGGCGGTGAGTTGGTTTTCCAGTTGGTCGCACAGGGCCATTAGTTCGTCCACTTTGGCGACGATGCGGTGTTGTTCGGGGAGGGGCGGAAGAGGAATAGCCATGTTTTTCAAAATTGTTCCATTTACATTTGCTTGACCACACTGCTGCTTTAAGTGAGGAATAATCTGTGTTGTACGGAAGAACGGTGCGTTCATCGCTATATTGAAATATACAGGATTTGTTGATGCTCTCGAACAGCGAATACGAATGAGGTACGAAGCAAATGTATATTCATCATCTTCGCCCAAATAAATCCCTGTCTTCCCTACAAGTTCGGCGCTGTTCGTGCGATTGTAGAGGAGATCGTATTTTTTTAGATATAAGGCTGGAAGGTCATCAATAGTTTGCGAAACTTTTTTTTGTCCGCCAAGAACAAGCATCCCGTCCTGAATATCACCCATCTTAAGGACTGGCACACCTGTTTCACAATGAGCTGATTGCTGAGATGTTCCGTATTCTGTGTAAATAGCGGCATCACCAATCTTTACCCATTCCCAACTATCGGGAACCATAAATGGTCGTTTACTTTCTGGGAGAATCGCCAATGGCTTTTCTCGTCGAATTCTCCCATGTTCAATGAGTTTTTCCCGTTCAGCCTTGATTAACTTGAGCAATTCCGCCGCCAGTTCGTCGTTGGGGTCTTGGGCAACCAACTTGCCACGCACGGCGAGGTTGAGAATGGTCTGGCGCAGTTGCTTGATGTGCTCTGGGCGGGTGGTAATGCGCGGGAGGTGGTTCAGGAAAGACGCAATACTTTCTGCGTCCGTCATTCCGGCAGGGATTGCCGGAATCCAGTCGCCAGGGAGGGCAGTCCCAAGGTTTAGGCTCGCGTCCATTCCTGTGGCATTAAGCTTATCGCCATCGTTTAGGCATGGGTTGCCGCGATCCAGTTGCCCTGTAGGGATGGATTCGGAACCCGCCCCCGCATTCACTTCCCTGTGTTCTGGACTGCTCACCGCGTCCCTGCGGTTCGGGCTTCGCCCCGCGCTCTGCGCGTCCAAATTCGCTCCCGGCGAATTTGTCCGGCAGTCCATGCCGGAATGACGGCGTTGGCCGAGATCGTTCAGGCGTTTTAGACTGGCAGCGACGAGCCGGTCACGGCTTTGTTCCCGCTCCGCTTTCGCCGCCTCCAACTGGTCGCACAGTGCCATCAGTTCATCCACTTTGGCAACAATGCGGTGTTGTTCGGGGAGGGGGGGAAGTGGAATATGTATCTGTCCAAGAGTTTGCCCATTGACGTTGGGTTGTCCAGCTCCCCGAGCGCCATCTTGTAATTGCTTCCAGTATACGGGCGATTCCATGAACAATTTTAGATATTGGTCATAAAGTTCGGATGAACCTTGAACGCGGATCAAATAGGATGCGAAAACCGCAATAACTGGTATATTTCTAACAAGGAATGTCTTACCAATTGTCCCTCCCGTTCGTGCAATTAAAATATCTCCGCATTCAAGCTTATATTGGGGTATTTCATCATTTGAAATGTCACAACCAGGCACAGATGACCAATCGACTGTGTTTTCCTGTATATCCGTGATTCTTAGAAGTCTAATATCCTTAATTGATTTGTTGGCTGATGCAGTAAAACCGTAATGAATTTTTCGGCTTAGGTTGGCTAATCTCCCCCAAGCCCAGCCAGTTGGTATACTGAATATCCGTTCTTCATCATTAATTGATGGTAATTCATCTTGTTTGCGTATTTTTCCTTCCTTTAGCAACCGTGTTTTTTCTGCACGAATCCGCTTAATTAATTCCGAAGCCGGTTCGTCGTTGGGGTCTTGTTCTACCAGCTTGCTCCGTACCGCCAAATCAAGGATGAAACGCCGCAAACGCAGAATGGCATCCGGTGCTTCGCTGATGCGGTCGAAATGTTGTAGTAGTTGGGTGGGGTTCATGTCACTGTTCTGGTTCCCACGCCGGAGCGCTCGCCGTTATACACAAGTCCTGCCGAGCCAAAAATGCCGTCATACCGGCATGGATGCCGGTATCCAGGCCATGGACGGTAACTTGAAGCTTGTATAAGTGCTTCATTTGGGCAATGTAGTAGGCCAAAGTTTGCCATCCGTGGACGCTGGATTTCGGCATCCATGCCGAAATGACGGGTTTCCAGCATTTGTGTATAACGATGAGCGCCGGTGCGTGGGAACGAGAGAATTCAAGAATCGACTCGGCGGCTTCCCGCACATCCCACAAATAGGCTCGCGGGTCATACTCCATAGACCACCTCGCGGGAACGGTCCACACTGGCTTTGACATAGGGGTTACGGATGGCGGATGCTTCCGCCAGATCGACCGTTCGACCAAGAACTTTTGACAAGTCGGTTTGCAAACCGAAAAACGCCTTGAGCGAAGGATTGTCGGGGGCGGTTGAAAACTCCACGAGAAAATCAGCATCGCTGGTTTCCGGGTCGAAATCGGTTCCTCGCGCAGTGGAACCGAAAACCTCCAAGCGTTGCACCCGATACCGTTGGCAAAGTTCGGCGATGGCATTGCGATGTTCATGAATGAGTGGGTGCATACTGTTTACCTAATGCTTGCTTGATTTTGCAACAGGCTGTTGCAAAAATTCGGCGAACGCCAAGGCGGTTAGTTAGGGACATGGTTTTCTCACTTGTTGGGTCTGAGTGGCATCTTTAATTTTACAGCAGCTTGCGGCCTTTTGCGGTCAGCCGGTATTTCTGTACCGGGCTGTTGGGGGATTCCGGCTGGGTCATCTCGATCCAGCCACCCGCCAAAGCGGGTCGCAGGTAGTTTTTCCTAAACGTGGGCCGATGCTGCAAGCCGAGCCGGTTTAGCAGTTCGCCAATTTTCAACGCTTCATCATGATGGAAAGCCGCGAGAAGCTGTTTTACTGGGTCGCTTACTAGATCGCTTACTGGGTCGGTCAGCGCTGTTTCGCTCATGGCGGTGTGCAGGGCTTGCAGCATGAAGGCTACGAAAGGCGCGGTGTCGGCGATCCGGTCAGCATCGGCAAGGGCTTGATAGTATTCGTCTTGCCGGTCGCGGACGACGGTTTCCACGGGCAGGAAAGCCAACAGCGGCTTCCATCGGCTCAAGATCAGCGTTTGCCATAAGCGTCCCAAGCGTCCGTTGCCGTCGGCGAAGGGATGGATGAATTCAAATTCATAATGAAACACGCAACTGGCCACCAAGGGATGCAACTCGCCACGCGTCAGCCAGTCTAGCAAGTCCTGCATCAATGCCCCTACCCGGCTGGCGGGCGGGGCCATGTGCATGAGGGCATCGCCGCGATAAATGCCCACGCCGCCGGAACGAAAATGGCCGGCATCATCCAATAGCCCGGCCATCAACACGCCATGGGCGGCCAACAGGTCATTGATTGCTGTGGGTTGCCATTGCGGCAGACATTCATAGGCGGCGAAGGCGTTGCGGACTTCTTGGATTTCACGCGGCAGACCCAACACCCGCTTACCCTCCAGTACGGCGGTCACTTGTTCCACGTTCAGGGTGTTGTTTTCGATGGCTAGGGATGCTTGGATAGTGCGAATGCGATTGCCGCGCCGGAGTTTGGGCGAAAGCTCGCTTTCCGTGGTGAGCGCCCAACGCCCGATGGTTTCGCCGATTTGTTCGGCTAAGTCCAGGATCGTTGGCGTAATGGTCAGCGGCGGCTGGTAGCGGCTCATCGCAGCAGGGCTTCAGCCAAAATAGTTTTGAGTTGGTCGCGTAGATTGGCGGTCTTTTGCTCGTCCTGTTCCAGTTTGGCCAGCAGTTCTTGCGGGTCGCCGTGATCGGCGGCGACGGTGTGCGGGTTTTTGAAGTCGAGGTTGTAATTGCGGGCCTTGATCTCGTCTATGCCGACCTTCCAAGCGACTTCGGTTGATTGCCGGTCTTTGCGTTCCACCCCGCCCCACCAGTCTACGCAGGCTTGCAGATGTTCGACCCTGATGGGCCGGGTCATCGAATAGGCTTTTTGGCTGTCCGGTACGCGGTGTTCATAGAACCAGATGGCTTGGGTCGGCTCGCCTTTCTCGAAAAATAGAAGATTGGTGCCGATGCTGGCATAAGGTTTGAACACGCTATTGGGCAGGCGGACGATGGTGTGGAGGTTGCATTCTTCCAGCAAGTGTTCCTTGAGCCGCGTTTTCACGCCTTCGCCAAATAGCGAACCGTCCGGCAACACGATGGCGGCACGGCCCCAAGGCTGCAATAGCCGGATGAACAAAGCCAGAAACAGGTCGGCGGTTTCCTTGGTGCGGAAGTGGGCCGGGAAGTTGGATTCGATGCCGTCTTCCTCCTTGCCGCCAAAGGGCGGATTAGTGAGGATGATGTCCACCCGGTCGGACGGGCCATAGCTGATGTAAGGCCGCGCCAAGGTGTTGTCATGGCGCACGAAGCTGGGGTCTTCAATGCCATGCAGCAACATATTGGTGACGCATAGCATGTGCGGGAGTTGTTTCTTTTCCACCGCCCGGAGATTGGCTTGCATGGCCTGTTCGTTCTCGACCGTTTTGACATAGCGGTCGCGCATGTGGCGGATGGCACAGGTGAGGAAGCCGCCCGTGCCGCAGGACGGGTCAAACAGAACTTCGCCGGGCTTGGGGTCGATGCGGTCCACCATGAAGGCGGTCACGGCGCGGGGGGTGTAATACTCGCCGGCATTGCCCGCGCTTTGCAAGTCGTTGAGCAATTGCTCGTAAATGTCGCCAAAGTGCTTGCGTTCGGCCAGATTGTTGAAATCCACGCCGCTAATTTTATTGACGACCTGGCGCAATAGCTGGCCGGACTTCATGTAGTTATAGGCATCTTCAAACACGCTGCGCACCACGCGGCTGCGGTTGGCATGATGGCCGGTGGCGGGCAATTCCTTGAGGGCGGGGAATAGCTCGGCGTTGATGAAATTCAGCAACTCGTCGCCGGTGATGCCCTCCGGGTCGGCGGCCCAAGCCCGCCATTGCAGCGCATCGGGGATGGGCGAGCGGTAATGGTCCTGCATCAATTCCAACTGCTGATCCTGGTCGTCGATGATCTTGAGGAAGAACATCCAGCACAGTTGGGAAAGGCGCTGTGCATCGCCATCAACGCCCACGTCCTGGCGCATGATGTCTTGAATGGATTTAACGGTATTTCGGGCCGACATGGATTAGGCGACTTCCTGATAAAGGGCGGATTGCAATTCGTGGACGGCGGTTTTGAACCGTTCCCGCGAACCGAATTCCTTGATGAGTTGGATGGGTGTCCCCATGGCGTTGAAAGGGGCGATTTCCAGAATCCTGACGTTATCGAGTCCGGTGACAATGCCTTCATCCTGATATTTTGCCAGCAGGGCTTCCAGCACGGCACGGGCCTGCGGGCCGTATTGGGTGAACACATCGCGCTTGCGCACGTTGTTGGCCCGGTCGCGGCGTATCAGCGGCGGCTGGTCGAAGGCGATATGGCAAATCAGGTCGAAGGGGTCTAGGTCTTTGCCGACTTCTTCCATGAGCGGATCGAGGAATAGCCCCTCTTCCGCCAATTCTTCCATGATGGCTTCCTTGCGTTCGGCAGACTTCCAACGGCGGAGGAATTGGTCGAGGCTGGCATAATGCTGGCGGATGGCCTTGCGGCTGTAGTCGCGCAGGGATTCCGTCACCAGCTTGCCGTTTTCGTCGAGATATTCCACCCGCTCGGTCAGGACGGTGACGGGATTGCCTTTAATGTAATATTTGGCGGGCGGCTCGTGAGTCCCTGGCGTCAGGGTAATGTCGGGCGGCACGTCCACCACGGTTTCATCCTCGCCGGGTTGTGGCGGGATGTTGTCTTCATCTTCGCCCACGGGCGGTGGAATATCATCGGGCGGGGTGACGGGATCATTTTCATCTGGTTCGTATATTTGAACTGGCTCACCGTCAAATGCGGGGTCGGCGAAGTGATTGGTGGCTTTACGGAAGTCGATCAGGCTGAAGTAATACTTCTTGGTATCTTCGTGAACGCGAGTGCCTCGCCCCAAAATCTGCTTGAATTCGGTCATCGAGCCAATTTCACGGTCAATCACGATCAACCGGCAGGTTTGCGCATCGACCCCGGTGGAAAGCAGCCTTGAAGTCGTGACGATGACCGGGTATTTGGATTCCGGGTCGATGAAATTGCCAAGCTGCGCCGTCCCCTCGTTATCGTTGCCGGTGATGCGCATGACGTAACGGGCATTTTGTTGGGCCAGGTCTGGGTTCTCATTGATGAGTGCCTGGCGCATCCGTGCGGCATGTTCGGTATCTACGCAGAAGACGATGGTTTTCTGAAAACGGTCGCCACTTTGCTTGAGGTAGTCCGATACCCACTTGGCAACACGCTTGGTGCGTTCGTCGATAACTAGGTTCCGGTCAAAATCCTTCTGGTTGTAAAGGCGGTCTTCGATTTCATGACCATACTGGTCGGTTTCCCCTGATCGGGGGCGGTAGCCTTCCACATCCACATCGAGATGCACCTTGATGACTTTGTACGGCGCGAGGAAGCCGTCGCGAATGCCCTGCTTGAGCGTGTAGGTGTAAACCGGTTCGCCGAAGTAATGGATGTTGGACACATACTCGGTTTCCTTGGGCGTGGCGGTGAGTCCAATTTGGGTGGCGGCGGAAAAGTATTCGAGGATTTCCCGCCAAGCCGAATCTTCGGCGGCACTGCCCCGGTGGCATTCGTCAATGACGATGAGGTCGAAGAAACCGGGGGAAAACTCGCGAAACAGCTTTTGCCGTTCTTCCGGGCCAGTGATGGCTTGATACAGCCCAAGGTAGATTTCGTAGGCGGTGTCGATGCGGCGAACTTTGTCGATGGCGATGGTTAGCGATTCCTCGCTGCCGTCCGCCTTTTCAATGGTTTTGGCCCCAGTGCTGAGTTTCGCCATCGCCGATCCGAAGGGCCGGAAATCATTGACCATGGTTTGGTCGATCAGAACATTGCGGTCAGCCAAAAACAAGATGCGCTTTTTTTGCTTGGCCTTCCACAACCGCCAAATGATCTGAAAGGCCGTGTAAGTCTTGCCGGTTCCGGTCGCCATGACCAGCAAAATGCGGTTTTGCCCCTTGGTGATGGCTTCGACGGCGGCGTTGATGGCGTTGCGCTGGTAGTAGCGTGGTTCCTTGCCGCTGCCGTCATCATAGTAGGGTTGCAGGACAATCTTTTCCTGCGCGGGTTCAAGCCCTTTCCATAAACAGTATTGCGCCCATAACGCGGCGGGGCTTGGGAATTCGTTTAAGGCCAGCGTGGTTTCGATTTGTGCGCCTTGGCCTGTGCGGTCGTGGAATACGAAGCCATCGCCGTTGGACGAGAATACAAAGGGAATATCCAGCGTGACGGCGTAATCCAACGCCTGTTGCATCCCGTCTCCAATGGCAAAGGTGTTGTCCTTGGCCTCGATGATGGCAATCGGAATGTGATGGTAATACAGGACGTAATCGGCCCGCTTGGCCTTGCCCCGCGTGACCAGCTTGCCCCGGACGATAATCCGACCCTTGGTGAAGAACACTTCGCGGCGAATCTGGAGCGCATCGTCCCATCCGGCCTGAATCAAGGCTAGTGTGATGAACTTGGCGCAGATGTCCGATTCGCTCAGGGTCTTTTTGTTCATGATCCTTTCTTTGTCATTACCTTCTATTGGTCACGCAACTGCGGTATTTACGATCCAATCATGCAATTGTTGTCATTGTTGCCAACATGCTAGGAGCGAAAAATGACCATACATGCTGTTATTCCGGTATTTATACGGAGTGTGAATAGGGAAAGTTTAACCGAAAACCCTGCCGATTTCTGGATATCGAACTTATCCACAGAACATGTGGACAGATTTGTGCCTATGTTGTCAAAAGTCGCTGGCTATGCGGCCTAAGCCCACTGTACAAATAATGACCAATCCGTTACAACGTACCAAAATATGTAACTGCTTTGGCTTCCACTGCCGCCTCTGAATTTTCGCTTAAGCGAAAATATGGGCGCGTTCACAATCTTTCATTTCAAAAACAATGTGCTTTGTGGTAAACATAGGGTATGGCAACTGCAAATCCTCTAATTCTGTCCAAGTTCCGCGCTGCGCTTAATGATTTGTACGGCAACCGCATCGAGCGTGTGGTGTTGTACGGGTCACGGGCAAGAGGGGATGCGCGTCCCGATTCGGACTACGACATTGCTGTTTTTCTGAATGACCTTGGGGACCGATGGGCGGAATCTGATCGAATAGCGCTTGCTGCTTCACGCATCATTTCGGAAACGGGCGAAGTGATTCACGCCATGCCCTACCCCGCCGGTTCATACCAAGAACGCACACCGCTCATGCATGAATTGCGTCGGGAAGGAATTGACCTGTGACTCCTGAAGCGACAGCCTATCTTGAAAAGGCGCGTAAATGTTTGTCAAACGCCCATGCCAGCCTGGGCATTGGCCTGAGTAATGATGCCGGACGGAGTGCCTATCTCGCGGCTTTCCACACTTCACAGGCACTCATTTTCGAGCGCACAGGAAAAGCGGCAAAAACTCACCAAGGGGTTCAGAGTGAACTTCACCGGCTTGCACTCAATGAACCTCGCATCGACAAGGCGTTTCCACCCTTCCTTACCCAAGCATACAATCTGAAAGCCGTAGCCGATTACGAAACAGGGGCGAATTCAGACATTCCGCCGGAACGCTCGGCGGCGGCTATCGAGACCGCTTCCCGCTTCCTAGATTGCATCACCGAATTGCTCATTACGGGCGCTTAATCTCGTGTCGATAAATGAGATATCTTGCATAAATATGATATGGTATGATATGACTTAATACGATACCAATATCCCTCAACAAAGCCAAAGAGCGACACATTTAAAATGTGGCTCCATCTTCATCAATAGCCTAGGATCGCAAGCCACACATGGATTTTGCTGGCAGTAATGACAAAAACAACCATAATCACCATGAATGTAGCTTGGTGAAGTTAAGCAAAAAATGATACTACATGGTATGATATGAAATGATTTGATACCGTGAGGAATCCATGATTATACTGATAGGCGGTGAGAAAGGCGGCACAGGCAAGACAACGATTGCGACAAACTTGGCTGCGAAGCGGGCTATGGAAAATCGCGACGTACTCCTAATAGACACTGACGCACAGGGCAGCGCCAATTACTGGGCGCAGAGCAGGGATGATTCTGAGGCCAAGCCACATCGTGTCGCTTGTATTCAGAAGTTTGGGAAGGGGCTGCAAGCCGAAGTGCAAGACTTGGCGAAGCGTTATCAAGACATCATTATCGATGCGGGAGGCCGTGACTCGGTAGAGCTTCGCGCTGGCTTGGTGGTTTCCAACAAGGCATACATCCCCATCCAACCCGGGTGTGATTAAAAGTGATGCGGGTATAGAATTCCCTATAAATTTCTGCCATCCGAATCCTATGAAGCCCACCATGAAAGTCGCACACGATGTGCGACGACCCCCGCGAAGCCGTAGGCGCCGGATGTTTTGTCCATGTCTGCGGCTCCATCGCAGGCATGGACAAAATATAAGGCGAACGACACGGCGTCGAGTCATTTGTGGTAGCCATGGGG
>CAIOOA010000124.1 GCA_903859815.1 uncultured Methylococcaceae bacterium | reverse complement strand
CCTCGGTGGGCAGGGCATAGGTCTCGCCGGTCTGTCCGCTCAACCACTGGCAGTAGGCTCGGGCATCCTCCCAAGAAATGCCGACCACCGGCAAGTCCAAACCATCACGGCTGACACCCCGATTGGGATAGTAATCATTCTTGCCGGTTTCCAGGTGATATTCGTTGCCTTGCTCAAGCCATTCCGGCCAGTGCTGTTGGGTGGACTCGCAAAAACGCCGGTATTCGCCCCAAGTCACCGGGGTGCGGCCCATGGCGAAGGCATTCAGCCTGACGGCGTGGACGGGCTTTTCGCTGTCGTTGCCTGTTTCGTCGCCCATCAGGAAATCCCCGCCGGGCAGGTAGACCATCGCCGGGCCTTCATTGTTGGGCCGTTTCAAGGTTCGGCGGAGCAGGAGCGCCGCTGTCTGCATTCCCACGCGGGAGCGCTCGTCGTTACACACAAGTGTTGGAGACCCGTCATTCCGGTCAGGGATGCCGGAATCCATCGTCCAAGGATGGCAAACTGTGGGCCACGACCGGTGTCCTTGTATCCACAGACCGTAAATTATTGCTTGGCAAGTCTCATCAATCAAGCACTTGCACAACCGATTAGTTACCGTCCATGGCTCTGGATTCCTGCATCCCTGCTGGAATGACGGCACTACGTCTTAGCTGGACTTGTGTATAACGATGAGCGCGGGAGCGTGGGAACGATGGCAATTAGTCTTCAGTAAATTAGCACTCCCTTATCCAATTCAAGCACTTCCATATCATACATCATCGACTCATCAACTCGTCCTTGTTTATCAGCAAGCTGGCCCATATTTTCTAAGGATATGATGAGGTTTTCCACGGTTGTCTCGTCTTCAAGATATTCCGCGCGTGTTTGTTTTAAAGTGGTACTGGCAATTTCTTCGGCAATTTTCAACAAGTCATTATCCATAGCTGTCTCGAAAGCATTGACACTGACTTGTAGCATATCCTGTCCTTTCACACCCTTGGCGTGTAACCGTCTCCATTTGGCGATAGCCGGTAGATCCTCACCTAATTCATTAATTGGGAATGGGTAAGAGGACAGAGGGCCAGTTCTAGAAAGGCGGAAGCCAAGGGAATCTAGGCGGAGTGACGGTTCTCGATAATAGCGGAAGGCTGAACGGCAGTAGTCGCTATCTTGATACCAGGAACCGCCGCGAACAATGCGGCCAGAACCCGACTCAGGGCCAATTGGGTCGACACTTGCGAACTGCTGGTAGTAATCGTCTGCATACCAGTCCGCACACCACTCCCACACGTTGCCGTGCAGGTCGTACAGATGCCAGGTGTTGGGCTTTTTTTGCCCGACCGGATGGGTCTGGCTGTTGGCGTTGTTGGAATACCAAGCATAATCGCCCAAACCGGCTTTGTCGTCGCCGTAACCATAGCGGGCATCGCTCCCGGCGCGGCAGGCGTATTCCCACTTGGCTTCGGTCAACAGGCTGTAAGCTTGCCCGGTTTTTTCACTGAGCCAGTCACAATAAGCCTTGGCATCGTTCCAACTGAGGCAGACGACGGGATTTAGGTCTGCCTGCTCAAAATAGGGATTGCGCCAACTGGCGACTTGGGTTTTCTTCCATTCACCCTTTTTGTCCCAGACATAAGCTCCATCGCCCTGCTCCGCCTCGGTGCGGTAGCCGGTTTCTTCGACAAAGCGGCGAAACTCGCCGACGGTGACCGGGTATTGGCCCACGGCGTAATGACCGAGCGTGACTTCGTGTTGTGGTCGTTCGTTATTGTTGCCAACCCCCTCGGGGCTGCCCATCAAGAAAGTGCCGCCGGGCAGCCAGACCATGGCCGGGCCTGGTTGGGTTTCATCCTTCACCATGGAGCCGTCTTCCATTCGAGTTAGGAACAAGTCGCGGAAATGCTTGGGAATAGTGGGGTTTTGCGTGATGGAGTTTGCGAGCCCGTCACTTAAGTAGTCTGGCATAAGTCTACGGGCATATCCATCATACATATCTTTGATTTTTGATCTACCTTTATGCCAGATTGTTTTTATATGGCTATTTACGTTTTGTGCATGGGTATTCTCTTCAAGCGTACCGTCCGGGGTTGCAAAAACCGGCTGATTTTCGATGCCAAGCGGCTGTCTGTCGCTCCCATAATAGCTTTCTATATCCGGCAACTCCACCCCCGCCACTCGAACCACTGTATCGGACCCCCTGCCCGACTTTGCCAAATCCATCAAACCACTAGGTTGGGCCAACAATCGTGCCACATCGGACGCATAACGCAGCAAGTCGGGATATTCGTCCAGTTGCGCCGCCAGTTCATGGGTGATCCGCACTAGCCGCGCCAGTTCGGTTTGGGGGATGGCCTGGTTCAATTGCGCGGTGGCATCAACGGCTGGCAGGAGGTGGTCGCGGAAGGCTTTGGTGATTTCGATCACAGCATCTTCGCGCTTTTCTTTGAGGAAAACCATCGCCGACCATTGCTCGGCTTGCAAGCTGTCTCGACTGAGATGGGGTGTGGTGCGGCTGAGTTGGTGGACGTACCGGATCAACAATCTGGCCGTTTCCTCCATTGCGGTTTCGCCGATTTGCTCGCGCATCTGCCCAATCAGATAGGCACGGACTTCCGGGTCAAAGGCGAATTGCTCATAACCCACGGGCCGGCACAGTTCCGACAGCAGCAAATCCGCCTCCGCCACCCAAGGCACTTCGCCGCGCAGGAAATGGTTGCGCAGATAGTTGAGCAGTTCCGGGGTCAGGATCAGCGGCAAGGCGGCGTAATAGGCGAGCTTGCGGTGCGGTTCGCCGAATTGACGGGTAAACCGGGAAACTTTTTCCTTGGCGATTTCGGTTAGGTCGGGAGTCACTCGGCTTCCCCATCAGACCGACTCGGTTTCGAAAACCGAGTCGGTCTGTGCTGGTCCCATGAGGTCATATAAACTGGCATAAGCCTCAACCCCTCCGCCCCTGTGATTGTCCACGCAATGCGACAATGGCATTGCCAAAACCTTCCCTGTCCATTTGAAACATCGGGACCAACCGGGCGATGAACTGCGCCGATGTCCCCGCCCAGCGCGTTTGAGGCATGGGGTTCAGCCAAGCCAGTTGGGTCGTTCTGCGCTTGACCTGACTGAGGAATTCGGCAGTCGCCCGGATGCGCTCGTTGCGTCTGTGACCCCGTGCCGCACCTGCGTCGCTGACCACCAAAACGCTGGTGTCCGGGTCGATCCAAGCCAGCAAATTCTTCAGCGGAAACGGCGACATTAAATGTGGGTCGCGGAAGATATGCTCGGGCGGCACATTCTGAAAATAAGCCAGATCGACCCGCTGAATTTGGCTTTTCTGACCGTCGCGAGCAGTTTCCTCCAAATCGCGGGTGAAGCGGTGGAACGGAACCATGGAACCGCCTTGGTCGATCAGCAACACCAAGTGGTTTTTGTTCTGCATTCGGCGGTCGTAAACCGGGCAGAGAAAAAAGCCGATGCGTGCAGCTTGTTCGACAGTGGCGGCGACATTCAGCACATCGCGTGGGCCTTCCTTGACAGTTCGGCGCAAATATCGCCACGCATAGACCATGGAACGGCGCGACAAAGGCCAGTAGGCACGAAGCTCCGGGCCGGTGATGTCCTGCACCGGGCGCATCGGCGTTTTGACTGGCAACGGAGCCGGTTCGACCATCAAAGGCGAAGGCGCGGCGGGTGGAGGGATGTTCACCGGCGGAACTGGCGGCTCATGCGGCGGCGAAAGCGGCCTGTCCACAGGTGGCTCGGGCTTGACGGGTTCCGTTGTCGGGGTATGCCGCGTCATCTGCGCCACTACTTCGTTGAATACCGCATTAAAATCTTCTTCGGCTTCGCGTGCATGACACCACAGTAATCGGGCCACTTCGCACAAGGCTTCCGGCCCTTCCGTCCCAAAACCGCCTGCCACGGCCCGGTAAACCGCCAGCAGTTCGCCTATCCCTAAGCCCAAGTCTTTGCGTAAGCGTTCAAACACCGCCAATAGGATGGCTTGGGATTCGTAGTCGTTCATGGTTGGGTTGTCACAGGCCGACTCGGTTTTCAAAACCGAGTTGGACTAATGGATGACTTATGGCTTCGCGGCATAGCGATCCCAATCGGCATGGATTTTAAACAGCAGTTCGGGATAAGGCAGCTTTGCCTCGCCCGACAAGCCGGAAAGTTTGCCGAAGCTGCTCATCGCTTTCAGCCAATCCAGAAACTCGCTGGTTCCGGGCTTTTTGTGCAAATCGCCCTTGTTGCGTATCGCCAAGAAACGTTCACAGGCCGCATCCGTCAGTTCATCCGTGGGCGGTGTGATGGCCTCGCCCGATTTTTTAATCGAGTAATGAGCCTTGATGATGTCCTTGAGCCGCTCTTTGTCCGCTGGAAATTCGATGTAAAAATACACGCAACGGCGGAGAAACGGCTCGGGCAGATTGCCTTTCTCCTTGTTGCTGGTGATGATGACGATGGGCGGGTGTTTGGCGATGATGGGGGGCGTGTCGTCATCGGCTTGTGTTATCTCAAATTTCCAAGGCTCTTCCAAGACCGTCAGCAAATCATTGGGAAAATCGATGTCGGCTTTGTCAATCTCGTCAATCAACACCACCGCCGGACATTCCTGTAAGCGAAATGCCTCGCCGAGTGCGCCGTAATTGACGTAATCCATGGGCTTTTCAGGATTTCTACCCGTCGTGGCTTTGCCAGGCAGTGCGCTTTTCGCACCGAACAGGCCCGGCTTGTTAGCTTGCTTCAAATGCACATCGTGCAAGCGCAGAATCGAATCGTAGGTGTAAAGCCCGTCTTGCGCCCGACTGGTGGAACGCACCGGCCATTCATACAACGGCAAGCCGAGTTGGTGGGCCACATGCCTTGCCAGCCGGCTCTTGCCGCACCCCGCTTCGCCTTCCAACAGCAAGGGCCGTTGCAGAAAGATGGCAAGATTAACCGCCGTCACCAAATTTTCAGCGGCGACATAAGGCTCGGGGTTTTTGGGTGCGTCGGGATGTCGGCCTGAAGGGGGTCGGTAGTCTTCGTGCAAGTTGAAACTAGGCGATGCGGTCATTGCGGTTCTCTCGATTTAGCCGCCCACTGACGGGCAGCATTCTTTCAATAGTTCATGGACGACCAAGCGGGGAATTCCATCGGTCGCAGAGAAGATTTTGTCAGTCATTCGATCAAGATTAGCGTTCTCAAGCCCCAATAAACCTGAATAATCTACGATCCAGTTGTAAATGTCGTCTTTGTTCCAAGTTGATAGGGGAATTTCGAGGAGCTTATGCTTTTGATAATCCTCTAATGTACACCGAAGTTCATCTGCAATCGCATTGGAAGGGAGTGTCCCATCGACAAAAAGCAGAAGAATCAGTTTAATTTTCGGGAATTTATTAGTCACCGTAGCCAGTTCCCGAAGTAATTCACTCCAAAATTCTTTAACCATCCAATGAGAAACCTCGGGGGATTCCAACAGATACTCACACCGACGGCATTCGATCAACATGACGCTTCCAGTTTGCAATGAGCCGCAAAGAGTTCGGTTCACCTGTCGGGCAAACTCCAGCAGATCGGGATTGACAGGGTTCATGCCACAATGTTCGCCTAAGCGGCGCAGTAACATCATAGCTTCCGCTTGATCGTTTGCCTGAAATTCTATTGGAATGTGAAGAAATGGGACTTGCCGCTTACCTTTGAGTAAATCCTTAATACGTGCGGCACACCATTCACCGCCCATTTTGCTGCTTTGTTGAAACAACAACAGTGCCGCACAACCTTCCTTACTTTGATCGTTCACAATCTTTAAAAGGGTTATCTCCAATTCCTTGAAGTCAATTTCAGGCAGCTTGGATTGAAGTTCCCTATGCAGCCAAGCTAAATCCGGCTTAATAATATTGTCTGGGTTTTCCACAGGTCGCATATCGAGCAATTTGAGTTCGGCTTCCAACTTGTCAATACGCTTGGATAATCTGTCGGCTTTCCTTTGCAGTTTGTTGATTTCTACATTATCAAGCGTCTCCAACATTTGCTCATACGTAGTTGAGTAATCCTTCTCCAGTTCGTTTAGCGATTTCCTCAGAGTTTCTCGCCTATCGATTTTTAAGTCACCTAATCCATTCACATCATCCACCGTTCCCTAAGCCATCCAGTTCATTTTCGACTTGGCTAATATCCTGTTCGATATGGGCAATCTGCCTTTTCAGTTTATTTTGATCCACCGCGCTTAAGGCGTAAGCCAATTGTTCCGTTGCCGCCTGATAGTCCTCCACCAAAGCCTTGAGCCGTAGTTCCAAGGTTTGGGTTTTGATGGCTAATAGCCTGCTGCGCGGCATGGAATGAGCCAGCGGATGGGTTTCCAAGCAACGGGTGACCGCGACACTCACCAAACCGGACAGATGATCGGGGGTGCGGAAAAAACTGACGAGCGTTTCGTTTCCCAATTCGGCGCGTAAGGCGGCGATTCGCTGTCCAGCCTCGCCTTCGCCGGTATGGGCATCCTTGAATTCGTCCGGCCAAACGGCGGCAGGGTCGGCCAAGAACACTAATCGCGGCAAACCCGCCTCGCCCGCCTTGCGGTATTCCAGTTCGGTGATGGAAAGCCGGGTTGCATTGTCTTTGTCGGGTACATAGCCATAACGCCAGCCGAACAATCCCACATAGACTTGACAGTCGGCAACGTCAGCCAAGCATTTGTGTAATGGATAGGTATCGGTTGCCACATAGTCTTCCATGGAAACCACGTCATGGCGGAGCATTCTAAGAATGCGGTAAACGGCATCCCGGCTAGGCTTGAGATCGCTGTAGGTTGCGGATAGGTAGATTCTTGCCATGATTATAAAGGCTGGGTCATTCACAGAGTGATATAGGCATCGCCGCACATTTTACTCCCGTTTCACTCCAACGGGCGAATGCCGCAGCAATTCTCATTATGGTTAAAACGCCGTCATTCCGGCATGGACTGCCGGAATCCAGTGCCATGGATGGTAACTTGTCGGTGCATAAGCGTCTGATTAAATATGACTGGCAAATCCTAGTTTCACGTCCCAGTGACTGCATTCCTGCTTCCCGGCAGGAATGACGTGTTATACATCAACGCTTTGCCTCATAATGAGAATTGCTGCGAATGCCGAGCTTCCCCCGCTTTGGAAAAAGCATAGTGTGGATTTCTCAGACCATCGGACTATTTCAAGCCAATGACTTCGGCAGTAAAGGCTTCGCACCCGCAAGGGGTCAGGCAAGAAAAACTACCCGTTTTCCATCATGTCGGCCAGTTCAACCGCCCGGTTGCCAACCTGAGTGGCCCATTTGCTTGAGAGCATCTCCTCCGCCGCGCCGGAATAATCGCCGTCCTGCAAATTCGATAACATGCGGGTGAACCCCAGAAGCCCGTCCACCCCCAGATTGAACGCCATTGAAATCAGCACATTTTGCCTTGCCGCCGAGAGGCTCCGCCACCAAGGCAATCTAGCATCAAGCTGTTGGGTAAC
Source organism: uncultured Methylococcaceae bacterium (assembly GCA_903859815.1). GTDB lineage: Bacteria > Pseudomonadota > Gammaproteobacteria > Methylococcales > Methylococcaceae > Methylumidiphilus. Next base: position 25,231 of record CAIOOA010000124.1, on the reverse strand, counting down.
CCGGTCAATGTCATGGCGCAACAGCATCATGGCTTCCTCCCGGGTGATGCCAGTGTCGTCAAGGTTCCTGCCCACCCCGATGGTCAGTTTGTTGCTGGCATCCGTGTAGGGCCTCAATTGCAAGCCTTCATGCTGGATCAGCAGTTCCTCGATGCTGTAGGAACTGTAGGCCGAAGGCGTCGAAACGTGGGGCGACCCGCTGTGTGCCTTTTTGTGGGCGCAGGCTGAAATCGACAGGGATACAATCAATAAGGCGGCAAGCTTTAGCAATTTGGATTGGATGTTTGGCATTCTCTGTGCTGATTTGTTATGACGGTGACGATTGGGTAATTCGATAGAGCGTAATATTTGAATCGTTTATCTTAGGCGAAAGCCAAGGTTCGGCTGGCAAGCTGACGTAAATCCGTTGAGTGATCGGCATAAAAATCCCCCTGTTCCAAAACAAAATGAAGTCATTCAATCACGCAGAAACCCGTAAAATACCATCGCATTATGTCATCAAATTCAGGCGATTTTGCGAAATTTAGCCCACTGGGTTGATAGCAAACACGCTAATGCACGGCAACTTGCATCGTCCACGATGCTTTACCTGTGCCAGGCCATTTGACTACCCGCCCGGCATTCCCGAAGAACCTGAGGGCGGTGATCGACTGGTACAGCCGCTACGTGCTTGGCTGGGCGTTGAGCACCACACTGGATGCGGACTTCTGCATCGAGGCGGTGGCGGAAATAATGGATGCGCGTCAGTGCGAGATATTCAACACGGGATCTGCGGTTCGCAGTTCACCACCCCGCGCTTCACGCAGCCGCTGCTGGACAAGGGTCAGCATGGACGGGCGGGGGCGGGCGGGCGTTGGACAATATTTTCGTGGAACGGCTCTGGCGCACGGTCAAGTACGAACATGTCTACTTGCAGGAAATCCAGACCATCCAGGAAGCATGGTCGGGGTTGCGGGAGTTCTTCAGCCTCTACAACAACGAACGTTTCCACCAGTCGCTGGACTACCGGACACCGGCACAAGTCTACCTTGGAAGGGGGCAAGACAACGAGGCAGGAACAAACATTTCTTATTCATGTTTCACCCCTCGTTTCACGGCAAAGGCAAGTTTGACTCATCAACACGAAAGCCAAACACAGCCGGAATTCACATCATTGAATAAGAATAATTCTTGACATCCCCAAAATAATTGTATTAAATTTTACATATGATTTTTTTGTTGTCGGCAAATCATTGACTTGACTCCAGCCGTCAGCAAATCAGTTTTAGACTCGCAAATGGCGCTTTCTGAGGTGCCTTTTAAGAATAGGCACATCTAAAAGACGACTGCGATCCGAGATTAAACAAACTGTCGAATCAGTAGACTTTAGGGAAATTTGGGGGATTTGTGAGCAAAGTATGCATTCTTTGGTTCCTTTATCTATGCCTTATTTTGGTTTCTTTAAGTGGCGTTTCCGCCCAAGTTTCCAAGGAAGACATTGAAGCAGCCATTCTTGGCACCGGATCATTTTCAGAAGAAACTCTGAACGAAATGGATGTAAATGCCGACAGCAAAGTCGATGTCGGGGATTTAATCCGTTTCCTCAATCGAAACAATACGCCGATCTTTTACGGATACCAGTGGCTAGTCACCGCCAACTTCCAGCCGACGCAAAGCAACAGCGTCCCGCTCAATTACTCCTTTGTGTTAAACATTAACCCCAGCCCCGCTTCGCCAGTAGTGGGCTCGTTGTCGGATTCTGATCCGACCCGATCGGTTCTCCGTCAGGGAACCCCTCAGTCTTATGTCCTCAGCCGCCTCATCCCCGAGGGTTCGACTTTTTCCTTGTCAGAGTCAGGGAATGATGTGACTTTACAAAGCAGCGCGCCCGTCATTGTTGCGGCTAGCAACCCTATCAATCCTACAGCAAAAGCTCTTACGAAGACTTGGGTTATAGTCATTCACAAATCGACTTTGCAAACTGGCAATCCAGTGAATGGGACCATTACCCAATCGATCTATGGATTGCTGCCAAACTCTCAACCGATTCAGGCAACTGGCAACATTTTTATGACACCCCTTAACAAAATCTTATTTTAGGACAGCAACTAGATAATTCGGGTATTAGTCTATGAAATACGTCCTTAAACCTCTTGGCCTAGCTGTCCTTTGCGGCTTGGGGAGCGAAGTCTCCGCAGCACTCCCCGATTTTGTATTCGCCACCGCGCAGTCGGAAAACATCATTGATGCGGCAAGCCCAAAAGCATCCCCGTCCATGCCGGTGACATCAGGCGGCATAGTATCTTCAACCCTGGTTGCCACTTTTGGGGAAACCTTTGTAGGACAAATCTTCTCGCAGTCTGCTGAAGCCGATTTAATGGCTCAAGGCACAACGAAAAAAGATGCTGGGTCAACTTTTTTAACTAAGGATGACATTTTCAAAAAAGGACTCATCAGCCCGCTGGGCTTTGACACGCTGGTTGGAACCACAGGGGCTTTGGCTGGTGTAGCAACTTATAGCGAAGCAGCGTTGATCGAAGCGGAATTGGCATACCGCCGTGCCTTGCGGATCAATCCCTTTGATACCGCGGCCGCAATCAACATTCTCCGCGTCCGCCAAGCGAGGGTGTTGAAAAATAACCTAATATCCGATTTTTACCGGAAACGGCAGTTCATCACTCGGTACACGGACTCGGCACCGGATGCCACTGGCCGAATCATCGGCAATGAAATTTTGTCCCTGCAGAATATCGCCAACATCCAGCAAGGAGCTCTATCTTTGTTGTTGGAACTCTTGGCGGACCCCTTATACCGAGGACCTGGAGCACTGTTAAGGGGTGAGGTTTCACTTGCGGATGCGGATGCGGCAGTCGTCAAATACACGTTTGATTTAATTTACTCCACTGGCTACCGTTTCGCCATGGCGCAGTACGATCTGGGTCGAAAGAGACTCTTATTGAATTTTTTCAATAACGGGACTGCGGCAGATTTAACGAGCCGCGCCTATGCAGCAGATCAATTGCTCGTCGCCCATGACTACCTGAGTTCCCTGTTGCAGATGGTCGCACCCTTTGCAGGAACGACAACTTTAGGCAGCAACGATCTTTACCCATTGACGGGTGTTCAGGCCCGGTTGCGGGAGTTGGCGAACCTAACCAAACAAGGTTACAACACTTTCGGATTTCTACCGGAGTTTGTTCCCTTTGTACAGGCGGCCAGTCAAAACAATAACTTATCGACTTACAATGCAATGCGCGGAATCTCCACGGATGCAGCGCAAACCGCACTTTCAAAAGAACAAGAGGTCGCCATCATCCAAGACCAACTCGTGGCCTTTGCCCAAACGGAAGAGCAATACCATCAGGAGGCGGTCAAGACCGCGGACACCTTTCAAGAACGGCTAAAAAACCTAGCCGGGGTGGTTTGGATCAATGGCACTGAGATGGCGGATATTTGGACTGTCGGCGCACCGGATACCGATGTCGATGGGGACGGTGTCACCGAGCGTGATGCCTTGCGGGCTGGTTTGTCCAGGCAGTTTGGCGCGGTCTTCGGCGGCAAGGGTCAGCTTGCCGAGCAGTATCAAATATTGGCATCCGCAGAGGCACGGATTGAGCAAACCTTCAACCAGATGAAGAACAACGTCGATATCATTGCGGACAAGGAACAGGAAGCGCGTGAAATTTCCGGCGTGTTGCAAACTCAGGCCGACTCTATCATCAATATTCTACAAACCAATGGACAGAAAGTTAGCGCTTTGATTCGGGAGAAGGGCAAGTTATTGCAAGATTACGAAAATAAGCAAAGAAAAAAGCAAAAAAAGAGCAATTTGTTTGGCGGTATCATGAGCATTGCCAGCGGTATCGCGCAGGGAGTCGTTGCTTATTTCACCAATCCCAATCCCATGCAATACCTACAAGGTGTTTCTGGTGTAGCCAGTGGGCTTGGTCAAATCACTGCGGGTGTCGGACCCGCTTCAATCCAGTCCCAACTGGCGGACATTGATGCCAAGATCAACGACATCAAAACTACCGAGCAGGAAGACATTACTTTGGCGAATATGACAGCAGACAAGGAAAAGCTGCTGATCAACACCAAATTTATCGTCAGGGACTTGGTGCGGCAACAGGCCAACCTACGTTTAGACCACTACATCGCCCAGCGAGATTATTACCGGGAGTTGGCTGCCATTGGCAACCGTTTGGACGAAGTGCATACCCTGCTGGCAGATTCCGAACGGCAGAAGGCGCTGGCCGAGAGGGTGCAGGGCGCACTCAGCGTCGGTTGGTATCTGCAAGATGTCCGCGACGTGCTCACCAACCGCGTCTTAGTCGCCGACCAAGCCTTTGAACGGGCACAGGTCTGGGCCTATATCACCCTGCAAGCCTTAGCCTACTACGGCAATCAGCCGCCACAGGCAGACGGGAGGATGAACGCCAAGCTATTGCCGCTTTATCGCGATCTCTATTCCGCCCGTCGCTCCAACGATCTAACCGCCATACTCAGCCGGGCAGACACCCTCGCCAATTCAGATTTTCTCTTTAACGCGGGCACAACATCTTGCCAGTCGCGAGGCTTGCTTTCCCTCAAGTATGATGTGTTGGTGCCAACAGCCGCTTCCTATGGTGTCAGTGGACAACCGACGACGGGCGGAGTCACCTCGGAAGGCTTGTTCAGATTTCAAGACCCTATCAGTGGCGTTATTTACGAAGGATCTCGCGCCTACCAGGCTCGATTCCGCAAGGCGCTGAAGGATGGCTTTAATAGTGCGGGAGGCGCTGGCAATCGCTCGTTAAAACTAGTGTTTGCAACCGACCTCTTGCCGAGAAAAGCGGAAGCGGGGGTAGTTGGCACCAATCCCTTCTATTTGAAGACTGCGGTGAGTTCCAAAATCACCGGGTTCCAGAACCCTAATTGCCTAGGCATAGGGGTTGCGGAGAATGCCCAAGGCATTCAGATCAACCTGACCGGTAGTCTCCCCATCAATTCGCCCTTTATGAGGCTTGCCCAGCGGGGCAACAGCTATCTGAAGCATACTGCTTGGGTAAACTCGGATTTCGATGCTCAGAACAAGTTGTTGGACCCACTCAAGAAGGTCAATATCTACTCGTCTTACCAACAACTCATGCCGACTTGGCTGATTGACGACATTAACCCCGGCACAGTGACTGAAGCCACCATTGGCAGTGACGTTTCGGCTGTGGCCCAAACCCTAAAAAATGGTCAAGGGCCGGGAGGAAAAATCTTGGCATTTACCGACCGGTCGGTCGCCAATGATCGCTGGGAACTGTTGATCGAGGAAAACGAGCACGCTAACAATACCGCGTTTTTCGATAAGCTAGAGCTAATGTTTAACAGCGAAGTACCGACTAATCCATCCGATGATTTTCTGACCGACATTCAATTATGGACTGGCTGGGTTTATCGCAATTGAAATTAACGAAGATATTACAAATGAAATCAAATAGATCAATGGCTCGGGGTTTTTTCTTATCTATAATCCTAGCCGGGCAGGCTCTCATCGCCAACGCCGACGTACCGCCTCTCATCAATTATCAGGGGCAGTTGACCGATGCCAGTGGGAACCCTCAGACAGGCACTAAGAAGCTTGAATTCAATATTTACGACGCGGCCAGCGGCGGCAACAAGATTTGGGGTCCGCAGACGTTCAATGGCATCCCCCTGATTGGCGGGCGCTTTAATGTAATGCTCGGCAGTACGGATGCCGCCGGCAACGCGATCACCTCAGCGTTTAGTGGTAACAGCCGGTTTCTAGGCATTAAGGTGGACAACGGAACGGAGGTTACGCCCCGCCAGCAGATATTAAGTACGCCGTTTGCCATACAAGCCTTGTCAGCCAGCAATGCAGACAACGCGGTCAACGCGGTCAACGCAGTCTCTGCGCTGCATGGCGTGCCGCCGGGGACTATCGTCGCGTATTGGAGCAATGGCGTTCCTAATGGGTGGTTATTATGCGATGGCTCAGGCATTCCGGCGGGTGTTGCTTATGACAAGCTACGGACGTTGATTGGGGCTAACGTACCGGATTTAAGAGGTATGTTCTTGAGAGGGCTAAATAAAGGGAGAAATGACGGAAAACAGGACCCAGAAGGAGGTAGTAGGGTATTAGGTGATTATCAGACTGATATGTTTGCCAGCCATACGCATCAAGAAAGGCCCTCAAGGGGAACAACATGGTTTGATACTTATAGGAGGGACGGAAATTGGGGTAGTGAAAGAGACGGTAATATTCTTGACATGCAAACAGGACCCACAGGAGGAAGCGAAACCCGCTCAAAAAACGTGGCTGTGAATTGGATCATAAAATATTAGCAAGACATTTTCCTAGCCAAAACGTAGCTGATCCTTTGAGATCATAAAACATATGAAAACATTCGTTTTATTTTTGTTGCTCTTCGCATTCTGCAACGTCAAGGCAGAGTCCGTACCGCCCCTCATCAATTATCAGGGACAGTTGACCGATGCCAGTGGAAATCCGCAGACAGGCACCAAGAAGCTTGAATTCAATATTTACGACGCGACCAGCGGCGGCAACAAGGTTTGGGGTCCGCAGACGTTCAATGGCATCCCCCTGATTGGCGGACGTTTCAACGTGATGCTCGGCAGTACGGATGCTGGCGGCAACGCCATCACATCAGCGTTTGGTGGTAACAGCCGGTTTCTAGGCATCAAGGTGGATAACGGAGCGGAGGTAACCCCCCGTCAGCAGATTTTAAGCACACCATTCGCCATCCAGGCCGAACGTGCCGTTTATGCATCGGATACGCGAAATATCGTACCGACAGGAACGGTAGTTCCGTTCGCAGGAGTAGCAGCCCCGGCTGGATGGTTATTGTGCGACGGCACTTCAATTTCTCGATCAACTTACGCTGTTCTATTCTCCGTCATCGGCGCTGCTTATGGTGCGGTTGACGGCAACACTTTTCGAGTTCCCGACTTCCGTAGGCGAGTGCCGGTCGGGGCAGGAGGAACAGCAACATCGGTTCTAGGTAATGCCCTCGGAAACTTAGGTGGCGAGGAATTCCACACACTGAGCATAGCCGAAATGCCTTCGCATAATCACTCAATTCATGATACGGATCATAATAGTACTCCAGCAAGGGTGGACTATACTGACGGTGAATACGGCACTTATTTTGCAAATAGGGGCACAACTGGATATTCTGGCGGCAATCAACCCCACAACATCATGCAGCCTAGTCTAGTTGTGAATTACATCATCAAATATTGAATGATAATTCCAAGACGGCAACCCATGAAAGTTTTTCGCTCGTTCCCAAGCTCCGCTTGGGAATGCGGTCTTGGAAGCTCCGCTTCTCCTGACGCAGTAGACGCGATTGGCTACAGACTGTTCAAGCCTTGCCCATGAAAGCAATCTTTCCCATCCTTGGCCTAACCGGATTTGCCGTTTTTCTATTCGGCTTTCTCTGCGTCGCATTCGCCGGGGAACCCAGCAAATCCGGCATTTCCCCTCAAGCCATTTCCTTGCCCTCAGGACCGGGTTCCATCGAAGGCTTGGGGGAATCGTTTGAGCCACAGATCAACATGGGCAATGGGCATTATGCCTTAGGGATGAAGCTTCCACCCGGACGGGCCGGTTTTTCGCCTAGCGTAGGCTTGGCCTATGACAGCGGCAGCGGCAATGGGCCGGTGGGTGTGGGCTGGTCGCTGACGGGGCAATCCATCCGTCGGCAGACAGACAAAGGCTTGCCCAATTACGGTACGAATGCCGCCAAGCCCGATACATTCATCACCGAAGGCGGTGAGGAACTGGTTCGGGTCACCGGGGCGGCGGATGACTCGATCCAAGTATATCGGATCAAAAATGAGGGTTCGTTTAATCGCTACACCTATTTCGCGGATCAGGATCGCTGGGAAATGCTTGACCGTTCGGGCATTCGCTACTCGTTCGGGGCGCAGATGGATAAGTCCGATGTGTCCGCCCGCATTCACCATCCCCGACTGGCCCAAAGCTATGCTTGGCATGTGGCAGAAGCCGTTGACCTGAATGGCAACCGCATCCTGTTCTCTTATACGGTGGACCAAGGACAGGTGTATTGTCGGACAATCGAGTACGGCTTTACCGCGTATCCATCCACCAACACCCATCTCGTCGAGTTCAGCTACGAGTCTCGTCCTGATCCAGTCATCGACTATCGCCCGACTTTTCGTCTGGTGACCGCCAAGCGCTTAAAGCAAGTAAACATCAAGACAGCCGGTAAGCTGGTTCGGCAATACCGGCTGGATTATGCGCTGAGTACTCCCTTGTCGCGGCTCAGTCGCTTCACGCTGTTAGGGAACGATGGCGTTTCCAGCTTGCCCCCCGCAGAATTTTTCTATTCCGATGCCGCCTTGTCTGGCACTGGAAGCCTGCAAGCCGTGACTGGACTTTCAACTGCCTCCCTGTTGCTGAATGGGGAAAGCCCCGACGCCCATCCAGGCGCAGCCGAGGTGATGGATTTTGACGGCGATGGTTTGCCAGACCTTTACCAGTCCCGAAACTTTGCCAGTGGCCCGAACGAGTACGATGTGGTTTACCGCAATCGTGGCCTTGGCACGTTCCAGCGGGTGGACTTGAGCCAAGCGGCAAGCCTAGGCTTGGCGATACAGGCTCAGAACAGTTTCGTGAAGGATGTGAACGGTGACGGCCTAGTCGATCTGATTGCCCAGACCGGAAGCAATACCGAGGACTTGGCGTTTCGTCTGAATGGCGGAGGGCGGTGGCTGGCTGGGCAAACGTCAATCATCCTGCCAGCAAACAATACGATTGAAAATGTGTTTAAAGGCGCGGATGTGCGCTCCGTAGACCTGAATTTCGACAAGCAGATGGATACGCTGCGCAGTTTCACGACTGTTGGCGCATCCGGGGTTGGCGTGGCGTTTTCCGCGTATCTCAATCGTGGGGACGGGCATCTGGATTTCGTTCCCCAAACGACTACGGACATCATTAAAGGAGTGCCTACGACCTTCTCCGAGATGCGCGGGGCCTTGGTATTGGCCGACATGAACGGGGATCGTCTGCTGGATTTGGTCTGGCTGAAGGATGCCACTAACGGTAGCCCCCGCTATTGGCCCGCGATGGGCAATGGGCAATTCGACGATAGCGTGTCAGGCTACTCGGTTCCGTTGACCGACGGATCCGATTTTGGCGGTGCTTCCGGCGAAATGGAAAAGCTGGAACTAGCAGACCTCAACGAAGATGGTTTGGCGGATTTGTTGCAAGTCACCGGTTCGCAGGTTCACTATTGGTTGAACGAGGGAGGAGTGCAGTTTGGCAAACAGTCTACTTTATCGTTCAGTGCGCAGTTCGATCCCAGTTCAGCCACCTACCACCTGATGGATATGGATGGGGATGGATTACAAGACCTAGTCTTTTATGTGCGCTCGCAGCTTACGCCGGATGCCATGGCCCAAGGCTTCTGGATGCTGCGGCTGTTCCGGGACAAACAAGGCCAACTGACGGACAAAATTGACAATGACAAGGATGGCCTGATCGACGAAGCCGATGAAGGCAATAGCGGGCCGAATCTACTGGGTAGCATCAGCAACGGCATCGGCAAGACCACCAGCTTGCTGTATGGCTCCCATGTGCAAGAGATGCTGCGCGACGCGGCGCAAGGGAACCCTTGGAAGACGCTGGTGCCTTTCCCCACCCCCGTGCTGCAACGCTTGGATGTGCATGACGGAAGCCGATCCTATGTTACCCGTTTCAGCTATCACGATGGATACTATGACGGCAAGGAAAAGGAGTTTCGCGGGTTCGCCAGCGCTGAAAGACTGGAAGAAGGCGATGCCTCGGCACCAGACCTTATTACCCGTTACCAGTTTGATACCGGGGCAACCGTCGAGGCGCTCAAGGGCAAGGCATTGGCAATGGTCGAACGCAACGCCGCAGGCCAGGATTTCCATGCCGAAACCTATGCGTGGACGACGAAGCAATTGCTGGTTGGCAGCGGGGGTGATAGTCGATTTGTGGTCTTCGCCAAGCAAGACAGCAAACTACGGACAGTTGCGGAACAAGGCCACGGCGACCCGGTGCAATTGCGGTGGGAATTTGATTATGACGACTACGGCAATACCACCGTGGTTCGTGAGTTGGGTCGCCTCGATAGCGGCTGGGACGATGAGCGCACGACCGTCACCAGCTATTCCGCCGGATATCCCACTGGGCTTGCCGCTTGGATACTCGACCAGCCCATTGAGCACAGCATCACCGACGAGAATGGCAAGCTCGCCGCCCGTCAGCGCCATTACTACGATGGCAACACCAGCTTGGGTGTCATAAGCAAGGGCAACGAAACCAAAACGGAGGATTGGGTTAGCGACGCGAACACTATTGCCAGCAAGCGCAGCGATTACGATGCCTACGGCAATGCCGTCGCCCTGTATGACCCGCTGTACGATGCCGCAGCCAAGGCCGGAGGCCATTATCGCGAGATCGACTATGATCAAGTTTTTCATACCTTCCCGGTCCAAGAGCGCATTTATACCGGCAAGACAGTATTGACTGCCAAGGCCGATTTCGATCCGGGCCTTGGAGTCGTCAACAACTATACCGAGTTTAACGGCTTTACCAATGTGTATGCTTACGATGCCTTCGGGCGGCTGACCTCCATCCGCAAGCCCGGCGATAGCGGGACTACGGTGGAATATGGCTACGCCTTGGCCCGCAAGCTGCCCGACGGGAAACTCATCAACTGGGTGGATTTGCACCAGCGGGAAACCGACGGCGGCGGCACGGTGGATTCACGCCAGTTTTTCGATGGCCTTGGGCGCAAGGTGATGACCCGCGCCGAAGGGGAAGTTCCCGGACAGATCGTGGTGTCCGGCACGGTTCAGTTCAACGCCCAGAAGACACCGTGGCGGCAATACTTGCCGTATTTTGAAACCAATGCCAGTTTGGATTACCAAGCGCCTACATTTGCCAGTGTTTATATTGAGCATTTCTATGATCCATTAGGCCGAGAACTGAAGGCCGTTCAACCCACCGGAGAATTCTCACAGATCGAATATCAACCCTTGGTCAAGCGGGTACATGATGAAGAACAGACCAATCCCAACTCGCCGCACTTTGGGGCCGGAATGCGCTACATAGAGGACGGCTTGGAAAACAACAAAGGCGCGGGGCGGCTTCGGGAGGTGCATGAAATCGTCAAAATCGGCGACGACGGCAACCCCATCAATGCCCCGGCGACTTGGATCACCCGTTATCGCTATGATCTGCTGGACAATCTGACGGGCTACACCGATGCCCAAAACAATCAAAAAACCATAGAATACGACGGCTTGGGTCGTCAAACCTTCATGAACGACCCCGACCGGGGCCAAGTGCGCTATGAATACGACGATGCAAGCAATCTCACTAAGACGCTGGATGCCAAGAACCAGACCGTCCGCTACCAATATGACGGCGCCAACCGCATCACTGCCGAGTATTTATCCGCCGCCGGGACCAACCCGGAAGTGGAATATCACTATGACGAACCCGCAGGGCTTTTGTCCCATGGTGACTACTGGCCGCCCAACAACCCGGAAGTGATTACGCAGAGCATTCTGACTGGGCAGGATGCCAGCACCGGCTTTGACTGGAACCGGGACGGGCAAATCGATGTGGCCGATGTGGTGCGGTCGGCCTTGAATCAGGCGGCGGCAACCTCCGATCTGCAAGCCGCCAATACGCGTGGCTATCTGGCCTGGGTGCGGGACCAGTCCGGCGAGGAACACAAATCCTATGACAGCCGGGGCCGGGTCGCTTGGACTGTCAAGCGCATCGCCGACCCTACTGGCAAGCTCCGCAATTTCTACACCGGCATGAGCTACGATTCGATGGATCGAATCACCACGCTAACCTATCCTGACCAAACCCTCGCCCTATTCCAATACAACCCCCGTGGCTTGCTGGAAACCATCCCAGGCGTCATAGCCCACTACGACTACAACCCGGTTGGGCAGAACCTCAAGCTGGCCCTAGCCAATGGTGTCACCACCACCTATTCCTATGATCCTCGGCAGCGGCTGGAAACCCTGATCAGCCAGCGTGAGCGGGATCAACTGCCGCTACAGAGCTTTCGTTACCATTTCGATGGCGTTTCCAATATCACCCGGATCGACGATCAACGCAGTAATGACCAGTTGATTGCCATCGGGCAAGAACTGAACACCGATGCCCAACAGGCGATCCGCTTCAACGCGACGCAGAGCTTCCAGTACGATTCACTTTACCGGCTGACCCAAGCCCGTAACGATGCGGTCTTCGGCAACATTGACTACCGCTACGACCGCATCGGCAACCTGTTGCGCCAGAACGCCACGCTGCTGAACCCGGAACCGGATGTCGATTTGGGGGCTGTCCTGAATGGCGGTAGTGGGGGTACACGGAACCGCACAGGCCGCAACCCCGGCGACCCGCCCGGTCCCCACGCCCTGACGGCGACGGAAAAAGGTATATCGGGTTCGCTACAGTATGATGCCAACGGCAATGTCCAACAGGATGGCGGGAATACTTTGCAATGGGATGCCAAGAATCGGTTGCAGGGTATGCAGTCGGCGAAATATAAGGCTCAGTATATTTATGATTATTCCGGTAGTCGAAAGATAAAACTTGTTTATAACGCCAATAATGCTTTAGCTGAATCTATATTTTATATTGACAAGAATGCTGAATTAAGAAATGGAAAATTAATTAAATATATTTATTCTGGTTTTAACCGTATAGCCCAAAGCCAACAGCATTCAGAAACTTTTAAACCAGTCAATTTTTATCTTTTCGATCATTTAGGTTCCACCCATTTTGCACTTTCCAATGATGCCGTTATTTTTGGACAAATACTTAATTACCCCTATGGACGCTCCCGATTGGAAAGGTTTATATCTAATCCGTCCAATCTTGTTGATTATACATTCACAGGAAAAGAAACAGATCATGAAAGTGATCTACAGTATTTTGAGGCAAGATATTTATTAGGTTACACTGGACGTTTTATTTCGACAGATCCTCTTTTTCAATCTGACCCAAAGAGAGGAATAGAGACACCTCAGCGGGGATTGAATCTTTATGCATATGTGGGGAATAATCCATTAAATGCGATCGATCCAACTGGGAAGTGTGCTGTTGACTCAAACTTTGTTGTCAATTGTGAGGCTCCCGGATTAGCAATAGCTAACCAAGGACTTGGACAGGTTCGAGAAGGGGGCTTTCAAAATGTTGCTGTAGGTAGCGGGAAGATAATATTTGGAGAAGTGAGTGCGACGGCTGGTTTAGCTATTGACCTTAGTTTTGGTGGTTTGTGGAACTCGGCAGTTCAATTTATACCGGGACTCGTAAAAGCCGTGCAGAGTGGCGGCACAGATACAGGTATGTTGGTTCAGAGTAGTATAGGGCTTTTGCCGTTGGGTTTAGGATGGCGTCTAGAAGCAATAGCTGTTAAAAGTCAAACAGTTAGTGCTGGATTACTTGAAGGCGCGAACTTCGCGCAAAAGACGTTCAATCCTATGTTTGACAAACGCGGGGTATTTGCAGGCAGGAGCATTGATGACGTTGCAGCGGCTCTTCGCTCAGGAGCGATGAAGCCATCTGAGGTCCCAATAGATTTCGTCGTGCGTAATGGTAATAAATTGATTTTGAATACACGTTCAGCTCAGGCACTTGAGGCAGCGGGAATACCGCGTTCGCAATGGAACGCTTTTAACCGAACTGGTCAAGAATTGTACGAGAACATGCTTAGTGGTCAGCTTCAACGCAATGGTTTGACAAGCGAGGGGATTTCAACTGTTCGTCGTTCGGTTGCAAGATGATGGTAAAACAACCACTTATTATATTGCCTTACGCTTCGACATCGGCGGTGAAGGGCCCCGAATTGTCAGATCAGGATAAAGGGTTGTTTCTAACGATGGTTTGTGACGATGACGGAGTTGATCGTCCGATTTGTGTGCATTTTGTAAAGCCGCGTGCTTTCAGAAAGCGAGAGGAAATTTACTGCACTGGATGGCACGTTAAAGATGTATATGATACGGTTTGCGAGGTTATAGATTCAGATTGGGTCTCTGAACTACGGAAGGATGCTGTACCTGGGTGGAGGGATTATTGGGTGATGCGTCACTTCATGATTTATGTTGATAGCTTTGGTTGTCTTGAGGTTATTGCCGAATCGGCAGCGCTGGACGAAATTGGCGCAAACAAAATCTGAGTGTATGTAAGGGCTGAGCCATGTAGGGTGCGCATCGCGCACCTCTACCAAACATCGATATTCGTTAAGGTGCGCGGCACACACCCTATGTTGCTTGGCTATTAACAATTTAAGATACTGGTCAAAAGCGAACTTGGAACTTGATTGATCACAACGGGGTAAGTATGAACACAAGATGGTTACAATTATTCTTAGCCGCTAGTTTGGCAATGCTGGCTTATCCAGCTTTTGCTGTCCAAACGCTGCGGCTAGTTTCCACCGGCGGTGCAGTCAACTCCCAAACTTCGGCCTCGTTGACCATTGAGAACGGCTCATCGTCGAGCGGCTTCAATGCCGAGATTGTCTTGCCCAATGGAGTCAGTCTGGTCGAGGTCGCTAAAGGCAGCTTATTGGCGACAGGCCAATTCGACCTAAAATATGTTGTCACCAACCAAAATCTCAGGGTGATTGTGTATTCAACCACGGACACCATTGGCGCAAATGGCGAACTATTAAAGCTCAAGTTGCAAATCAGCCCTAACGCCCCACTCGGCTTGCAAAAGCTGGCTTTCGCCAACACGAACACGAATCCCTTAATCAATGCCAAGAACGCCTTGTCTAGCACGGACGGCTTAGTTTCCATGCCGCACAACGTGCAAGACGGTCCGTTCCTGATTGCCAACACGGGCAACCAGACCATCGTTTTCGACCCTCCGCCGACCCTCGTTGTCAACGGTATCGGCACGGTCTCGGCGACTGGCGGCGCATCGGGCAATAATGTACTGCTGACCCTAGACCCAACGAGCACCGGTTGTTCGCTAGGCACCAATATTTTCAACGGTCCCAAGACTTGGGCAACTATCACGGGCAATAATATTGGCACATGCGTTGTCAATGCCAACCAAGCGGGTGTCGGCAACTACAACGCAGCACCTCAGGTTACCCAGAGCTTCGCTGTGGTCAATGGTTTGGCTTTGAACGTCACCAACGCCAACAAAACCGGCGGCACGGTTGCCAGCAACCCGGTGGGCATCGTCTGTGGTGCTACGTGCAGCCGAAATTTTGCCAGTGGTACAGTCGTCACCTTGACTTCCGCCCCTGTTAGCGGCACCAACATCAGTTGGGGTGGCGCCTGCAGCGGCTCGGCAACAACCTGTCAAGTCACGCTCAACACGGCGCAGAACGTCACCGTTAACTTCGTACCGAACTACACACTGACTGTCACCAATTCAAACCAATCTGGTGGGTCGGTTACCAGTAATGTCGGTGGGATTGTGTGCGGGGCTACATGCAGCCAGAGCTATGCAGATGGAACCATCGTTACCTTGATCGCCACCCCCAGCAGTGGCTATGGTATCAAATGGGGCGGCGCTTGTAGCGGATCGGCAACAAAGGCAACAACCTGCCCAGTCACCCTCAACGCTGCACAAAGCGTCACTGCAAATTTCGTACCGCTTTATGCCCTGACTGTGACCAACGCCAACAACACTGGCGGAACGGTTTCCAGCGATGACGGCGGTATCAGTTGCGGCAACAATACTTGCAGCAAGAGCTATGTCAGCGGCACGGTCGTCACCCTCACTCCAAAGGCTGACAATCCGTGGTTCTTTGCAGGCTGGTCCGGCGTGTGCCACGGCAAGGGCGCGACTTGCCAAGTCACCATGGACAAGGCCAAGTCGGTGACGGCCCGCTTCGGCGCGGTCCGCATGGATGCGCTGGCCATCGACTTCAACAAACCGAATGGCTTGTGGATACGCCATGCCAATGCTGTTTGGGAGCAACTGCATCCGCTGACGACTAGCCAACTGGTTTCGACCGACTTGGACGGCAACGGGGCGTTTGATCTGGTCGTCGATTTCAAACCCTATGGCATCTGGGCTTGGATGAACCGCAAGGAATGGAAGCAACTGCGGGATTTGTCGCCGGTGTCGATCACTGCCGCCGATTTGGATGCCAATGCCAGCATGGAGTTGGTCGCCGGTTTTGCCGAGTCGAAAAAAGTCAATGCCCTGTTGAACAATCAGCAACCTTGGCAGACCTTGTTTGGGCCTTTGGCAAAATCTGTCACTGCCGTCTATCTGGACGAGAACGACTGGCAGGATTTGCTGCTCGACTTCGCCCCCTATGGCTTGTGGCAACATCTGAACAACCGGGGCAGCGAACCGGCTTGGATGGAGCTGGACCACAACCGCTCGCCCGGCTTGAGCGTGGTCGGCGATTTGGACGGCAACGGGCATGAGGACGTGGTGTTCAGCTTCGGGGCTGACGGGTCGTGGAAATGGATGAACAACAGCACGTGGGTGAAGTTGCATCCTCTATCACCACTGGGTATGGTTTCCGCCGATCTGGACGGGAACGGGATGACCGATGTGGCTTTTAACTTCGGCAACAAAACCGGGCTGTGGGTGTTCATGAACAATCAATTTTGGGTACAACTGCACACTTTGGCCCCCGTCACCATGGCCGCCGCTTATTTGGACAACAATAACCAGCAGGATTTGGTGATAGACTTCGCGCCTCACGGCATCTGGGTCTATAAAAACAACCTGTTGTGGGAAAAGCTGATTAACGGACCCAAATCCAGCCGGATGGTGGCGCTGCCGGAATAGTTTATCTGACTGACGTATCCCTTTTTTAGTTATCTTCACTTCCTGATTTGGAGTGGATATCCCAAATCGAGGGATATTGTTAGTCAGTTGCTTGAATCGGCTTAACTGGGTCGCTATTGCGGCCCAGTAGTTCTGTGGCTGGGATTGCCCAATCACCTTAGCTGGCAGCCCTATGTGCCGCATCTTCAAGGATAATGCTATGCTCTGCACACCCCACATAGTTTAAAAGGAACCCCCATCATGACTGTACCGCCCGGAGCTTTCAGCGTCTTCTTAAGTTACAACAGCGAAGATGCTGAATTGGTAACAAAAATAGCTGAATATTTAGAAGACCAAGCTAACTTAAAGCCTTGGATAGACCGCTGGCAAATGATCCCAGGAAATTCATCCCTAGAACAACTGCAACAGGGTCTAACAGACAGCCAAAGCTGTGCGGTATTCGTAGGAGCAAGCGGTGAAGGCATCTGGCAAAAAAATGAAGTTGAAGTTTTACTGCGCAGACAAATTCAGGAACAAGGCTTTCGCGTTATACCCGTATTACTTCCAGGCGCACCCGAAGGTATGGAACTACCCGGATTTTTAGCCAATAATGTGTGGATAGATTTACGCCAAGGGCTAGCTGATGCTCACAGTTTGTATCTGCTGGAATGCGGTATCCAAGGCAATCCGCCAGGACGTGGCAGACACAAAGCATCCACACCCATTCTTTTCAACGTCCCCTTTCCTCGCAATCCGTTTTTCACTGGACGTACCAATATTCTGACAAAGCTGCATGAAGCTTTACAAACTGAAAATGAAATCGCCATCACGCCCTCAAAAAAAGCCACCGCCTTAAGTGGTTTAGGCGGTGTCGGTAAAACCCAAACCGTTGCCGAATATGCGCATCGATACCAAGCTGAGTATTCAGCGGTGTTGTGGGTATTAGCTGATGGCAAAGATTTATTACGCAGTAGTTTTGCCCAGCTTTCCGTGTTGTTAGGTTTTAAAGCCGATAAACAGGATGACCAAATTCTCGCTGTGCAATCGTGGCTACGCAATAATGACGGTTGGTTATTGATTTTTGATAATGCCGAGACCTTGGAATTGCTGACCGCCGCGAAAGAGTTATTGCCCAGCAATGCGCAGGGTCATGTGTTATTCACCACTCGCGCCCAAGCCACAGGCGATTTAGCTTCGGTCACGGTGGATTGTTTTGATGATGACACGGGCGCAGTGTTTTTATTGCGGCGGTCGAAACAGGTAGCAATGGATTTAGCGACATTAGAACAAGTGCGCCCCTGTGTGTCGGATCAAGATTGGCAAACGGCAACCGTGCTAGTGCATGAATTAGGCGGTTTGGCGTTGGCGATAGACCAAGCGGGTGCATTTATTGAACAAACTGGTTGTAAGTTACAAGACTATTTAGAACTTTATCAGGATGATGCACCTAAAATGTTGAAAAAACGGGGTGTTGTTCATTCAGATGACCATTCTGAAGCAGTCTATAGGACTTTTTCACTAGCTTTAGAAAAAGTTGAAAACCGCAGTGCGTTAGCAGGTGAAATTTTGCGTGACTCTGCGCTAGGACACCCTGATAGAATTTCTGAAAAATTATATCCTGAGTGTGGCAAATTAGAATTATATGAAGCACTTGAAACGCTAAGAGATTATTCACTAATTCAACGTGTTCCTGAAAAGCAATATTTTACAATGCACCGTGTAGTGCAGATTGTGATACAGGCTGTTTGTGATGGATAGAAAGGCAACATGGCGGGAACGAGCTGATAAATTTGTAAATCGGGTTAATACCGCTTTTCCTAATCCTGAATTTGAAAATTGGGGCTTGTGTGAAGAATTAATATTAAGTGCAACTGCCGCATGTGAACAAATTCAGAAATTTTTTATCGAAACCGAAAATGCAGCATTATTACTCAACCAAACTGCTTATTATCTACAAGAAAAATCTCAGTTTTCTGACGCACTCCCCTTATATCAACACGCCTTAAACATTTGTGAAAAAGTCTCAACAATACACCGCTCTGTCATTGCTAATATTTCAAATAATCTAGGTTTCCTCTATAGCGACAAAGGCGAATTTTCACAAGCGATTCATCTAATACAACAAGCCTTAGAAATTAATAAAACATTATTTGGCACAGAACATCCTAACACAGCCAGCAATATTGATAATTTAGCCAGTATTTATTATGAACAAGGCAATTACACTCAGGCATTACCGCTCTATCAGCAAGCATTAACTATCAGAGAGCTGACTTTACCCGCAGAATATCCCGATATAGCCAATAGCCTTAATAATCTTGCCGCGCTTTATGATTCTTTAGGCGAATATGACCAAGCCTTACCACTCTATCAACGCGCTCTCAACATCAGAGAAAAAGTTTTATCTGCCAATCATCCCGATACTGCCAATAGCTTAAACAATCTTGCCACCTTGTATTATGCCAAAAGTCACTATCAACAAGCATTGCCTTTATATCAACAAGCGTTAATCAGCAAAGAAAAAAGTTTCGGTTTAGAACATCCTGAAATTGCGACCAGTCTTGATAATCTTGCCGCAACCTATTTTCAGCTACAAAACTATAGTCAAGCTCTGCCTTTGTACAAAAGAGCATTAACCATCCATGAAAAAACACTCGGCGAAAACCATTTTCACACGGCGCGTAGCTTAAATAATTTGGCGGCTTTGTATGAAACACAAGGCGAATATGAACAGGCTTTGCCATTGTATGAACGCGCTTTAAAAATTTGGGAAGAGGTATTAGGTAAAGAGCATCCTGCTACAGCGGCTTGTTTAAATAATCTAGCGAACTTGCATTATGAGCTGAATAATTACCCGCAAGCGATTATTTTAT
Organism: uncultured Methylococcaceae bacterium; assembly: GCA_903859815.1. Classification (GTDB taxonomy): domain Bacteria; phylum Pseudomonadota; class Gammaproteobacteria; order Methylococcales; family Methylococcaceae; genus Methylumidiphilus. Next base: position 5,605 of record CAIOOA010000124.1, on the reverse strand, counting down.
CTGAACAAGCCTTAGCGATAACGGAAAAAGTTTTAGGTGAAAAACATCCTGATACGCTGCAAAGCTTGAATAATTTAGCTATACTTCATGAAAAACAAGGCCAATATCAGCAGGCATTAACTTTATACCAGCGGGTATTAGCCATTACAAATAAAAACTTAGGTTCAGAACATCCAGATACGATTCAAGCGTTAAATAATCTAGCCGAATTTCACGATACTCTTGGAAATTATTCACAAGCCATGGATTTATACCAACAAGTATTAGTGATTTTAGAAAAAACATTAGGTACAGAACATCCTGATGTGGCACAAATTCTTAATAATTTGGCTAATTTGTGTAGTGAACAAGGAAAATATGAATTGGCAGAAACTTTTTATCAAAGAAGTTTAATGATTTTTGAGAATATCTTAGGTAAGCATCATTTAACTACTGAAATCATTAGGGAAAATTTACAGAAATTGCAAGCACATTTATATAAATAGAAATATAAATTTCATCGCATATATTAATTAAAGCCACTTATTATCTTGAGGATAAAGCTGACTATTCTAAATCATAATATTTATGTCACCCAAAGAAGTTTAAATATTATAGAAACTAAATTAGGCTCAACCAATAACAAAAGCAGCCTTGCTTTCAAAATCTTCGGTTGTCCGTTATTAGAATGGGCGGAACCAGGCAAGCCAGCGAGGGTTCCTTGTCGATTTCGATGAACAGTATGATCGGCGTAGACATAAATGCAAAGCTCTAAATTATCCTCATCGCGAATAATCCTGTTCGTTGCTTCTGGATTGGTTCAATTCCCTGAGTTTCGTATTCGGTATATCGCCGCACTCAATGCTATTGGTGACTAACTCGCGCACCTTGGCATTGACCACGGCGAGTTGTCTTTCATCAAGCCCATCGGCCTCGGCATTTTTGTCAATGGCGGAACCGTGGCGTAAGCCCCCACAAGTTCGGGAAATTTCTTGACAGCTTCGAAAGGCGGCTCCTTGGCGAAGGATTCAGACATTTTTTGCAGAATCTTTCCATTATGGTTTTCTAGCGTTAGAGTTGTTTTAAACTTCGAAGTGAAGCCTAGCCGCGATTATTGATTATTTCAGCAACAATCTGTTGGGCAACAAAGGCATAAGGAACGTACAACCTCCGGCTGCCTGACTCACTGAATCGTTTTTGCAAATCTCTGTCCTCTTGACTTTCCCAAAATTTACGGACAAGGTTCATGGCTTCCGCGTCCATTACTCGAACAGTGCCCAGACTCTGCTGCGGCCGCGCAAGCAGGGCAGCCGCGCCGCCGGTTGTTTCCAGCGTGAAAATGGGCTTTCCTTGTCGATGCATTGCGAAGAGTTTTGCCTCGTCCAGAACGCCCTTCATACCGCCAATCGCAATCATCGCTTCAGGGGATGTGTCATTAAGCATAGCTATCCGCATCTTTTCCATACTATTAGGTGCTAGCGCCGCATTTTTGATGGTTAGATCAATCCGTTCATCTCCCACGATGTCCGTCCATTTCATCTGCACCAGCGGATGCCGAGCCAGCCGCTCGGTTGCTTCCGCCCAGTACTCTTTCCATACCAAGCTTTGATAAATCACCAGTGAGGGGTTCTTCCACTGAATGGCTTGATTCTCGCGGTCGGTGTCGCGTTGACGTTCTTCTGCCGGTGCCGGAAGGTAGTAATCGTCTATCACCCGTGCGACCAGCGGTGAAATGCTGGGGTGTGCGCCAAAGACCAGTGTGCCGCCTTCCATGAAAATCGCCCGTGCGATACACATGACGGCTTCTTCGATTTGAAGCGGCGCTTCGGGTATGCGTTCGTATTCATCCGCACGTGCGGCTGTGGGTATGCTGGCGCTCAAGAATAGGCTGATGCCGTGCAATCGAGATTTCGGTGTAAGTACGGTTGTTGACATAGGATTGAATCCTTAAAGTTTCGCAGCCAAGTCTGAAATCTGCGCCTCGTTGGCGTGTCGAATATGGCTGATATTGGCAAGCCAAGCGATTTGAGCCTGGCGCTGGGCGAGGAACAATGGTGAGGGGCTGATAAGCCATCCGGTGCGGCCTGTCGAAACATTGCCGCGTTGATGCAATGCGCAGAAATCGCCAAGCTCGGGTGGACGAACGGTTAGCCCAACAACGGTCTCTACCCCCGCCCCGCTGGGCCCCAGCAGGAAGGTTCCATCCGGGAGAGCTGTGGCGGTCTTGCCCACGGACACTAGCGCGGCGGCAAAGTTGTCGATCAATTCATAGCGCCGACGGTGCAACGCACGGCCATGAACTTTTTTTATCTCGCTGACTATGTAAGCCAATTTAGATTCCGAAAGCTTTTCTGTTCCGTCGTCAGGATAGCTCGATCCACCGGGGTCAAAATCATTCGGGATGAGCAGCCTCGTGTAATCAGAATCAATATCGCGCCGTTCTTTCCCGGCGGGAAAGCGCAATTCCAGCAAACCCAACCGGTAAGATTTGATGATGGCAATTTCCTCCTCCACCCAGCGGGACTGCGTAAGATTCTTAGAATTGAGGAGCACCACCATGGCCTTGTCGCAAAGATCCTGACTCAGCCTTTGTTGGAATTGAACGCCAATCGGAACACTGTATCGATCCAAGAACACATCAAAACCTTCCTTGGTCAATGCCTCGAACAATTGATCGGCGACGGGTGTGGCATCCTTCCTAACGTAGCTGATGAATATCCGATTTTCCTCGGGTGTCAGTCCGGCGCGTTGTAGCACAGCCCAAAGGGCTTCGACAGGGTGTTGCTTCCAGAAGCAGACATTGATGCCTTGCCATGCCCGGGGCACATGCTCCTGAACCGAACTGCCTGTTGGCATAACCGGAATGACTTCCCATGACGGGTTGTGCAGCCATTTAGCCTCGGCGCAGGGCGTTGGCCAAGTACCAACCGAAAATATTCCCCCGGTTGCCGCCGGGCGCACCAGTATTTTCCTGCATGTCGGCTCTCCCATCGCATGACAGTAGACATTTTCCAAATGAACTCTACAAGGCATGATGGTTTCCTCACCAACGCCGGCATAGCGCAGGACTTCCTGGCAAAATGCCATTCCTAACAGATTGGCAACAGCTTGGTCGCTGACATCCGCCCCATCGAAAACCACATACACCGGAGACGCAAGGTGAAGACCGTGAAAACCTCGGCAAAGATAGCCGTTATTTTCTGGGAACTGGACTATTAGTTCAAGATTATTTTGGAGCATATAGCATTCGCATCCTCTTGGATTCACAATAGAATTAACAAGATTTCAACATCTGTCCTATCAACACCATGGATTCACCGGCACGCCATTGAGAAACCGAACACATACTGCTTTGAGGTGTCTCTCGGCTGCGGCTTCGCCCATCGCAATGAGTTGACTAATAGATTTCACATCATCCAGCTCAGTCACTGTTGAAGCGTCATCGACCCTGAAGTAACGATCATCCAGCAATTCTTCGCAGATACGGTTTGCTGTTTGCCCCTGCGTTTTCATGAGGAATTCTGCGATACCCGCCACCCAACCAATCTTGCCACGGATCGGCCTGTCTTTCCACGCCATCTTCGCTAAAAGCGGGGCATACCACCCGCATCCCGCCAATTCAACGACTTTACCCACGATCTCCTTGTCTAATTTAGATGGTTGACCCACGATTGCTGGCGAAAAGGTTGTGCCAATACTCAGTATTTCAACCCGTTCAATGGGTATATTAAGATTCCCAACGGCTTCAGCAAGAGCGATAGTTGCAGGATTATTGGCCCACACACCTCCATCGACGGCTTCGATGGATGCTACGACTCCCTTTGTGTACACGGGATCAAAATATGTGGGTGCGGCAGAGGTGGCCAGTGCAACCGTCACCGGATCTCGGCCAGAGGCCGAAGTTTTAAATCGGCCATGAGGTGTCCGAAAAACAACGAGTTGATCGGCATTGGTGTTATAGGTGGGAATGACAAGGCGGCAGCGGGAATTGTCCAACGTAGCAGAAGTACCTAGAGGGGATTCGTGGTAGGCGGTTTCAAGCTTTTCTTTAAGTTTATTTTGGTCAAACTTCGAACCAAACCAATGCCTGAATGAGTGCCATAACCGATCCATTTCACTTTCCGTCGGAAAGATTTCAGGGCCTTCGTCGGCATAGAATTTGAGCAACTTTTCCGCAGGAATCCCTAGCCCAAGCCCAATGGCGAGCAACCCGCCGGTTGATGTCCCGGCTATAAGATCAAAATGATCGACGATGTTAAGTTTTAAGGCTTTTTCCCAATAAGCCAGGACGGCTGCCGTATAAGCGCCGCGTATTCCGCCACCATCGAGACAGAGGATGCGAAACGGTCGCCCCTCATTTGGATCTCTATAGCGAATAGGAAGGCGGGAAATCTGGTTAACAACACGCTGGGCAAGTACTTCGGGATCTTCAATCCCCGCCAGTTCGATGTTCTGCTCTTCGGTGAGTCCATTATGGCAGTGCCGCAGTAGATCACGATTTTCATCCAAGAAGCCGCGCGTCGCTCCGCCCAATCCACCCAATAGGAATAGCGGTAGATGGTTCTTTTCGGCTAGGCCGATTTCCTTGGGAATACCCGCTTTACTTCTTGCAACATCCCACCATTTACCACCGATTGCAACGATCACATTACACTGTTCGAGTAACGTATTCCGAAGGATTTCCAAGCTGCCTGCTTTAATCGTTTGATCCTCATCGCCCATTGCCTCGCGAGTAACAATTGCCGGTTCGGCTGTGAATTCGTTCCAGTCATCCAAATCGACTCCATACTTTTCTTTTGGATGTTTCGAGTAGTACCGTGACACGACAAGCACTAGGCCTGCTTTTTCATTGGTTGCGATCTTGTAATCTTTAGCAGCTTGCAGCAGCGTATCGCGAATTGTTGGATGGCTTCCGTGAACTAATCGGCCGCCCTGACTGAACACTTGTTTTGCCAGCGCGAGTAGAAATCGCTTGATTCTCTGCTGATCTTCCTCGCTGGTCTGTTCTGGAATCGATCCGGAAAGCCAGATGCGGACATCTTTGATTGATGTAGTCATGAATAAATACTCTAACTTATTATATTAAACTGGAAAATTCCTTGTTCGCCATATTGCGTTATAGCGACGGTTGGACTTGATTAAACTGAGTTTGTGGGATAAGCCCTATAGTCGGCTCAGGATCGTAGTCAGTAAATATAAATCGCTGTCCTAGCCATAAGGATAACCGCCAAATGCCCCAGGTAGAACCAATAAAATAAATGCCTCTGCCGTTATAAGCTGATTATAACATGCGGGGCAATCAGGATGACAGGCAACACGGCAAGCGCCCATTGGTTGGCGTTGATGAACAGGCCCAACACGACAAGGGAAGCCATGAGCGATGACAGCCGCAGTACCGTAGGCGATTGACCGTAACGGTAAGCGGTCATACAAACGGCAACCGCAAACCTTTGCCTTCCACAATGCAGCCACCCGAAGTTCAGAGATACTGATGTCTTGGATTTTATGAATATCCCATTTTCAGAATTAGCCGTTGATTGGTCCTAGGGAATAGGGTTTCCGTCTCGTTCAATTCCTCGCACAGCTTCTGGATCGCCGAGTCGGTGCTCGCGTTAGCCGAATGGTG
>CAIOOA010000123.1 GCA_903859815.1 uncultured Methylococcaceae bacterium | reverse complement strand
GGGTTGCTATGATTTCAGTCATGGTCAGATTGGGATCAGATGCCGGACGTTGTGGTAAACACCGGTATTCTACCTTTTCTGACCACCCACCCTTGCCCCGAACCTCAAAAATCACTCATGCTGATTGGCGAAGGTATTGTCATCACCTTTAAAGTTCTTTATGAATGATATTCATCTTCCCACGGTTTAACGGGTATGCAAGGGGTAATGCAACGCTATGCGGCAACATCAAAATCATAACTTACATACTCGCCGACGAAACCCATAAGCTGTTGGTTCAGTTCCGATGACAATTTAAAGTAGAAGTGCCTCTTGAAAGTGACGATGTATAATCCCTGAACCACGTCGATGACACCCCTTGATTTTAGCCTGTACCCCCCGTCAAACCTCTTCTTCAAGGCGGTGGCATGCTTACCGCCAGCATCTATTCCAGACCATGCAAGGAAATCGCCCAGTGCCGCGATGAGCCTTTCCATTTCCTCCTTGCTTGGGTAGGTTAGCCAGAATTCATTGGGATCGGTTAACCCTGAACAGGCCGGGTCAATGGTGACATTGAGTTTTAACGGTTCGGTGCTTATCCCATGCGCCTGTCCGGTGTTCATATTCAAAAGCACCATTATTGTTTTGGCAGAGTTTGCGAGTTTGGCGCATTGACCGGCTGTTTCGGGATGTTCTCTGTCTGACATGGCTTATTCTCCTGATTAATTTGTTTCCAAAGATTGCAGTCTTGCATGGGTTTGCGATTATGCAATCCCCGCAAAAAGCCTAAGCCGCCATGTCCAAGGCATCAAACCCGTACAACGAGACATACAGGGCGAATTTTTCAGCAAGTTCTGCCGGGAACCTAAACTCGAAGCGATTATGATAGGTGACGATATTCAAGCCGCTTGCCACGGTGATTTTTTCGCGTGATTCGACCGAGTAATTGCTTTGGTTGAAGCGATGCGCGAGGCGTTGCAACCCGTTCAAACCCAAATCGATTTCCGCCCACGAAAAAAAAGCTTCCAGCGCAACAAGCACCTTGCAAAGCTCAGCCTTTGAATCGTAACTAAGTGTTTTGCGCTTGAAGTGCTTCAAGTCGAAACTATCAATGTACACGGCAAGGTTAAGTATGACCGCCCCTCCCTTGGTTTCCATAGGCATTCCCTTTTTAAGCCTGAAAAGGGACGCCAACAATTCGGCGCTTTGCCCGTATGCGATATCCGACCCCCCGTTTCCACTATACTTTTCCCTTAATGCCATCCATACCGCCATGGGGTCAAAGGACAAAAACGAATCGTCTTCGGGCAGGAATCGGTCGGTGTACTCTTTGCAGTGTATTTCAATCTTCACCCCCTTGGGCGGGAAGGCTTCTGTTGCAAGCCACACGAGGCGACCCACCATGTTTTCCGCCTGTTTCCTTAAAACATCGTAAATATGAGTGTCTGAATATTGCGGGAAAACACCCCAGTAGGCTTTCTGCCCCCCTTCTTCATCCCTGATAATATCCTGCTCCCCTGCTGAAAACGCCTTGATCTCGCTGGCGTAGCCTACCGCAGTATTGACATAGCGGGGCCATTGCCCGGCATAGTAGGCGACAAGCGGCGGGACGGTGTTTTGGGTTGGCATGGGGACTCCTGATAAACAATTGTGTTGAACGGCTTACAGGATGCCATGGGTTGGAGTATATGCAATGCCGACAAAGCCAATATGTATTTGGCAAGTGGCGGGTATTTGGGTATGCGGAAATTTGTAACCGGGTTGGTTGGGAACCTACGCACACTTGGCACAGGTGTTTCCAAGGCGGAATCAGGCGGGACGGGCGAATGTCCATCGTCCGGCCAAGACACGGCAGCTTGCGCCACCGGCAATGCCGGACATTGACAGGGATACCCTCTGGAAGGGGATTGGGGGCCGCCTTGCGTTGCGGACTAAGCCTTGGCCTTGGCTACCCGGTTTCTCAGGTCTTGCCCGGGTTTGAAGTGAACCCTGTCCCTGCGCCCGACCGCCACTGCCTCGCCGGTCCTGGGGTTTCGTACCAGCCCTGCCGGGAGGCAGTGCAGTGAAAAGCTGCCGAAGCCGCGTATCTCGATCCTCTGTCCGGCTGCCAGGGATCCGGCCATTGCTTCGAGCAGGGATTTCACGGCCTCGCCCACTTGCGGGGCGGGCACCGACGGCAAGGACAGGGCAAGCCGGGCGATCAGTTCCGATCTGGACAAGGTGTCGGGCATGGGTACTGATGGCGGCCTATTTCATTTTGGCCTTGCCCGGCGGGGTTGCCTTTGGCTTCGACTTGCGGGCCTCGGGGACGGGCGGCGGAGGGGGTGGCTTGGGCTTGTGGGCCTCGGCCACGCGGTCTTTCAACAGTTTGCCGGGGGTGAACTTGGGCAAAACCGCCTCGGCGATCTCGATGGCTTCGCCGGTCTGGGGGTTGCGGCCGGACCGTGCCGCCCGGCGATGGGCCTCGAATGACCCGAATCCCGTCAATTGCAGTTTCCCTCCCTGGGCAAGGGTTGCGCCGATGGTTTCCAGAAGCGCGTCAAGCAATGCAGTGGCTTCGGCCTTGGTTTGGCCGGTTTGCTCGGCAAGGGCGGTGATCAGTTCGGCTTTGTTCATCGTGGCAGACTGCAATCGGGTCGGTGTGGAGGGTGGGAATGGCGCACAGCTTACCACCGCTTGGGCCGGCGGAAAAGGGGCGGGGCCATCGGAAAGGGGCAAAATTGCCCGGTTTGCGGTAGACTGTCGCCATGGATCACGACCATGGTTACAAAAATTTGTTTTCCCACCCGGAGATGGTCGCCGACCTGCTGCGCGGCTTTGTGCACGAGCCGTGGGTTGGCGGGCTGGACTTCGCCACCCTTGAGAAAGTCAGCGGCAGCTATGTCACCGACGACCTCCGCGGGCGCGAGGACGACATCGTCTGGCGGGTGCGCTGCGGACGGGATTGGCTTTACGTTTATTTGCTGCTGGAATTCCAGTCCACCATCGACCGCTTCATGGCAGTGCGCATGCTGGTGTATGTGGGGTTGCTTTATCAAGACTTGATCCGCTCGGGACAATTGACCGCCGAGGGACGCCTGCCCCCGGTGTTGCCCTTGGTCCTATAAGTGGTCGTTCATAAATTCTTTAACATATTTTCAAGCAAAGTTGACGGTGTAAGTCTTGCCGATATTGGCGAGAATATCGAACAGGTTTTCTTGTAGGGACTGAAAGGATTCGTAGGCGGAAAAAGGCATCCACTC
>CAIOOA010000122.1 GCA_903859815.1 uncultured Methylococcaceae bacterium | reverse complement strand
GGACAAATCGGCAGGACAGCCGATTTGCACGGCTCCGCCGCCCGCAGGGTTCGGGACAAGGATGTCCCGAATGAATCCAGTGCCATGGACGGTAACTTATCGTTATGTAAGTGTTTGATTCAAGGTACACACCAACCCGCAGATTCACCTCCCTGTGACTGGATTCCGGCAATCCATGCCGGAATGACGAACTTCGACCACTTGTGTATAACGATGAGAGCTCCGGCTTGGGAACGCGGCCTTTGAAGCTCTGCTTCTCAAAGCATGGCAAGCTGGAGCTTGAAAAACAAAGGTTCCCAAGCTAGAGCTTGGGAACCAGTAGTGGTTGCCGTTGGCGGCACGGTTTAACCGGCTGGCGATGGCAAATGCAACTTGCTTGTCTTTGATGCGGGCCGCCCATTGGTCAAATTCGGCGGTGGTGTGTATTTCGTAGGTCATGACTTAAATGTAGCCTACAGACTACAGAATATCAAGCAATCGGAGAGAAGAGCCAGAGATCAGAGAAGAGCCAGAGAGCAGAGACTACAAGCATGGGGACACCACAAGGCGGAACCCGGAGTCGTAGCCGCGGCTGTCGGGACCGCTGTGGTCGCGGACGGCGCAGTGGACGCCGTACTGACTGCCCCCGAACCCGCCGCCGCGCAACACCCTCGACCCCGAAGCTTTCGGGTCTTCCCGCCGCTGGCGTTGTTCCCCCGGTTCCGGGTACGGATAGCCTGCATAAATGCTGCGCGTCCATTCCCAGACATTGCCGGACATCTCCTCGTTGCCATAAGGCGAAACCCCACCCGGAAAACTGCCCACGGCACTGATTCTCAGAATGCCGGTTCCGTTAAAGTTCATCCTTTCCGGGTTCGCCTCGCTCCCACCCCAAGGGTAAACGCGGGAAGGGCTGTCATTGGCTTGCAATATCAACTGTTCAGCCGAAAAAGGCGGCGACGGAATCTGAGATTTAACAGGAATCTCCAACCCGCCACGGGCGGCCTTCTCCCATTCCGCCTCGCTGGGAAGCGTTATGACCCAACTATCCAGCAGAAAGCCTTGAGACTGCCAGCGACCCGTCAGCCACTGGCAAAATGCCATAGCCTCATGCCAACTGACATAAACCACCGGATGATTGGTCAGCCCGTTCAGGCAACGCTTGTCACCGGGTTGAGTTTTAGTCTGTTCCAGAAATAAACGGAACTGGGCGACGGTGACGGGAAAACGGGCCAGCAAGTAGCCATAGGGGATAGCACACACATGCTGCGGCTTTTCGTCACTGCGAGCCAGCTTGTCCCATTCATTGCCGCCCATTAAGAAAACGCCTGCGGGTATCCAACAAAATTGCATGCTATCAACTTCCATGACTTCCGGGCGCGGGTCGCCCAAACCCGCCAGCAGGTCGCCTACAAAGCCACGTTCTTTGGCAGGCAACTTGGCTTGTGTCACCAAGTCGGTCAATCGGCTACAAACCCTCTTCCGCAAATCCAAGCCCAGTTGGCTGTCCGCCGTGCGCGAGCCTAGCTCCGCCAATACTTCCCCCGCCAACCAAGCCCGCCGCCAAGCCTTTTCTTGGTCTTGACCTTGTTCCGGGCAGAGTTCCCCTGCTAAAGCCAAGGGGCGGCTGGTGTCGCCCTGACGGTGCAGCATATAACCGACCGCCAAAAAGATGACTTCGCGCCAACGGGGCGCGTCGTCCGCCAAGGCGGTGGCCTTGCGGGCAAAATCCCCTTCGCTGGTCAAATACACGCCGGCCAGGAATTCTTGGAAAGTGCGATGGGGGAAGGTGAAGACCCCCGGTAGCCGCTCGATCAACAGGCCGGCTCGGAGTTTCATGATGTCTAGCAGGTCACGCGCCCAATTCAAGTCAGGTTTGCCCTCGTCATTCTTGTTCAGGTTTGCCAACGCCTTTTGCAAGCTGGCTTCCGGGATGTCAGCCAGTTGGCCGTCGCCAGTTTCCCCCTGTTCGTGGGCATTGAAGGCCAAGCTCCATAACACCTTTTTCAGGTCGATCTCTGCCCGCTTCGCCTGAGCTAATAATTCAGTTAGCCCCGGACGGGATGTTTTGCTGGCTTGTTTCTGTTCCTCCCAACGGGACAACAGCAAGTCCACGGTGTCTTCGTACAGCACGGCCCGTGCGTCCGGCAAACGGCCTTTGTGGGTGTGGACCAAGGCCATGACGGTTAGCAATAAGGGGTTGCCCGCCATGCCGTGCAGATCGGGACGACGCACGGCCTCTTGCAAGCGTAGGGTCAGGCCGTCGCGTTCTTCGGCATTCACTGTGCCTTTTTCGGTGAGTTCGTGATACCAAGCCGCGATGAAGCGTTTGATCTTGCGGTCATCAAATGGGGCAAGGGTGTAGATGGGAAAACCTGAAATTCTCAGGTCTTCCTCATTGGGGTTCGCCGGTTCAAGATAGGACAGGATGCGGCAAGTCATCAAATAGCGGTTGTTTGGGTAACGCTGGCTGAACGCCGTGACCGCATCGCGCACGAAACAGCGTTGTTCGCGGGTGGGAACTTCGTCCAGGCCGTCGAACATGACGATGGCTTCGCCGTCTTCCAGAGTTTGATGGATGGTTTCAATGGCTGCGCTGAGGTTTTGGGATTCTAGGCGAGCTTTGATGAACGACCAAAGATGTAGACAGGAGGGTTCGCTGCCTTGGATGCTACGGGCATAATCGCGCAGGACAACCAGCACCGGCACACGGTTGGCTTCCTTTTGCGGCCAGCCGGTCACTGTCAGTGCTAGGTCAGAAGGATCGGCAAGCCCGCAAGCCAGCCGGTTGACAAAGGTGCTTTTGCCGCTGCCGGGATCGCCCAATAGCACTAAGCGACGATAGCGGATGACTGCTTCCAATGCCGAAACCCTAGAGGTGGTATCCAAATCCACATAGATTTGCGCCAAGTCCAACGGGGCTTGCTTGCGGCTGGCATCCGACGCACCCATATCCAAACCCCGCAGACTCAGACGGCCCGTCGAGTACGCCAACACGGCACGGTAGATAGCCAATGCCTCCTTGCCGTCCTTAGGTGCCGGGCCTTGGTAAACATCGCCATAGACATTGCCCCTTATGGCAATGCTGTGATCGCTTGCCGCCATGGAACCTTCACCTTGGGCAATGGCTCCTGAGCCAATGTTGGTGGCGGTAGTCTGCGTTGCACCCGGCATCAGCGATGCCAGTTCATCCGGGCTGAACTTACTGAGTAGTTCTTGAAGTTGCCTTAATTCTGCTTCTCGCTCTGAAACTGGCTCCGCCATGGTCAATCCCTATTCTGCCCAATGGTAACATTGCCCGTTACATTTCCACCTACCGCGATGGCGTGTTTAGCCGCCGCGACCGCTCCATTACCTTGTGCTACTGCGCCATCGCCGATGTTGCAGGCATGGAAAGCTTGGGTGTCACCAGTGGGTTTCAGCACCGCAGAACCCAGTTTCTTGCCTGCTTCTTTTGCCGCCTCTTCGATGCCTTTCAGCAGATAGGGCAGTTCGGGGGCTAAAGCGGCAGTGATTGCGATAGCGATGTCCATGGTTTCCTCTGCTAGTGTGGCGGGTGACGAGCTTCGTCAGACTCGGCAACAGTTTAACAAATCTTGACTGATGTTAGCAGGGATGAAAAAACGGACCGTCAAAGCTTGCTTTGACTGGCGAAGCTAGCTTCGCTTATCTTTATCTTATGTCACTGATGTTACGCACGGTCGTTGATAAAGGCATAAAATGCCGGTGTTGATCTGGCTTATTGGAAACGTGTTCCATGAAAAACCCTCTTTTAGATTTGTACAGCGATTACCTGATCAGTTCGTTCTCGCTGATCACCGCGACGGGCCTGTCACTGCTGCTGGACAACGAGTACAGCCATGACCAAATCACCCGTTTCCTGTCCGGGGCCGAGCACAACTCCCGCGACCTGTGGGCGCTGGTGAAGCCGACCGTCCGCGCCGTCGAAAGCGACGACGGCGTGCTGGTCTTCGACGACACCATCCAGGAAAAGCCCCACAGCGACGAAAACGAAATCATCGCCTGGCACTTCGACCATTGCAAGGGCCGCGCGGTCAAGGGCGTGAACATCCTCATTAGAAGCCCTGCTTCAAATTGGTTGAAGCGGGAGTTTCTAAGGTAGCGTTACCAAGCTGGAGCTTGGTTACGAGCGAAAACCCCTCCGCGCTTCGGGATGCTATACCCTGCATCACTTTTAATCACTGCCAACAGACACCCACCACTTTAACTGTACCGTTAATAGGTTTCCCTTCAGCATCTAGCATTGGCGTCAATGCAATAGCCCCTCCATTTCCACCAGAATTCTTTGTTCCTGCAAGCTTAAATCCAATTGTAGTTGCCCTCTTCGGAACGTTATCCACTATTGGAGGGTTTACAAATGTATTGTAAATGTCTCCTGCTGGAGGAACAACGAGACTGATATAGCTTTTATAATTATCGGAACAATTATGACCTCCATCGTTAACCTTCGCAGTTCTATTCTTACTACCCTTGGGCGATTGATAATTTTGATCCGCATTTAAACAAGAACCATTGCGGGGTCTAATATAAAATCTCCACGACGTGCCAATGTTATCAGGGGATTGCACATAATCCGCCACATAATTTTTTGCTGAACCCTGATCCAAAGTTGGGCAACTTGCATAGGCAGTTGGCATTCCAAGCCATGACGATATTGCACAAGCAATTGTCATCACTAATTTATAGTTTGTTGCTTTCATTGTATTTGTTGCCTTCATTGCATACTAGGAGAAATACCTAACTTTTTGCTAGATACCGACAGTGGTCGCATACCCACAAAAATTCTATGTTATGCGAAAACCAAGTGCGGAATCACTTTAGGAAATTTCCAAGCATTGTTCTGTTCGCCAGTACACATAGGACCGCATCCCGCGAACATTGCGACGCAAAAAACGTAAGTTCCCATGAAGAACAATATCAAAAAACCCCGCTCGGTTCTCCGAACGGGGTTCTTTATGTCTGATCCTTCGGCTTTCAAAAAGATATTTTTATCAGGGTTCCATCGGAAATTTTTCATCATATTCGCGCCAGATTCCGCTTAGGCAGAAGAAAGAGGCTCATCATGCGTATCTTACCGCGTTTTTGCGCCAGTCCGGTAGGATACGGTGAGCGAAAGCGAACCACATCAATCGCGGAGAACGCGAACGGTGCGGTTCGTTCCTCACCGCACCGACATGCCGGGTTACCGCGCCTTACCGCTTTTGCTGGTTCCCAAACTCCAGTTTGGGAACCGTCGTCTTACAAGCTCTAGCTTGCCATGCCCTATGAAGCAGGAGCTTGGGAACCACCCAACGGTGCGCTTCATTCCTCGCTAATCGGCTACACGGGTATGTCTAGTCAAGCCGCTATCCTTTCGCTGGGTTGCTCGGCTTGTTTGTGAGAAACCAAGCAGTCTTGCAAGTACTCGTCAACCACTGCTGCAAAAGCCTGCTTGAGTTCGTCAATGGAGCGGCCGTCAAAAGCAATAATGTCGTGTTCAATATTGATTACCCGCCCGAAAAACAACTCGTCTTCTTCGCTATAACTGATTTCTGCCCGGTAACCTTTGTAGATCATGGTTCAACTCCTGCTTTTTTTAAAAACTCCCGCAAAAGGCGGACGGCATAGTGCTTGACTTCTTTTTGCGGATGTGGCGAATGAATGTTGAGTGAAATTCCATGCAAATCTATCCTTACCTTTGACCCTTGACTATGGGTGATTTTTCCACCCAGTGCCTTGATTAGGCTTTCCACTTCCGACCATGCAATCGTTGCCGGAGGCGGCTTGGAAAAAATAGCTGTTAGCGTTTTTCGCTGGTGGTTGTTCATTGGCGATAAATCAAGTGGCGCGTCAACCGAAACGATGCCGAACCCATTATAAAAGATTGGATGCCCGGCGAGACAGTCGCGCATAGCGAAAATTCTAAACGCTTTCATTGCCATCGTTTATACGGTCTCCGCTTATCGTTATACACAAGTGCTGGAAACTCGTCATTCCGGCATGGACTGCCGGAATCCAGTCACATGGATGTGAATCGGCGAGTTTGCAATTAGGCTAAATCAACCACTTACATAACGGCAAGTTACCATCCATGGCACTGGATTCCTGCATCCCTGCTGGAATGACGGCACTACGGCTCAGCAGGATTTGTGTATAACGACGAGCGCTGGAGCGTGGGAACGAGAGAAAAAACAACTGGCTCGCCCTCTCCAACAGACCCGCAAGATTAAAATAATGTCGGCCTAGGGGGAAAATTAGCCGGATACGCTGTAAATTAACCCCTAGCTGGATCTTTTAACATCGGCTTCGATTCTTTTTTTATCGGCGAGGACGTTCAAGACATCGAGCTTGATATAAAAAGAACCCTCACCGACATTATTTTCCTCGGCTTGGATATAAAAAGAATCGATTAAGATATAAAAGATGTGGTAATCGGATCTTTTTTGGTCGGCTTAATGGGAAAATCAGTTCCGTAGGTCGGGCGCAGCTTCATCGCACCCGACGAAACCGGATGTCGGGCAACAAAAAGACGTTGCCCGACATGACTTGGTAACGAGCGCAACCCCGCCGCGCTTCGTTTCGTGATTTTAATGCTCAACCAGATTAAGTCGCGCATTGATCCGATCCAATTGCACCAAAATACCGGCAACTTCTTGTTCGCGGCGCAAATCGACGCCTTGCATAATATGCAATTGCTGTCTTAGGCTGATCAATTCTTCGCGGATGGAACGTTGGTCCTGTTTCAAGTCGGCCATACCCTCCTGCATTTACCTGAGAATTTCTAGCACAGGATTATCAACTTCAGGCATTGTCGCGCAATGCCAAACGGCGTTCGATGCGGTCTATCCGTGCGTCGACCTCATCGAACTTGCTGCCATGACGGGCAATTTCCAAATGGAAACTCGCCATATAGTTTTCCATGCTGGACATTCTCAATTTAAGATCACGGACATCGGTTTTGATGTAACTTACATCGGCACGAAGTGCGCGCAAATGTTCAAGAATTAGGTTTTCAGCATTATCGGTCATGCGCTATCCTCCCATGAATATAAGTGGTCGTTCATAAATTCTTTAACATATTTTCAAGCAAAGTTGACGGTGTAAGTCTTGCCGATATTGGCGAGAATATCGAACAGGTTTTCTTGTAGGGACTGAAAGGATTCGTAGGCGGAAAAAGGCATCCACTC
>CAIOOA010000121.1 GCA_903859815.1 uncultured Methylococcaceae bacterium | reverse complement strand
TCTGTTGCCGGATGGCCTCCACCGCGACTTTGGCCTTAAACTCCGCCGTATGCCTCTTGCGTACATTCGCCATGATTCACCTTGCTTGTTGCTTGAGCCTCCTATCTTAAGTCGTGGTCTGAAATATGGGGAGTATCATACTGTTCATCCCGGCTGGCAGCATTTTGTCTGGCAACTTGCTCAACGGGCTTGATGCGCCGACCGGCAAGGGCGCAAGGCGCGAGCCGTTCCCTGTTTTAGCGCGACTAAAGGACGAGGCGATTTTGCCCAACCGCTTTCGCGCCGATGTGCGCGAGTGCTTTCTGCTCTCTGCCGGTTACGGCGACCTCAGTTCGGAACGCGCCTACATCCGGGGCGAGTCGATTTCCTGCGTCCGCGACGATGGTGGTGTGATTGAAGTGCCGATTGATGCCTATGCAGTTAGCGAAGACGGCAAGGTCGGCATTCGGGGTCGGGTGGTCAGCAAGCAAGGCCAGTTGCTCGGTAATGCACTGTTGGCCGGGTTCCTACGGGGCTTTTCCGATGCATTCGGGCGCAACCAGACCCAGGTGCTGGCTTTGGCTGGCCCCGGTGGTGTGGCGGCAACGCCGTTTCAAAAATCGTTTTCCAAAGCCGGGATGGAAGGCGGCACACTGAAAGGCGCAGGGTATGCGATGGATCGGCTGGCGCATTACTATATGGACATGGCGGAGAACCTGTTCCCTGTCATCGAAGTCGATGCCGCCCGCGCCATCGAGTTTGTCGTGCAGAAGGGAACCCAATTGAAGCTTCATGCTGGGAATGATTTGCGCAGTCGGAATTTAGCCAATCACTCGCGGCATGAACGACCTGCCACTGAATAGATTAGCGGTTTTGGTACACAGTTTGTGCATGATTGGCTACATCGAATTGGTAATTCATACAGAACCGCATGGCACTGATTTGCCACTACCACAGTTTTGGGAGTACACACACTTGGATGCGTATTTTTCGTTTCATAATATCAGTTGGGGAAGTTAAGCTGATTTTGAAAAACGCTCTAAACGGCCTAATTTCTAAATCGTATTAAGAATAAGCTGTAATGCATCAAGATGGTAAATAATTTTAGCTAATAAGTGATAAGCTCTTGTTTTTAAGCCAGGTATAAACTCGCTCATCTTGATAAGCTAAGGTAGCTGTACCTATGTGATCCAGATTTCCATCAAAATAAATATTCTCACCTGATTCGAAACCAGTTGCTGGCTTAAGATTTAATCGCTCGATGAAAAGACTCTTGTTGTTCCTAGATAGTTCGCCAATAGAAAGCCAAATTGGTCGTCTAGGGCTAGTATTTGGTACTCTTGTCGGATCGACTAACCAAAGCCCTGCCCAGATATCAGGAGTCATAAGAGCTATATCAATAACTCCATTACCACCATAGCTGAAGCCCGTCAGGTAGGTTTTATTTTTATTCCCACCATACTTATTCTGTATCTCAACAACAATATCAAGTACTATTCTCGTATATTTGTACCAGTCATCTCCCTTGGCGGGCAACTGAGGTGCAACTACAATGAAGCATCCAGTTGCTATTGGGGAACTTGATTGACTTAATGGTCCGTGTAGTGTGAGTGCTGCTCGGATATCCATTGGATAGGCTTCACAGTAACCATGTAAAAAGCAAAGTACTGGTGTGCCACTATCATCCACCTGTCTAACGGAAGGTATTGATACGATATAATCTAATGATTTTGATGTAATAACTTCCATTAAAGGATTTAATTATCTTGGTTTACAATAGAAATCTACCAGTAGCTAGACTAGTAATATAGAAGCTATCGCGCCAAAGCCAAAGGCTAATACTCCAACTACAAAAGAGAGGAATTGAACTTTAGCAGCCATCCAAAATGGCAATTTACCAAAATAACCAAAAACAGTGCAAGGTCTATCCCAAACCGAATCATTATCACGAATATCTTGTACAGCAGCAGGAAGAGAAACCAGTACCATTGCTGCGATTATTGCTGAAAACATGAAACAAAGAATCGCAACGGAGTATGATAAAGGGATAATCATGAGATGACTTGTCATATGCTCACCCTTCGCTAATGATATAATAACTGCAATAGCACCTGTTTCAACAGCTACCATCCACTTTGACCATTCTCCGATAAGTTTAATTGCGTCTGCTTGTTGAGGATTGGCGGACATTTTAGTTTTAATAAAAGTAAGAGTTAAATTCTAGATAGGATAACCATGTTCGGATCAGTTCACAAAGTTTGGCGGTTGTATGCGGCTAAAATTTGCATGACAAACGGTCCATCGCAACCCCCTAGTCAGCCAGCCTAACGGGAACCTTTTCAAAAGCGCAATGTTGATGCCGAAAGGCATCTCTATGAGTGTGTCCATGCCGATCCTAGGTGTCTTAAACCATTGGCTGGACCTGTCAATTGCACTATTGCTGATTTTTTCAGCCTGACGAGTAGGTCCATATTTATGGTAAAACTAAACTGTAGATTATTCAAATGGAATTCTTCGAAAAATGATAACAGAGTTGATCCCGATGAGTTTTTATATAAATCAAATAGATAGGGCTGTGCTTAAATGCTGGAATTACTTTTTACCCAGAACTTTTTTCAAAACAGCGATCTATGTGAATGATTATATATGATATACAATCGGGAACAAGTCTACTGTAAGGACATCAAGTTTGATCCGAACCATGTGGCGTTCCAGAACGGGGATGCCTTGTCCAAAATGGAAGAAGTCCAACAGCAAATCATGCGGGACGCGTGAATGTATTGGAAAAAGTCCGGGGTGAAGTGCTCGCTCCTCTTTCTGAGGCCACTGGCGCTATTGGCATTGACGGCTATCGGCGGCTGTGCCGAGATCGAGATGTACCCCTTCAAGGGGAAGTGGACGAGTTGCAGGAGCAATTGGCCTACAAGAAGCAACGGCTCAAGCAAGTCACTAAACAATCTGATTCCAACCCGAACCAACCGGTGAAGCAACGAACAAGTGCCAAGGCTTGTAAACCCCAAAAAAAGAATCGCGTGGAAACTCGTTCATCCAACTGCGTTTCGGGCCGAAAGGTCGTAAAATAGTCATGGCTTCGACGGTGGCTAGTTCGCTGAAAAACAAACAAATGACTTGATGACAACGGCAATGCAGTGACTTCAAAAGCCGGAAACAGCCTGAAAAGTATGCTTACTTTCAGCCACGCCCTGTATATCCCTTGTCCAGACCAGCAAGGACTTTTATGAATTGAACAGACAAATTTAGAGACTAATGACTCGATCAGAATTGACAAACCTGCTGGCAGGGCATTTCGACCATATACCAGCCGAACAGATTGAAGACGCCGTGCGGTCGCTACTCGACCAGATGAGCCTCTCGTTGCGGAGTGGCAAGCGTATAGAAATTCGCGGGTTCGGCGGGTTTTCCCTGCACCATCGCAAGCCAAGGATCGGGCGCAACCCCAAGACCGGGGAGCCAGTTCAATTGCCCGCGAAGTCCACCATCCATTTCAAGCCTGGAAAGGGACTCAGGGAACGGGTGAATGCCTCCCAAGCTTGAAAGACCTACAATGTACGCCATGGCAAGGCGGCAAACCCGCTTCTGGATGAGCTAGACACCACTATGAAAACCCGATTGAAAAAGTACCAACCACAAAAACAGGTTGATTGAATGGCGCGCAAAAATCAGAGTTCAGGAAATAGGCAATCGCTCGCCAAATTCAAAAAAGGTGGCGGAAAACTTCAATTTAGCAGTTACACAATAACCTCCGACCCCATAGAAGACCAGAAAGAAAATTTGCCAAAACCGGTCAGGGATCGGTTGCAGGGCCTTTTCAAAATGATCAGGGGCAATCCAAAACAAGCGATTGAAGAGCTTCTAGTTCTAATAGAAAACCATCCCGATGTCCCAGTTTTGTACAATTATCTGTCAATCGCATACGAATCGACAGGCAACCGTAAGGCCATGCGGGAAATTACCTTCGAAAATTACCAACAAAACCCGGACTATCTGTTTGCCAAGATCAACTACGCTCAATTTTGCCTGATGGACGGGGATTTCGATAAAATACCGGAAATCTTCGACGGAAAGTTTGATTTGAAGCTGCTATACCCAAACCGAAATTGCTTTCATGTGACGGAATTTGCCGGATTCACAGGGGTGGCATGCGCTTATTTCGCCGCCACAGGCAAGCAGGACACCGCGCAACTGCTTTATAAGTCTCTACTCAAAGTGGCTCCGGATTCTAGCGCGATTCCGTTTGCGAAACGGTTCTTGTTTCCCTCCTTGCTAACCAAGCTTATGAATTTGATGGAGCGATGAGTGTGCGATGCCGGGTGTAAATGGGATTTAGCCATCTGTAAACAAACGCGGGAACAGAATATCAACGGCACGGCTGGGAAAACGCAATGACACTGGACCCTTCGGTGTCGCCGAACCCAGTATGCCGTCCTCGATCAAGTTGGATAGCACTTGTCTGGCTGTCCTCTCCTTCAACCCGGTTACCCGCTCCGCCTCGCCGCGTGGCATTTCGCCCAACAGCAAAACCCTTTCCAAGATTGGGTAGGATTCCGGTTTCATGGCCCGGATTTCGGCATAGTTTTTCAGCCGGGTGGCGAGGCTGTCCAACTCGAACAATCCGGCCATGAATTCCACTTGGTCTAGGCAGACGCGCAGGAACCATTCGACAAACTCGACCAATGCCTTTTGTGACAGGTTGCCGCGCCCGTCCAAGTCGCCTTGGCGGGGGCTGTCGGCATAATCCATCATCTGCTTGTATTCTCGCCGGATTTCCAGTCCCCGTGCCAGCCCCCTGGAAACCGACCACAAACCCGACGCGCCGATCCCGGCAGTGAGTCCCATCGCGTGGCTCATTAGGCGGCTGACCCGCCCGTTGCCATCGGGGAAGGGGTGGATGTAATTCAGCCGGTGATGGGCGGCGGCCATGGCGATGATGCGACCTCCCTTGCCGAGTTGAGCCAAGCGGTAACGCTGTTCAAAGTGACGCATGAACGCCTCCACCCCCTCGCTGTTTGGCGGAATATGCCTGCCCACCATCACATTTTGTTCAGTTTCTGTTCGGAAGGCACCCGCTTCCATTCGAAAATGCTTACCCCTGCCTTCGACTAGGAGCATGGCTTCCGTGGCATCGGCATAAAATTCACGGTGCAGCCAGCGAATGAAATCCACCGAAGCCGGTTCCGGCAATGCCCCTTCTGTATATAGCCGGTCGATCATCCGCTGCACCCGGATGTGCGCCCTTGCTTCGATTTGCAAGTTTCGGCGGGAGTCCTCGCCATCCAAGTCATTTGCCAGCGCCCGTTCAATGTCGCGGGGCATGGTATGGTGGCCTTCGATCAGGTTGGAATAGTAGCAATTCATTACCCGCACCAGATCGGCAAGGCTGGCGGCTGTCTGCGGGTGCAATCTGCCACCGAGACGCTCTGCTGCCGTGGTTAGGTTGGCGATCAGGTCGGCAAGCCCGACCGGAACCGCTTCAAGGAGACAGGGTTCAATTCTGGATGGGGTTTCTAGGGATGTGTCCATGCCGATCTTTAGTATTTGCAAAGCATTGTCAATGAAAGCTTAATTATACATCAGCGGAAGGATTTTGCCGATCATTATGCCGATTGCAGTTGATGTGGCAATGCTCTGATTTTGCACAGAATATTCATTGGGCGAAAGAACCAAGCTGCCGATCTAGGGTAATCCAGCCATTGACCAATCGTAATGACTCAGACCTGTTTGCTCCAATGCGAACTTCAATTAACGCCGTTTGGTTTTTGCCTATCCAAGCAAGGGCTAAAGCAGACCGAAGTGCATAGCAATACCGTTTCAGCTTGACTTGGGTTGAACCCGCTAAGATTTCCTCCCAAGCACGGCGGGCAAGGCGGTCGTAGTGGTAGGACAAAGCCTGCCAATTGGCGGCTTTGTTTGCGAAACCCTGCAACAGGCCATGCAATTCCTCGTCCTTGACGTAGCAAATCGACGAGTTCAGCCATTCGAGCAGCGCGGCGTTTGATTTCAACGCCAGTTGCAGCGCCTTGCGTATGTCCGCCGTTCAGGTCTAGTTCAACGCCAAGAACCTCATCGTGGACGGTGGGCGTTTCAATGACATCGCGGCGGTCAGCGACGGACAGGTAATCATCCATAGTGCAGCGGTAGACAAAGCGGACATCGTAATCGCTGTCGGCAGAGGGAAAACCCCATGCACGGCTGCCGGATTCGATGCCAAACAGCAACTTGACCCGGTTTTCTTGTGCCATAGTTTCAAGTTTTCGGCGAATGTAATCCCGCACATCGGTTTGGACAGGGCTGGAAACGGTCATGGTTGAAGTTCCCCCAGTATTTGCTGGCGGTACACGCGGAAGATAAGGTCGTCCACCACTTGCACGTCGGCTTTGTCTGGAAATCCCGAATCGGATGCGGCTGTTTCAACCTCGTCAACAAGCCTCTCGACTTCTTCCGCTACCTCGACATAGGGGACTTTGCCTTGCTTGACGGCGAGAAGGTGCGCCGCCTCTGGACGGGGAAACGTGATTTGCCCGGTGTGGAAAAGCTCGACGGCTTCCTGTCCAATACGGACGGCATGGGAAAGGGCTTTCCAGTCCTGTCCATCGTTGCGTTCCGCTTCCATCGCACGACGACCATATCCGTCAACCAGTCGTTCTGCAACCAAGCGGGCATTTTGAATGGATGCCGTCAACAGCGACTTTTTGCCGCAAATGTCAAAAAATCGGAGTGTTTCCCCTTGTGCATTCAGCATGTCAACAAACCCAAGGTATTCGCCTTGCGCTGCCAACGCTTCCAATTCATTGACCACGGTTTCCAGTTTCGCAGAGCCGCCATGGGTTTGCTCGGACTCTTGCAACAATCCCAGTGCCGCCCTTGCCGCTGCGACACGCAATCCCTTGATGCCATATTTGTTGGCTTGTTGGCGGCAGTAGCGCACCATCGCCGTTGTGCCTTTGGTCATCAGTCGCGGAGCCAGCGTTTGGACTTCCCGCCATAATGCATGGGGCGGCTCAAGCATGGCCCAGTCCGGCGCAAACAGCATGTCGAGCGCCACGGTTTGCCCTTCGGCCAGCAGTTCTAGGTAGCGTTGCAGGCTGAAAGCCTCGCAGTCCTTGTCGGCGGGGGTGTTTTTCTCACCGTGTGCCTTGATGCGGCTTTCGGTAACCACCGGGCTAACCCGCTGCAACAGGATGTCGCGGTCGGACGGGATGTACACCGCCTTGATGTCAAGGTCGGACTCGGGCGTTGCCGTCCCGTACAGATGGGAGCCTACCTTCATCTGGACAATCTTGAACACGGTATTACTTTTTTGCAAGCTGGCAGAGGTTGCGCTTGAATCCAAGTGTGAACCGAACTCACGCGATCTGGGAATTTCGGGTTCATTCGCCATCAATGCCATCCCAAAGCCAAGTTACGCACTGCCGCACTTGGGTCTAGCGTTGGCGCAAACTCGCAGCCGCCGGTTTGAGCGCGATGCTCTCACTCAGCGTATGCACCAGTTGCAGCACGAACGGCAGAAATTCGTTGGGCAGTGTGTCGATTTCAGCAAGGACACGTTCGCGGTATAGGGTGGTTCCAATCATGTCGTTGCTCTGTATTCTTTCCTGTTAGGAATTCGTGGCATAAAACGGCTGGTTGGTATTTCATCAAAAAGTATTCCGCATTTTTACCTCTTTAGTTGATGGAAAATAATCGTTAAGGGGTGGCTATTGCGTGAGTGTGCGGAATATCGCTTGAGGGAGCGTTGTCACCGAGCCGCTAACCAAATCAACACCATCAGGGCAGGATGTTGAGCTATCTCGAACTATCTTGTCAAACTGCTCAACTAAATTCTTGCGTTCGTCGGAATTTAATTTTCCTGCTAGGCCAAGAAGCCTTATAGCCGTTGGGCTTGAGTTGTCTAGAAAACGTCGAAGCAAGGCTTCTGCATGGGCTTTCAACCCCCAATTACGCAAGCTCCAAGAAAGTATATTATGCAAACCGCCTTGTTCGAGTGTAATTTGAGCTAACCTATCTAAGCAGGCCATGGCATGTTCTTCATTGCCATTGATGCCGCATATGGCAAATACAAAAATTAGAGGCCATCCTTTTATGTCAGATTGTCCCAAATAACGTTGCAATAACGGGCTATCTGGCCAGCCAAGTGCTAATGCGTATAGTAGTGGAGAATGTATTTGTGTAGGTTCTGGTTGCTCAAATAATATTTTTTCTAATTCAATTCTTACTTGCTCATTATCAGAAAAATGCTCTGCCAATATTTTTGATATTTCGTAAATACTTTCCCAAAGATTATTGTCAGGGTATTGCCTATTCATCCTTGTTATAAGATGAGTATACAATTCCACTGAATTCGGCATCAACTCTGCCATTAAATTGAGTTTTCTCATGTCCATTTTATCAATCTCTGTCGATTTCAAATGATCAATCAATTGAGTTCGGGCGTAGCTATTAGAAAAGGCTTCTTGTACCTCACCATTAAATATTAAAACATCCCATGGCAATTCAAATGATTGTTGCAATGATTCCGCTGCGTTTTGAAGATCCTCTAAATGCTTGAACAGCAGATTGGCCATTATACTATTGGAATTGCGATAATGCACAGGAGGATTAATTGATTGATTCCCTGACTTTTCCAATAAATCAATGCACACAGTAAATAAACCAAGTTGCATCAAACCCGCAAATGCAGCACACCTTCGGATTTGATGATCCGACCCTGTGGCGACTGCTTCTTCTTTAAGTTTTGCTATCAATGTTTCCTTTATATCCGAACACGGTGATGAATACATACAACGAGCAACGACCCCAGCAGTGCGAATTTCCTCATTGTTTTCAACCCATATATGTTCAGTCAATGCTAACCCAACATATTTTGGAATCGTGTATTCACGCAAGACTCGGTAAATCTCCAATCTGATATTTACTTTAGCTGGCACTGCAAGTTTTAAAAGACAAACCCGGATACTGGCATCATGCTGATAGCCGATAGCAACTGAGCTCAGAGGGACACCGTCCAACTCTTCAAAAGACTGTTCTGCAAAGCACCGAGAGGCTTGAACATGGGGAAAATTAATAATCAATTGGCCTTGAATATCAATTTTATCGTAAAACCATATGTCTTTCTCTAAAGCAGCTTTCGCTGCCGCAAGGCATTGTAGGTCTTGAAACTCTTTGAGGAGGCGGCGCACTGGTATAACAAGATTGCGCATATCAGATGTTTCGACTGCTTCAAGTAGCCATTGTCGGCGTTTCGATGGTTCCGTTACAAAAGAGTCAATCCAAGATGCGATATAGGCCACTTCTCCTGGTGGTCGATCAAACTCTTTGGCTAGAGTATCCCTAACTTCTTTGTCATCAGACCAGGCTTCCATTAGCGTTGATAATATCCAATACTTGTTATTTCCTGCATTATTAGCAGAATATGCCTCTAAGAGTTCTGTCTTGGCAGCGTCATCATGAATAATGCAATAGGCCCATTTAGAATGAGGCTTCCAATAGTTTTCTTTATATTTCGATTTAAATTCTGACAACAAACCCCGCAAGGCATCCGAAAGTTTTATGTTTCCTTTGAAAGTATTAAATAAAATTTTCCACTTTTCATGATCGTGCATTAGAAAACGAGGACTTGTATTAATATACAAATTGGCAATAACGGTTGCCACTTCCTCGTCTCCGGGCCAAGACTCCGCCAAAAAACAGACGGCTTGTTCCTCATCAACTCGTCTCTCACCATACATGCGGTTGCGAAGACTATCCATCGCAAGATTCTTTAATTCTTCATCCTTACACCAACCTTGAACCAAGACTTCCCGACAAAAATCTCGCATTTCATACGATACACTATTGTGAGTGAACATGAACCATATCCGTTCACGATCCTTTTCATCGTGTAGTTGGTTGTTGACCCGAATCGCAATACCTGTCAATGCTAGGTTCATGTCGGTGGACTTTCGAGCAGCTTCGGCCAAACCAAGCAAAGCTCCATGATGGGGCCAACCTTTACCTAGTCCATGTAGAGCCGCAGCACGGACTCCCACATCCGGCCAATTAACGGCCTTACTCGCCAAGTATTCTCCTACTTCATGGTCTGACGCATACACCTTTGCCAACGTCTCAGCCGCAGCCCAACGGCAGCGTATGCTTTCATCATGCAAGGCTAGTTTAAGCGTGTTCAATAAGTCATCAGCCATTGACCAATTGCCAAAAGCTTGCAACAGCCCAGCCCTATCCCAATCCGACCGGGCTGGTAACCATTTCGCAAGGCGCGATTCACACTGATTTGCCACTGAAGGTGATCGAAGCCCAAGCGTGATATGCCTTGCCAATTCTTGCCCTAGTTCAGGAAACGGCGTAGTTTCGATTTCGTCCGCTGCTTCCTCAATGGTGGCTCGCGCTTCGCGTGGCGACAAACCGAGTTCGCCCGAGGCCAGTTCAGTACGCAGTCGCAAAAGTTGCAGCCGCGCCCATTCACCCTTTGCACATTGCTTGATGTGGTCGATAGCGCGTTGGGTGGTATTTTTACCTTGCTCAGTTCCTCGGATACTAAACCACGCAATGACCACTTCATGCCATCGGGGTTGATCCCATACCCGACTTAGCCAATCCAATTGCTCGTTTTCATCTTTGCGTACCATGGCTAAAGCGGACAAATATTCCTGTACCGTCAGATGAAAAAAACCTAACTCGTTTGGCGCTCGCTCCACCACCAGTCCTAAGCCTATTTGCGCATAGTCAATTACGGCTTTGGCTTTATCTTTGGCGTCGTAATTGGAAAGTCCAGGGCCATCGATATCATCGATGAGAAACCCACGAAAGACTGCTTGGGAATCATCTATTGAGATAACACCCGAACCACCATTTTCCTGAATATGCAGAGCCAGCCTCATCAACATTTCGCGCATATCATCAGAACGAGGAATATTGGTGGGTGTGGGTGTGGCTAATCCAGCCGCCTGACCACGCGCTGCTGGATGATCCTTCAAAAGTAACTCCACAATCTTCTTATAAACCTCAACTCCATGCTCAGGCAGATCATGATCGAATCGAAATATATCTATTAGCAACTGGCAAAAAAGCGGGGTACGCGCCAATTCCAACACACGCGGATTGGCGCGTATTGCTTTCATAAAATCACTGGTTCTTTGGTCGGCACTAGACTCTGCCCAATCAAGCTGTTTGTCGGTGCCACTTTCAGGACTTTCAAAATGAACAAACCAAGTCTTGGCGAAGCGTTCGACCTGTGATTCATCAAAAGCTGCCAGTCGGGTTACCGGCCAAGAACCGTCCGGGCGAACTCGTTCATATCCTCTGGGTCGGCTAGTGAAAACAACCGGAATTGCGCGAAGAGCTAAAAAGGCACTCAGCCTATCCATCGCTTGTTTGACCGCTTCAATATCTGGGCCCTCATCCAAGCCATCAACGAGCAACACTATCTTCCCATGCCTTAATGAACGTTTGAATAATGCACGAATACTGTCAACACTATTTTGATGCAGCCATTGGTCAAAGTAATCTTCAAGGTTAATGCTTGGTTGACGCTGGATTGCCGCACTGAAACCGCCAAAGGAAACCCATACCGGCAAAAAACCGTGCCAAGGCAGATAAAATGGACTGTCTGAACCAGATAATAATTGCATTGCGGCAACACGCAATAAGGCACTTTTGCCATATCCAGGTTCCCCAAGAATCACAGACCGGCTATGGCGAGAAAACCAATCACCGACTGCAATCTGAATATCTTGAGTTGAGCTTATTCGAGTCAGTCGGCTTTGGTAAGGTTGTTGTCTGTCATCGAGATAAAAGGTCTCCCCGTGTTTTTGCGAATTTTGTTCTGGCGCGGTTTCAATTCTTACGGTTTCTCGTGTTTCCACAACCGCAGGCGGGATATATCTATCCAATAGTTTAACCGTAGGCTGATTCCCTATACGAATGCCTTGGTCAAAGCGATGAAATAATGTGGCATAAACGGTATTTAGTTGTGTGCGGAGTTCTAACAATTGCACACCATCCAGCCTTTCCCCAAGAGATTCCGCAGCATCCTCTCCATTAAATCGGCAAACCCATTCTCTAGAAAAAAAATCATCCACCAAATCAGGATATTTTTTAAGCCGTTCGGACATAAGCCCAGACATCGAACCATCCCAAGTTTCAAATTTTATTCCCTTGGCTTTTAGAATATTCCGTTGCTCGGTAATGGCATCCACTTGTTGAGTGCCTTGTAGCTTCAACGTTGTGCATAAAACAAATTTTTCTGTCTTATTAACCCATTTACCTTGCAGAAATGTAGATACTGCTTTTTTGATATCGTCCGCAGAGAACTTTTCAACTCGCTTGCATTGGTAACAGGCAAATTTATCGCTATGAAGTTCTGCAAGAATGTCCAAACCATGTTGATTTTGACCGCGTTCACCATATAACCGACAATCACTTACCTTCGGTTCTCTGCGCACAAGTCGAAGAATCAACCGCTCAAAGTTTTCCCAGGAAAGCTCATGATAGGGCAGTGATTGAGCACAAGTTTCGATAGGAGGCGATGGGAAATTCCCATCCGGGGGTGAATCTAGCCAAGCTGGAATATTTGCCATTGATGTAGCCAAATCACAATAGTTTTTAGAAATGTATGTCAGCCTAAGTCTGGTAGGGTTCGTATTGCATACGTCAACAAAAACTCTACCTTGCTTAAGACAATTACGAATATGCTTTTACCCGTAGGGCGGCCTTCAGGCCGCCCTGCACACTGAAGTGCGCCCTACCTTGGGGGAGTTATTTAATAGAAATTGCCTAAATTGGCTTGTATGCTCCTCAACGCACCGGAAAAAACAGTTTCAAAGGCTCATCCGCAAATGCTTCAAAACCAAAATGCGAATAAAACTGGGCGGCTTTTTCGTCAATGGCATCCACGAACAACCCGACAACCTCAGCATGTTCTTGAATCAGTTTGACCCGTCGCACAGCGTCCATTAACAGAATTTCGCCAAGTCGTTTGCCTTGGTAGCGGACATCGACTGCCAGCCGACCCAAGCGAACGCCGGGTATCAATCGCGGCAGATTCTTTCGGTATCCTTCTGGCAAAACGCTTGTATCAACCTCGGTGAGCGTGAGTGCATAGAATCCGCAAATCTGCTTCGGCTGGTCGTCTAATGTGGCAATGAAGGTTTTCGACAAGCCTTTCGCTTGGTGTTGACGTGCGATTTTCCTCAGCCAATCATTCAGTTCCTTCCGTCCGCAATTGAAGCCTTCTCTATCATGGTCGCCAGTCAAAGCTAGAATTTGCATCGCTGATCTTGGTTTGCTCGTAATAGTTCATGGCCGCTTCGAAACGGGCATTGGGCTTGGGTGGGTTTTCGAGTAGGTCTAAGAGCCGCTCGCAATCGCGGCGGGACAAGCGGATGGTTTGTTCACGCTCGATCACTGACTGGGCCTCCTTGATCGCCGATTGCACTAGGAATTGGTTGACCGTCGCTCCGGTGAGGTCGGCTGCATGACAAAGCGTTTCGTAAATTTCGTGCGGAACGCGGGCGCTGATTCGGTCTTGCTTAGAGAGTGTGGGTTCCATGAATGCCCTTGATTGTTCTAAAAGCCAGAGTATAACACTGACACCAAAATGGCTCCATTAAGCGATCTACCGCTTTGCTAAATCTTTCGCGTACACAGTTAAAAAGATCAAGCCGTTGTATCAGAATTGCTATTGAACGTAGCTATCTCTAGCCGATTGGTAGCTTGCAACGTCTCCTTTGCCGAGTTTAGTGGCAATTGCCCCATTCATGCCCGTGGATACATCGAAAAAGCTTCCAAATTAGCCCATCTTTCCAAACACTCCCCACACATAAAAAATTGGACAATGGCTTCTCATTTACAGCGAGAAGACCATGCTACCAAGACTGCTTATCATCATACTGCTTTCCGTCCTAACAGGACATTCAATTGCAGACACCAATCCAACTTCACCGTCCGTGTCCGACACGGCGGAGTTGCTGTCCAACGCCAACATCGAAGGGCTAAAAGCTTTACCCATTCATGGCCTGAACATGGTCAAGGCGGGAGGCAAGACCTTCTTCATGTCGGACAACGGGCGTTTCGTCATCACCGGAACCCTGCTTGATGTTTGGAACCGGGTCGCGGTGACGGAACTGGATAAAGTTGACCAGATCGCCAATAGAATAGACCTGTCCAAGATGAAGCTCAAGATTGACGACCTTGGGCCAGCCACCATCGGCACTGGCAAGCCACAGGTGGTGGTGTTCGTCGATCCGCGCTGCCCGTATTGCGGCAAGGTGCAAAAGCAGATGGATGCGCTCAAAGGCCAGTACACCTTCAAACTGGTTCCCATTCCAGTCTTAGGGCCGGAATCGCAAAGTTTGGTGGTGAAAATTGGCTGTATGCTGCAAACCCAATCCAAGGATAAGGCCCGCGATGCACTGACGCACCAAGTTTATGACACCCTCCCGTTCGAAATAGACTCCAAATGCGACCGTGAACCCGTGCAACGGGCGATGGTGACTGCCAAGCTGTTCGGCATCGACGGTGTGCCGTTCCTGATTTCCCCGGACGGGCGAACCTTCAAGGGTGCGCCTGACAGTCTGGCTGATTGGCTGGCAAATAAACTCGCGCCGAGGGTCGAAGCAGTCCAGCCACCGTCCAAAGCAGCGGTTGTGCCTCCCGATTCTACCAAAACATCCAATGACGGGGATGCCAGGCCATGAAAAGACCCCTTACCATACTTGTTTCCATATTGTTGAATGGGTTGGCAAGTTGCTCAACTCAATACGGCTGCAAAGGTTTACCGGAAGACCCCGCCTGTCTGTCGGCGGTCGAAGCCTATCAAATTACTGACAAGGGCAATGCCACGGTAAGGCCCAGTGATTCTACAACACCAGCAACCGGAAAACTGGGGGCATCAACCTCGTCCCCACTGGGTTCAGCTTCGACATTGGCGGATACCGACAACCACCGAACAAAATCAGTCCCTATTCCAAAAATCGACGATCCCACGCCTATTTGGACACCCTCCAAAGTCATGCGGATATGGGTGGCCCCTTGGGAGGATACGGACGGCGACCTCAACGTGTCGGGCTACCTGTTCACCGAACTCGAACCGCGCCGATGGATGGTCGGCAAGGCTGCGCCATCAGTGGCAACCAGCCTCAAGCCATTGCAAGTCATCCATAGGGAAAAGGAGAAAAAGCGCATCCCATCCAATGCAGACACGGCAACCATGAACCCAACGGGTATTGACGGTTCAGGGCCGGACGGCATGACTGGGCCTTTGCCTGAACGGTAAGGCTTTTATGTTAGCAACAATTCATTTTTCCGGCACAAGGCATCAAGCCTTGGCCGAGAGGGGGCGGGAAACCGCCAGGACACCGGAAGCCAGTGCTTTCGAGGTAGGCGGGGAAACCCACCACCATCCTTTTAAACCTTAAACCCTAAAACCTTTCCATGAGGAATCCATGAACTTGAAACCTTCCATCAAACAACCAAACGTACCTACTCTTGTAGTACTGTGCGCCGTTTCACTTTTGCTGCTGGCCCCCGATGTGTTCGCGGGGACTGGCGGCTCCTCCGAGTTCGGCTCGATCTACACCATGCTGACCGGCTGGCTGCAAGGCACCTTGGGCCGCATCATGGCGGTCACTTTCGTCGCCGTCGGTCTGGTCGGCGGCGTGATGCGCGGCAGCATCATGGGGTTTGTGGTCGGCATCGCCGCTGGGCTTGGCGTGTATACCGCGCCCAACGTGATTGACGCCATCGTCACCGCCACGCTCTAGCCACACACCCTGA
Source organism: uncultured Methylococcaceae bacterium (assembly GCA_903859815.1). Lineage (GTDB taxonomy): Bacteria > Pseudomonadota > Gammaproteobacteria > Methylococcales > Methylococcaceae > Methylumidiphilus. The sequence goes on along the minus strand of CAIOOA010000121.1, from coordinate 2,485 downwards.
AAACCCGTGCCTTGCCCGTTTGGGCAGGGCCGGAATCGCACACCCCAACCGATAGCAACCGAACCGCATGTGTAGTGTAACCGTCTTTGGCGTGGAAGGGGAAACCCTCGCGCCCTGCCATCCCGCCCGCGCCCGTCAACTGTTGAAGGCAAAACGGGCCGTGGTGAAGTCCGTCCAACCGTACAGCATCCGGCTACTGTCGAAGCGTGGCGTTATTTCTCCTAGCAAACCTAGCCCTAACTTATCGACAAATGCCTTTCCACTGTCCAACGCCGACGTGCCAGCCGATGCCAGCGGATACCCACGACCACATTCAATTACACCGTCAACACCCGACTCTCAAGCCAATCCTTTCCACGGTAAAGCTGGCAACAATCAAGCTGTGGATGTCGATAAGGAGATACCACGATGAAACCGCCCTCCGATTACCCCCGTGCAAGCCAATTGTTTACGATTCTAGCCTACGATGCCGAGGACGGACTGTTCCTGACCGAGGATCGCAGCTTGTCGTTTGGCTTCATCTGCCAGCCCTTGTCCGGCGTGGACCCTGCCGTGGCGGATAGGGTGAACGTGCTGCTGAACCAAGACTGGCCGGTCGATACGTTGCTGCAATTGAGCCTGTGGACTTCGCCCGACATTGACGCGACCTTGGCGTTGATGCAAGCGCGCAGGATTGCCCAACAACAGCCTTTCCACAAGGACATGCTCCGCGCCACGGTCGAGTTTTTGGGCCAAGGTGCGCAATCGGCCCTTGAAGGCACTGCGGGGATACGCCTGCGACGGATGCAAGTGCTGGTCACGGTCAAATTGCCGATTGCCGGGGCGATGCCCACCGAAAACGACATCCGCCGCGCCGCCGAATTGCGCCTGTCCACGTTTCAATCCCTAGGCACCATCGGGCTTCGGCCTGAGACATTGGGTTCGGATCATTATGTCCGGTTGCTGTCCACCATGCTGAATTGGGGGAAAGATGCCGGTTGGCACGACCAGATCACCCCCGAATGCGACCCCAATCAACTGATCCGCGACCAGTTGTTCGACTTCGACAACAGTCTCCGGGTCGATGCGCGTGGCCTGTGGCTGGGGGGCAAGCGCGTCAAGACCCTTTCGGTGAAACGCTACCCCGACCGCATCCATTTCGGTTCGGCGGTGGCCTATTTGGGCGATGTGCTGTCAGGGTCGCGGGGAATCCGCCAGAACACGATTTTGACCCTGACCATCCACTACCCCGACGCGGAGGACACCCGCGCATCGTTGGATGCCAAGCGGCAATGGGTGGTCAACCAAGCCTACGGCCCGATATTGAAGTTCCTGCCGCAGTTGAGCATACGCAAGCACAATTTCGACACGCTGTTCGATGCCTTCATGGACGGCGACCGGCCGGTGCGGGCGTATTTCGGCGCGGTGTTGTTCTGCGACGCGGAAGACGAGGCGCAAGCGGTTTCCAATGCGCGGGTGTATTTCCGCGAACTGGGCTTCCAGTTGATGGAGGACAAGTATTTTTGCCTGCCGTTCTTCCTGAATTGCCTGCCGTTCGGGGCCGACAGGCTGGCAATCCGCGACAGCAACCGCTATCGCACCTTAGGGACGCGCCATGCCATACCCTTATTGCCGCTGTTTGCCGACTGGCCGGGGACGGGTACGCCGACCTGTACCGCATGCCGTTAAAGTTCGCCTTGATCTTGCAACACTCTGAGATATAAAGGCTGGCTGATATGGAATCCTGCCATCGTCCGTAAACTGTCCAGATGTTCTTTAATCGAACCGATAAGCCCTTTCTGTTTGGCTTCAATCATTACGCCAATCACGCCCGTGTAATTCAAGCCGAAATAGCGGGCTGTCTCACGTCCTAGCCGTTCATCCATCAGCAATAGATCAGCATTTTGTTCGATGACAAGTGCTATGGCTTCCGCCTCGCCAGCATCCAATTCTTGATGCAATGCCAGAACCAGAAGCTTGTTGTCAACCGGACAAGTTTCAATCCAACTGGCATGGCTTACTTCGATGGCTCCCGGCTGTCCAGCCCCTTGTACGACGATTTCATGCCATACCGCTTCGGGAATTTGGACCGTTCCATATAATTCATGCAATAACTCCAATCGACCAATCCACGCCAGATTGATGAGCGGGAAAGTATTGCTGACAACTTTCATAGCCGATCAAGCTTGGATAATATGGCTAAGTCTTCTTCATAATCGGCAATATCATAATGTGGGGGAATTTCCCGGCTTCCTAGCAATTGTTGAAACGAGCAAACCGTCATGCCAGCCATTTCCCTCGCTTTGCCGAATGAAAGCTTATGGATGCTAAACAAGTGGATTGCCAATTCCCGGCGTAAATCATCCGATGACATTTTCGCTGCATGGGCGATTTCGGCGGGTATTTAGATGGATAGCGTAGGGGGCATTTTGTCATTCCATGTGGGTTGAAATATTTTCTAAATACTAAGTGCGGCGTGATGTCAAGAAAATAATTGAGCAAGTTA